>CAZRPD010000013.1:0-49433 GCA_964601775.1 uncultured Caulobacter sp. | reverse complement strand
CGGCCTATTTCGACGCGACCCAGAACGCCAATGGCACCCTGGGTCTGCCGCTGGCCTCCGAGCAGACCGGCGCCTTCGCGCCGCAGAACCCGGTGCGCGTCCAGGCCGACTCCCGCCTCAACGCCATCATCGTCCGCGACATCGCCGAGCGCATGCCGGCCTACGAAGAGCTGGTCCGGGCGCTGGACGTCGAGCCGCAGCTGCTGGAGATCGAGGCGGCGATCATCGACATCGACACCGGCCGGGCCCGCGATCTGGGGATCAACTGGCGCTTCGACGACGGCGAGGGCGGCATCCAGTTCGGGCGGGGCCCCAACGCCCCGGCGGGCCTGGAAGACGGCGGCCTGATCCGCGGCCAGACCTCGCCGCGCTCGGCGGCCGGCCTGGTGGCCTCGACTATCATCGGCAATGGCGACTACTTTTCCGCCCGCCTCAACGCTCTGGAAACCGAGGGCGTGGCTCGCGTCGTCTCGCGGCCCCAGGTCGTGACCCTGTCGAACATCGAGGCGGTGTTCGAAAACAGCCGCGACTTCTATGTCCGCCTGGCCGGTGAGCGCGACGTTGATCTGTTCAACGTCTCGGCCGGCACCACCCTGCGGGTCACCCCGCACGTCACCCGCGACGAGAACGGCGCACGCATCCGCATGCTGGTCAGCATCGAGGACGGTTCGCTGACCAACGACCGCGTCGACAACATCCCCGTGGTGCGCCGCGCGGCCCTGAACACCCAGGCGATGATCGCCGAGGGGCAGAGCCTGCTGCTGGGCGGCCTGACCGTGCAGTCCGACACCCGCGACGCCAGCAAGATCCCGGTGCTGGGCAGCATTCCGGTGGTCGGCAACCTGTTCAAGGTGCAGTCGCGCACCAGCGGTCGCATCGAGCGGATGTTCCTGATCACGCCGCGCCTGGCCAGCGTGGGGCAACCGCGGGCGATCCCCGCCGGCCTGCGCTACGACGCGCCGGTGCAGGGCGTGGAGAACGCGCCGCTGCCGCCCGCGCCGCCGCTGGCCAACAAGAAACGCTCGACCCCCGTCGCGGTCGCGCCGCCGCCGCCGCCGCCGTCCCCACCGCCTGCGCCGCCGGCGACGGCGACCATGCAGCCCATTCCCAATCCTTAAAGCGAGAGACGTCCCATGCTGGCCCAGAACGCCGCCGTCGAACGCGACGACAATCCCGCCGAGGAACCGCTGGCCGACGCCGGCTCGATCCTGGTCCTCAAGGTCCTGGCCGGACGCGCCCAGGGCGCCGAGGCGCCGCTGGCCCTGGGCGAGACCGTGACCATTGGCCACGACCTGGACTGCGACGTCGTCCTGCGCGATCCCAGCGCCAAGGGCGTGCGGCTTCGGCTGACCCCGGCCTCGCCCTCGGCCGAGGTCGAGGTGCTGGCCGGCGAGATCGCGCTGCTGGGCCACGCCCTGACCGCGCCGGCCCACGCCATGCTGCCGGCCTATCTGCCGCTGATGATCGGCGACAACGCCTTGGCCGTGGGCGCGCCCGACAGCCCGCGCTGGAGCGAGGCCGAGCGTCTGCTGGGCGCCAGCCAGCGGCCCGTCAATGACGACGCCGACCACGAGGAAGAGCCCATGCCGGCCTCGATGGCCTCCAGCGCGCTCGACGTGCTGGCCGGCTGGCGCTCGATCCTGGGACGGGCCGGGGCGATGGTCCGCAAGACCCCGCACGCGGCCTCGATCCTGGTGTTCGGCGGCGCCTTGGCCTGCGTGACCTACGCCGCCGCCAACGCCCCGCTGTGGGACGCTCGCCGTCCCGACACCGGCCGGGTGCACGACATGCTCAGCCAGAACGGCTTTGCGCGCCTGGCGGTCAAGGATAGCCCGACCGAGGGCAAGGTGGTGATCGGCGGCGTGCTGGCGCGCGAGAGCGACAAGGAGCGCCTGCACCAGATCGTCGACACCCGCCGCCTGCCGGCGCGGATCGAGGTGGTGACCGGCGAGGGCTTGGCCAAAAGCGTCGAGGACGTCTTCAGCGCCAGCGGCCTGCCGGCGGCGGCCCGGCCTGAAGGCCTGGCCGGCGTCCGCGTCGAGGTCGCCGGCTCCGCCGAACGCGTCGCCGAGATCGAGCGCACCGTGCGCACCGACGTGCGGGGCCTGCGCGGCCTGACGATCGAGCGCCGCCCGGGCGAGGACAAGGCCGGCAAGCTGTTCGCGGAGGGGCCCGGCAAGCGTGTCGTCTCGGTCGTCGCGGGCGAGGCCGGCTTCGTCACCACGGCCGACGGCGCCCGCTACTTCACCGGCTCGGTCCTGCCGACCGGCGACCGGATCGTCCAGGTCGCCAGCCAGAGCGTCACCGTCGAGAAGGACGGCCGCACCACCCAGCTCATGTTCTGAAACCACCCACCCTTCAACGCTTCACGGGAGAGACACGTCATGTCGGACAGCATCAACAACTTTGGTAGCGGCGGCTTTGGTTCGCTGTCGATCGCGCCGGGCCTGAACGGCTCCAACAGCAAGAACCGCCCCGGTTCCTGGTTCGAGGCCATGGCCCACGCCTGGGGCCAGACCCTGGACGCCCAGGCCACCCGCATCACCGAACTGTCGGACCAGATCAGCGTCGGCGGCGAGGACAAGCCCTCGACCATGGCCATGCTGACGGCCGAGAGCCTGCGGATGAACTTCATGGCCAATTCGGAATCCACCTCGGTCGACAGCGTCGGCCGGGCGCTGGAGACCATGGCCCGCAAGAACTGAGGCCCGCCATGTCCATCGAAGCCGCCAGCGCGGCCGGGGCTTTGGTCCCGCCGGACTTCCAGGTCACCCAGGCGCCCTACGGGGCGTCGATCACCGACGCGGTCCAGTTCCAGGGGGCTATGCACGCCGCCTACAGCAACGCGGTCCCGGTCAACGGAACCGAGCCTCTGGGCGGGGCCATGAAGGGCGCCTTCCAGCAGCTGGAGGTCGTCAACGGCCAGGCCTCCAGCCTGGCTGAGCACGCCAAGGCCGCAGAGGCCAAGGGCGCGGCGGTGTCGCCCGGCGAGATGATCGGTCTCACCGTGCGCTGTCACGAGTTCATGTTCAGCTGCCAGCTGACCTCCAACATCGCCAACCGCACGTCCGACGGGCTGCAACAGCTGTTCCGTCAGCAATCGTAAGGAGCGCGGGTCATGCGCAGAGGCGTAATCGCCGGGGTTCTCGTCGCCGTCGCCCTTCTGATGGCGGGGTGCGCCGAGAAGGAGCTCTACGGAGGCCTGACCGAACGGGAGGCCAACGAGATGGTGGCGGTGCTGCAGAGCGCCGGCGTCGGCGCCTCCAAGGCGTCGAAGGACGGCAAGCTGTGGTCGCTGCGCACCGAGTCGGGCGACTTCCCCCGTGCGATCGCCGTGCTGCATGACCAGGGCTATCCGCGCGACAAGTTCGAGAGCCTGGGCGAGGTCTTCAAGAAGGAAGGCTTCGTCTCCTCGCCGATGGAACAGCGCGCGCGGCTGATGTACGGCCTTAGCCAGGAACTCAGCCAGACCGTCTCCTCGATCGACGGGGTGGTGCAGGCGCGGGTGCACATCGCCGTGCCCGAGGCCGATCCGCTGGCCGACGAGCCCAAGCCGTCCTCGGCCTCGGTGTTCATCCGCCACAACCCCGATGTCGACCTTTCCAGCCAGGTCGGTTCGATCAAGGCCCTGGTGACCAACTCGATCGAGGGGCTGCCCTACGACCGGGTGACGGTGGTGATGTTCCCGGCGCGTCCGGTAGCCGCGCCGCCGCCGACCCCGGCCAAGTCGTTCACCGCGCCGCTGCTGGCCATCCTGGCCGCGATCGTCGGGGTGGGGCTCTACATCGCCTCGCGGATGAAGAAGAAGGCGCCGCAGCCGGTGCTGACCCTGCAGCCGACGCGGAGCTCAACCACATGAGCGCCGCCCGCCGCGCCGAGATCACCGCCCGGGCGCGCGCCCTGAGCGGGGCGGACCTTGGGCCGCGCGCCCGGCGGCTGGCTCAGCGCCTCAATGCTCCGGCTCAGCTTGCCTTCGCGCAGATCGCCGCTGCGCCGGACTGGGTGCTGTGGCCGGAGGCGGCGCGGCAGGATCTGGCCCGAGCCGCCGGCGTCGCGGCGTGTGCGCCCAAGCTGCGCCGGACCATCGACGGCAAGGCGCTGCGGATCTTCGCCCAGACGATCGGCGCCGACCGTCTCGACGCCCTGCTAGCCGCGCCGGTCTTGGGCGAGATCGATGCGGTCGAGGTGCTACCAGGCAGCATCGAAACTCTAACGGCCCTGGGCGCAGCCGCGCTGCGCGCTGACGCCGAGGAACCGGCTTTAGCCAGCCGCCTCGCGGCGCTGCTCCCCGCCGCCGACGTCACGATCGACCCCGCCGCCGGCCGCGCCGCCGCGGCCCAGGCCCGCCAATGGCTGGCCACCCAGGAGACGCCCGCATGAGTTATGTGCTGCTGGCCAGCGCCCCGACGGCGGCCCTGCTGAGCGACCAGGCGGTCATTCCGGCCAAGGACGTTGAGCGCCTGGAGACTGCCGCCGAATTGGTCGAGACCCTGGAGGCGCACCGTGACGCCGTCGCTCGCCATGCTCGCGCCGAAGGCTTCGAGGCTGGCCGCGCCGAGGGCCTGGACCAGGCCGCGCGCCAGGTCGCCGAGACCCTGGCCGAGATCCATCGCGTGCTGGACGCCGAGCGCACCCGCCTGCGCGGCCAGGCCGCGACCCTGGCGCTGGACATCGTCCGCCGCATCGCCGCCGATCTCGGCCCCGACGCCATGCTCGCCGCCCTGGCCGAGCGGGCCGTGCGCGACCTGCTGCCCCAGGAGCCGATCCGGGTCCGCGTCGCCGCCGAGCGGGTGGGGGCGGTGTCGGCGCGCCTGTGGCCGATCCATGAGCGGGTCGAGGTCGCCGCCGAGCCGGGCCTTTCTCCCGACGCGTGCCTGATCGACACCCCCTCGGGCCATGTCCGCGCCGGGCTGGACGTCCAGCTGGCGGCGCTGGAAGCGGTGTTCGCGCGGGTCGAGACCGAGGCCGCCGTATGACCCTCGAAACGCCCGACCTTCTGCAGGCCGCCCTGCGCCGCACCCGCACCGTCGAGCGCCGGGGCCGCGTGGCCCAGGCCTTCGGCACCACGATCCGCGCCACCGGCCTGGACGTGCGCATCGGCCAGGAGTGCGAGATCCTTGACCCCGCCGGCGGCGCGGCGATCAAGGCCCAGGTCGTGGGCCTCCAGGACGGCGCGGCGATCCTGACGCCGATGGCCAGCCTGGACGGCCTGTCGGTCGAGGCCGAGGTCGTGGCCGGCCCCAGCCGCGGCGAGATCGCAGTCGGCGACGGCCTGCTGGGCCGGGTCATCGATGCGCACGGCCATCCTCTGGACGACCTGGGGCCGATCGTTGGTCCCTCGCGGCTGTTCCCCGTCTTCGCCGATGCGCCAAACCCGCTGCAGAGGCCGCCGATCGACGCGACCTTCGCCACCGGCGTCCGGGCCGTCGACACGATGTTGACCACTGGCGTCGGCCAGCGGGTCGGGGTGTTCGCCATGGCCGGCGGCGGCAAGTCGACCTTGCTGGGCATGTTCGCCCGCCACGCCCGCTCGGACGTCAATGTCATCGCCCTGATCGGCGAACGCGGCCGCGAAGTGCGCGAGTTCCTGGACGACAGCCTGGGTCCGGAGGGGCTGGCCCGCTCGGTGGTGATCGTCTCGACCTCGGACCGGCCGGCCATGGAGCGGGTGCGAGCCGCCCACATCGCCACCGCCATTGCGGAAGGATTCCGCAGCCAGGGCCGCAAGGTCATGCTGCAGATGGACAGCGTCACCCGTTTCGCCCGCGCCCTGCGCGAGATCGGCCTGTCGGTCGGCGAGCCGGCCGTGCGCCGGGGCTTTCCGCCGTCGGTCTTCGCCGAGCTGCCGCGCCTGTTCGAACGGGCCGGATCCGCGCCCGGCGGCGGTGCGATCACCGCCTTCTACACCGTGCTGGTCGAGGACGAGGACGGCGGCGATCCGGTCGGCGAAGAAGTCCGCTCGATCCTGGATGGCCACACCTACCTGTGGGGCAGGCGGGGCCGGGCCGGCCACTAGCCGGCCACCGCCACCCCCCCCAGCCTCAGCCGCCTCTATCCGCGGCTGGTGAGCCCGGCCCGGCAGGCGGCCGCCATGAAGCTGCGCGCCTGGATGGCCAAATACGCCGAGGTCGAGTTCCTGCTCCGCATCGGCGAGTACAAGCCCGGCGGCGATCCGCAGGCCGACGAGGCCATCGCCGCCTGGCCCGCGATCAACGCCCTGCTGCGCCAGACCCCGCACGAGCGGATCGGCCTCGACGAAGCCTGGGCCGCGTTGGAGGCCCTGGCCGCATGACGCCCACTCGCAAGATCGAAGCTCTGACCCCGGTGGTGAAGCTGCGCGAGCGGCGGCTGGACCTGGCGCGTCAGGCCGCCGCCCAGGCCCAGGAGGCCGTCGGCGCGGCCGCTGGTTTGCTGGCTCGCGCCGAGGCGGCCGTGGTCCGCGCTGAGAATGAGGCCCGGCGGCTCGACATCTGGTTCGCCGAGCAACTGAGCGGTTCGGCGGCCGTCATCCAGGCCGGCCTGGCGCGACGCGAGACCCTGGCGGCGACCAAGCTCCAGGCGGTCCTAGACCGCGACGCCGCGCGCGACGCCCTGGACGCCGCCCGCGCGATCCTCACCGACGCCATCGCGGTGGTCATGCGGGCCGAGGGCCGGCGCGACGCCATGCGCGACCAGCTTTCGGGCGCGCGCGTCCAGCGCCTTCTCGACCGCGAAGAGCGCGAACAGCTCGAACTCGAAGACCTGACCAGGAGACGCGCGTGGTGACCGGACGCGACATCGACACCAGCGCGGACCGCGTGCGCACGCCCAATCCGGCGCCCCGGCAGTCGAACACGCCGATCACGCCGGATTGGCGCGGCGGCGACGACTTCTCGGCCTTCCTGCGCGCCGCCGAACCCCGCGAGCGCCAGCAGGTGAAGAGCCAGCCCAAGGCCGCCAAGCGCGAGGAAAAGGAGCGGGAAGGCGAGGGGCTGTCGGCCCTGTTCGGTCCCGCGCCGGCCCAGGCCCAGGCGGCCAAGAGTGAAAGCGGCGACACAGGCGCGATCGCCGGGTTTGCGCCGACCGCTCAGGGTGGCGCCCAGGCCGAGATCGCCATTCCCGTCCCCACCGCCGGCGGTACGGCCGGCGACGTCAGCGCCCTGATGGCGACGATGGACCGCGCCTGGTCTGCGGCGGCAGGTGACAAGGGCAAGGCCCTGAATGTCTTCATCGAGCAGGCCTCGGTCGTGGGCCTGGGCGTCAAGCGCGGAGCCGACGGCTCGCTGTCGCTGATCCTGGCCGCGCGACCCGATGCGACGCCGGAGGTGACCAAGTCTCTGGAAGCGCTGCGTCGCCGCCTGGAAGCGCGGGGCCTGTCGCTGTCGGAGCTGCGGCTGGCGCTGGGCGCCGAGGGCCTGGACCCGAAGGTCCCGGGGACGATGGAGTGAGGGCTGTGGCCTCAGAACGCCGGCAGGCCGAAGCGGTCGCCGCGATCGGCGCGGGCGCTGCGCAGCACCGCCTCGGCGATCTGGTCGGGCGCATCGCCGGCCCGCCAGCGTTCGGCCAGGGTCTGGACCAGTCGGCGGCTGCGGGCGTCGTGCAGGCCCTCGGCCGGGTCCTCGATGTCGATCAGCAGCTTGTCGGCATAGAGGCCGGCGGCGCGGGGCGAGGCGCAGACCAGATCCAGCACCAGGGTCAGGGCGCTCTTGAACGCATCGTCGTCCAGCCGCTCACGGGCGACGTCGCGCACCAGCCAGACGCACAGGAATTCCAGCGGACCCACGGGCCGCGAGGCGCCGCCGAAACCGCCCGGCAGGGCGCCCCAGGCCGGCACGCGGGTCGAGGGCAGGCGGGCGGTGATCAGGGCATGGGCGAGCGCCTCGGCGGCCAGGGCCTTGACGGCCGGCGAGCCGAAATGGCCCAGAGCGGCCAGCAGCTTGGCGAAGCCGGGATAGAGCGCCTCGCCGAAGCCGTCGCAGACGCGCTCCAGCACGTCGACGCGGCCGTCGAGGGTGGTCTGGGCTTGAAGACCGGCGGCCAGGGCCGCCGCGCCGCCGCGCCAGTCGGGCTCGGCTTTCAGCGCGCGTTCAGCCACCTAGAACAGGCCGTCGTGTCGCAGTTCGGTCAGGCGGTCGATCACCGCGCGGGTCGCCTCGTCGGCGCCCAGGCCGGACGCGGCCAGGTCGATCGCGCCGGCTTCCGAGGCGCTGAACGCCGAGAAGTCGCCGAACGGTTCGGAGTCGCTGCGGCGCGATGCGCCCGCGTCGAGGTCGAGACGCGCGGCCCAGGCGGACGACAGGCCCTGCAGGTCGTTGCGGATCGTGCTCATGACGGTCTCCTTCACAGCCTAGATAAGCAAATCGGGCCGATCGAGCCATGCGGGTTTTCCCTAGAGGGCCGCGCATGACCCTGACTCAACGGGCAAGGCCGCTGTCCGATCCGGCCTGGACCGCCCTGGCGGCCCTGGATCTGGCCGTGGCGGCCTTCGAAGGGGCGCCGCCGCGGCTGTCCTGGCGCAGTCCCGCCTTCGCCCGTCTGCTGCCGGCGCTGGAGGAGGGGGCCTTGCCCGGCGCAGTGCTGAGCCCGGCCTTCGACGCCGCCGCGCGCGGCGAGCCGGCCTGGGTGGCCTCGCCCGAAGACGGGGCGGTGTTCGAGGCCCGCGCCTCGCGCGACGCCGACGACCGCGTCTGGCTGATGCTGACTAGCGCCGAGGAGCGCCAGGCCGCCGAGGGCCGACGGCTGGCCGATCGCGAGCGGCTGCTGCTGACCTCGCGGAGGAGGTCGGTGGGCGAGATGCCCCCGATGTTGGCCCACGAGCTGCACCAGCCGACCGGCTCGATCGCCAATATCGTGCGCGGCCTGCGGGCCCGGGCCGCGCGCGGCGCCCTGACGCCCGAGACCCAGGACGAGGCGCTGGCCAAGGCGTCCGATCAGGCCCTCTACGCCGCCGACGTCATCCAGCGAATCCGCGGCTTCGTCGAGCAGCGCAAGCCCAAGGCCGAGCCGCTGGCCCTGGCCGGCCTGGCTCGCGCGACGCTGGACCTGCTGGACTGGGAGATTGTCCGCGACCGCGTCCAGGCCCGCTCGGATCTGGCCGACGACCTGCCGCCGGTGCTGGGCGACGCGGTGATGGTCCAGCAGGTGCTGGTCAACATCGCCCGCAACGGCCTGGACGCCATGCGCGATCGGCCGGGGGCTCGCCGCCTGACCCTGGCGGGGGCGGCCAGCGCCGACGGTCGCTTCGTCGAGGTGACGATCGCCGACACCGGGCCGGGCGTGCCCGAGGACCAGGCCCTGCGCCTGTTCGCGCCGTTCAATTCGACCAAGGCCGGCGGCATGGGCGTGGGCTTGGGGATCTGCCGCTCGATCGTCGAGCTGCACCGGGGACGGCTGTGGCACGCCGACGCGCCCGGAGGGGGAAGTGTCTTTCACATCGCGCTGCCGATTGCGCAGCAGGAGGATGAACCATGACCCCCACATCCGAACCGGCCGCAGCCGGTGCGGTCTGCCTGGTCGACGACCATGGCGAGTTCCGGGAGTCGGCCGCCTGGTGGTTGGAGAGCCTGGGCTACGCCGTCAGCACCTTCGACGACCCACGCACCTTCCTGGATGCTGGCGATCCGCCGGCCGGCAGCTGCCTGGTGCTGGACGTCCGCATGCCCGGCATGTCGGGCCTGGAGCTGCTGGATGCCCTGCGCGCCCGGGGCTGCGAGCGGCCGGTGATCTTCATGAGCGGTCACGGCGACGTGCCCCTGGCGGTCGAGGCGATGAGCAAGGGCGCGGTGACCTTCCTGGAGAAGCCGTTCCGCGAGGCGGCGCTGGAGGCGGCCCTGAAGAAGGCTTTCGCCAGCCTGCCGGCGGCCTCGCCCGAGCAGGACGATTTCCAGCAGCGCCTCTCGACTCTGACCGAGCGCGAGCGGCAGGTGATGGACTTGGTGGTCGGCGGCGACGTCAACAAGGTCATCGCCTACAAGCTGGGCATCAGTCCCAAGACGGTCGAGCTGCACCGCTCGCGGATCATGACCAAGATGGGGGCGACCAACGTCTCCAACCTGGTGCGGATGGCGGTGGCCGGCCGCGTGGACGGCGCGCGATGAGCGAGGTTCTCACGCCCGAACCGCTGATCGCCCGCCTGCCGCCGCTGTCGCCCAGGCTGGCGGCGGCCCGCGAGCGGATGCTGTCGATCCTGACCCGTTCGGCCGATGGCCTGACCCTGAAGGCGGCGATCATCGAAGACGCGCCCGACGGTCCGTGGGTGGTGTTCGACACCCTCGCCGGCCGGGTCGGTCTGACGCAAGTTCGGGAAGAGGCGCCGCCGCGCGACCATGCCGAGGTGCTGGTGCGCCTGGACCGACTGGAGCCGCTTCTGGCGGCGCTGGAGACCGGCGATTTCGCCTTCGATCCGGTCGATGTCGAGGACGGCGCCGAGGCGGCTCTGCTCGTCCGGGTCGAGGCGTTCGACGCCGAGGCCGTACGCCGCCATGCGGTGGTGCTGGCCCTGGACTTGGCCGCGGCCGAGGCTTGGCCCGAGCCGGCCGTCGGCGAGGCGGATCTGTCGGCCCTGGCCGTGCCGTTGCCTGTGGTCCTGACGCTGGAGGGCCCGAGCGTCCCGGCCAGTCAGAACCTCGGCGTCGGCGATGTCGTCCTGCTGCCGTTCGGCGTCGAGCGGGCCTTGCCCGCGACGATCGCCTTCGCCGGACGCCGTGCGCGCGGCGCCTTTTCACCCGCCGGGGGGCGGTTCTCCATCAACAGTCTGGAGCCGATCGCCATGAGCGACCTGTCCGCGTGCGTCGAAGCCGCCGCGTCCCCTGATCCCGCCGGCCTGGCTACTGCCGACCTGCCCGTGACGCTGCGGGTGGCGCTGGGCGATGTGACGCTGAGCGTAGCGCAACTGGCGGCCCTGCGGCCCGGCTCGACCGTCACGCTGGAGGTCCCGCCCGCCGAGGCCCGCGCCGTGCTGCTGGCCGGCGAGCGTCCGGTGGCCTCCGGCCGGCTGGTGGCGCTAGGCGAGGCCTATGGCTTGGTCATCGACAGCCTGGAGGCCTGATCCGGATGGACCTTACCCAGTTCTCGCCCGGCTCGGCGCTGATCACGGTCATCCTGCTGGCCCTGGCGCCGTTCGTGGCGGTGATGGTGACCTCGTTCACCAAGATCGTCGTGACCCTGAGCCTGCTGCGCAACGCCCTGGGCCTGCAGCAGGTGCCGCCCAACATCGTGCTGAACGGCCTGGCGCTGATCCTGACCCTCTACGTGATGTACCCGGTCGCCCAGGACATCGGTCGGGTCACGGCCAACCAGGCGCCGACCACGGCGATCAGCAGCGACACCAAGCAGCTCTACAACTACGTCGAGCGCGCCAAGGAGCCGCTGCGGGGCTTCCTGATCAAGCATTCCAGCCCGCGCGAGCGCGCCTTCTTCCTGAAGACCGCCCGCCGCATCAACACGCCCGAGCGCGCCGCCGCCATCACCGAGCGCGACTTCATCGTGGTGGTCCCGGCCTTCACCGTCTCGGAGCTGTCGGCGGCCTTCCAGATCGGCTTCCTGATCTTCCTGCCGTTCCTGATCATCGACTTGGTGGTGTCGAACATCCTGCTGGCCATGGGGATGATGATGCTGTCGCCCACCACCGTGAGTTTGCCGTTCAAGCTGCTGCTGTTCGTCCTGATCGACGGCTGGGTGAAGCTGGCCCACGGCCTCGTGCTCTCGTACGCCTGAAGGAGGCCATCATGATGAATTCCCAAGCCATCGAGCTGGTGAACCAGGCCCTGTGGCTGGTGCTGGTGCTGTCGGCCCCGCCGATCGCCGTGGCCTCGATCGTCGGCCTGCTGGTCGCCATCGTGCAGTCGGCCACCCAGCTGCAGGAACAGACCCTGCAATACGCCGCCAAGTTCTTCGCCATCGTGCTGACCATCTTCGCCACCGCCAGCCTGGTGGGCGGCTCGCTGTATCGGTTCGGCGACCGGGTGTTCACCGAGTTTCCGGCCATGATCCGCCGATGAGTCCAACCCCGGACTGGATGACCGCCGTCTTCGGCCAGACCCTGGTTCTGGCCGTGGGCGCCACGCGGATCGCGGCGGCGTTCGCCCTGATGCCGCTGCTGTCGCCCGACACCGTGCCGCCGCTGGTGCGCAACTCGATCTTCCTGTGCTTCGGGATCATCGTGGTGACCTTGCAGCCGCAGGTGACCCAGCTGCATCTGCCCACCGTCCAGTGGCTGCTGATCTTCGGCAAGGAAGCCCTGGTCGGGGTGATCATTGGCTTCTTCTTCTCGACCATGCTGTGGGCGTTCGAGGCGGCGGGGCAGATCATCGACGCCAAGGTCGGGGCGACCATGGCCCAGGTCGTCGACCCCCTGAGCGGTCACCAGACCTCGCTGACCGGCGAGTTCATGGCCCGCCTGGCCAATTTCGTCTTCATGTTCGCCGGCGGCCTGCTGCTGATGGTCGGCACCATCCTGGACAGCTACGTCCTGTGGCCGATCGGCAGCCTGTCGCCGGTGCTCAGCCTGCGCAGCCTGACCCTGTTTGAAGGCGAGTTTTCGCGATTGATGACCATGGCTGTGATGCTGGCCTCGCCGGCTCTGGTGGTGCTGTTCCTGGTCGATGCGGGCCTGGGCCTGGCCAACCGCTATGCGCCGCAGCTGAACGTCTTCGCCCTGGGCCTGGCCATCAAGGCCTGGATCGCCACGGCGGTGCTGGTGGCGATGATGACGGGCCTGGTTCAACTGCTGCTCAACGAGATGGGCGCACGGCCGGCGGTGATCCTGCAGGTGCTGAAGACCATGTCGCGGGTGGCGAGCTAGGGTTTTCCCCAATGGGATAAGCCCCAGCTATCGGCCGGACCGCCGCCGGACCAAGTTCCTTTCCGAGGCCGATGAGCGGCCGAACCTTCTGGAAAGGGGCTTTCCCATGACCACGATCAACGGGGCGCTGACCGGCGCGATCAACGCCACCCTGCTGTCAGGCTTCGCCGCCCAGCTGGGCAAGTCGATGAATTTCGGCGTGATGCAGTTCTCGCTGGCCTCGGCCGCCGGCGGCGCGGTGTGGGCCCCGCCCGAGGCCTCACGCTTCACCGCGACCATGCCCTCGGAAGGCAAGGCGCAGGTCGATATCGGCGACGGCTACACCCTGTCGATCGACGAGGCCAATTCCGAGATTATCGTCAAGGACGCCGACGGCAACGCCACGCGGATCTGGGGCGACCCTCACTTCGAATACAACGGCAAGGCGGTCGGCGACTTCTGGGGCGCGACGACCCTGCAGCTGGAGAACGGCACGAAGATCACCATCAACACCGAGAAGTCGCAGGACGGCCGCGACATGACCTATGCCAGCCAGGTGGTGGTCACCCGCGGCGACCAGGCGGTGGTCATCGACGGCGTCAGCGAGCTGACCAAGGGCGATCTCTCCGTCTCGCTGGGCGGTAACGGCTATGCGCTCGATGCGGCTAATGACGACGGGCTGGTGATCAACGAGAACGATGCCTCGACCAGCGGCTGGAGCAGCGACCTGACCGGCGCCGATGTCGGCCAGGCCGACTTCAATCTGACCCGCGACGAGAACAAGGCCCTGCTTGAAGGCCTGCAGAGCTTCAACAGCAGCCTCGGTTTGTTCCTGACCGGCTGGCTGCTGGGCGGCGGCGGGATCAGCCTGTTCGCCGGCGCCTCGGCCCAGGCCGAGACCAGCCTGGCGGCCCGCTTCCTGGGTCTGCCGACCCCGAACTTCTGAGACAACAAGCCTGCCTCCGGGTCCCACACCCCAAGCGCTCCGGTTCGCCGGAGCGCTTCCCTAACCCCCCGCTTCGGCGGGGGTTCTTTTTTGTCCGTGGCAGGAGAGCTAGCGGGCCAGGTCGTCGCGGGCGGCGTCGATCAGGCGCACGAAGCGCTCGACCGGATCCTGGTTGACGCCGGGCAGGGGCGAGAGCTGGTCGCCCAGGGCGCGCAGCAGGGGCTCGACCAACTGGGCGGTGGTCAGGTGCGGGCGCTCCTGGGCCTGGACGCGCAGAGCGCGCGCGAAGTCCATCAGGGCGCGCTCGATGCGGCCCGCGTCGATGGGCGAGCTGGACGACAGACGCGCGGCGACGGTCTGGCCGGTCTGGGCTGTCAGGCTGCGCAGGTCGCCGGCGACCTGGGCGTGGCCGGACTGGTGAAAGTCGCTCCAGCCCTGGCTCAGCACCACGCCGCGATCGGCCCCGCCCAGCGGATCGGCGACAGCGAAGCCGGCCATGGCGGCCATCGCTTCCACGGCCACCCGCGCGACATTGACGTGCTCGGCGGCGGGACGGGGGACGTCGCTCGACAGCGAGACGCCGTCGATCGCTTCGATGGCTTTCATCGGGACGGTCCTTCGATGCGGGTGACTTTCAGGCTGGGCTTCAGGGCCGACCAGTCGACCGTCTCGCCGATGCGCTTGAAGCTGTTGGAGCCGTCGGCCAGATCCTCGTTCTCGCCGTCGAAGGTCAGGACGGCGACGGGGCGGCCTTCGCGCAGCACGGCGAACTTGGCCCAGGGATAGGCCTGGACGATCTTCAGCCGTGTGCCCGGCCAGGCCGCATGGGCCTTGGCCAGGTCGTCGCCGACGGTCAGGGGAGCGCTGGTGAACAAGGCCAGGGCCGCCAGCCCAATGAGCGTCTTCATGCCGTGATCCGTTACGGGTTCAGCATGTTCAACGCGTCGCGGCGCTCTTCGGCGAAGCGGTTGGCGACCGAGGTCTGCACCGCGGCGCTGGCGCTGGTGAAATAGGCCAGGCCGCCGGTGTCGCTGCGGCGGCCGCGCTCGTCATAGACGGCGTTGATCAGGGCGCGGTCGAAGGCGTCGCCCTCGCTGGGCGTGTGGCCCTGGGCGCGGACATTGGCGATGGCGCGGGCGATCACCCCGGTCTCGGGACCGTGCTGGACGGACGTCGACCAGACCACGTCGCGCAGGGCGGCCGAGCGGTTGGTGACGTCGATGCCGGTATTGCCCTGAACCTGGTCGGCCTGGACCTGGTAGTGGGTGCGCTGGATGTAGTCGTGCTGGGCGGCGCCGAAGGCTTCCGGCTCGCGCGCGGCGATCTCGCGCCAGGTGGCGCTGAAGGCGGCGGAGCCCGGGGTCGAGGCGCCGAATTCGGCGGCCCAGCGCTGGCCCTCGCTGGCCAGGAATTCCTGCGGCCGGTTGCGGTTGCCGGCCAGCTGATAGGTCCCATACGAGACGCCGCCCGGATCGCCGGTCCCCGACGAGACCGTCCCGGGACCGCGCCCGCCGGACTCGTACTGCTCGGAGAGGCCGCCGATAGTCGGCTGGTCCGTGTTGGCGGGTGTCGTGGCTTGGGTCCGCTCCTGAGTGGTCGGCGCGCCCTGCGTGCCGACATTGACCAGCACGTAGTTGAACCGCGACTGGTCGCCCAGGCTGCTCCAGAAGCTCTGGAAGTCGCCGGGCTTCATCGTCTGGCAGCCGGCCGAGCCGGTGTTGCTGTTGCCGCCGGCGTGGAACAGGAACGAGCCGTCGCTGCTCTGCACCGTCTTGTCGCCGGCGCCGATGCGGCCGTCGTGATTGGTGTCGCGGACGATGTCGTGGGCTTCGGTCGGCCGCAGAACCTGGCCCAGATTGGCGCTGTGGCTCTTGCTGAAGGTCACCGTGCCCTCGGCGATGCGGCCCAACTCCTTGCGCCCGTCGCCGTCGGCGTCGCCGCCGTAGCGGCCGTCGTACTGGCTGGAGGGCTCGGTGGCGGCGGAGAACTCGCGGACCTGCGCGCCGGCCTGCAGCACCACGACCCGGTCGTCATAGGCGCCCTTGCCATTGTTGGCGCTCAGCGCGGTGTCGGTGCGCAGACCCAGGATCACCTGCTTGCCGGCGGCCAGATCCGCCTTGGCCTGGGTGTCGCCATAGGTGTTCACGTAGTTGGAATAGAGCTCGAACTTCTGCGCGTTGCTCAGGCCCTCGGTGGAGGGCAGGGCGCCGGTGGGCGTCGCGGTCCCCGTGACCGGTGCGGTGTCGTTGGCCGGACGGCTGGGAACGCTAGAGGGCGCGCCGCCGCCGGGGATGACCAGCTCCTGGTTCGGCGAGATCAGGTTCGGATCCCGCAGATTGTTGGCCTGGGCGATCGCCTGCCATGACACGCCCAGCTTGGCGCCGATCGTCGACAGGGTGTCGCCGGACTTCACCGTATAGCTGCTCGCGCCCTCGCGAGGTGGCAGGTTCAGCGCCTGGCCCGGGCGGATCAGGTTCGGATTGATGATCTGCGGGTTGGCGGCCAGCAGGCTGCTCAGCGACACCCCGCGCTCGGCGGCGATGCCCGACAGCGTTTCGCCGCTCTTGACGATGTGCTCGCTGGACGCGCTCCCGCTGGCGCTGCTGGATTCCACGCTCGTACGGCTGGCGGCGGACACTTGCATCGGAAACGCTCCCTGGCGAACTCGAGGCAGACCCTAGGCCCGTCACGATGCGGGCGGCATTAGGGAGAACCCTAGCTGCCGGACAGGCGGCATGGCCTTATGGCGTCATGGGAGAGGTCGATGTTGCGTAAAGCCTTCATTCTATGTGTGGCCCTGCTCTGTGGCTGTTCGGCGAGCGCCCAGGTCACGCCGAAGCCGGACGTCCTGAAGGCCGCCTTCAGCGGGGGCTTCATCGGGGAGGCGGACGGCGAGCGCTATCCCGTCCGTGTGGTGCGTCTGGGCGAGCTGAACCTTTCAAGCGGTCGGCTGATTCTCGCTGACCCGTTCGTTCTGTCCGGGGATGAGAAGCCCCTCGACCTGGCCATTCCGCCAGGGCGCTATCCGGTCGATGTGGCTGTGGCCGACACGGGCAAGAGCGGACATCGCATTGCCCTGGCCCGCCTGCTGCTGTCCGACAAGGCTCCGGTTCGATGGCGTATCGCCGTCACGGCTGAGCAGGACGCTCGCAACCTCAAGGGTTCGGAGGTCTTCGGATATGGCGTGGACGCCGGGACGGGCGCCTTCATCGATAGCGGAGCGCTGGCGTCCTTGAAGGCTCTGCCGCCGGGGGATTGGGAAGCTCTGGGAGAACAGTGGCAAGTGCGGGGCGAGGCGCAGGGGCCAAAGCTTGGCATGCCGTATCAGTTCGCGCTGATGGAAAGCGTGGGGCCCGGTGGGATCGCCATGTTCTCATCCGGTTGGGGCGATGGCTTCTACGCGTCCTGGGTCGGCTACGACGCCCAAGACCGTCCAGCGTCCATCATCACGGATTTCGGCGTCATCGATGCGGTCACGTCGCCCAGCGACTGACGGCCGATGGCCGCGCGCGTGCGCATAGGAAAACGCGCCGACCGGACAATTTCAGGAATGGGGCTCTTCGCTAATGGTCGGGACCCAAAGCTTTGAATTGCTTTGGGTCCCGATGGTGCCACGACTGGGACTCGAACCCAGGACCTCAGCCTTACCAATGTTGAGCGCCAATCTCGCGAACCCTTGTAGCATAAGGCGTTGCGAGGTGTCGAAATTATCGCCTCCCTCTGATCTCCCAACCCGCGCGCTTCACCGCCTGCGCCAAGTCCGGGCTCGCGGTGTGCGCGTAGCGCATGACCATGGCGACCGACTTCCAGCCACCCTGCGCCATAAGCAGGGTCAGGTCGCGGGTGACGGCATAAGCCCAGGTCGCCCAGGTGTGGCGGAAAAGGTGGCAATGCACCGGCCGGAACGTCGGCCCTGTGTAGTCAGCCCGCTCCTTGAACGGAATGAACTCGCCGTTCGGCTTCCGCCGTGCGCAGTGCTTCTTGAGGGTCGTGTTGACGGAGTCGTAGGCGGACCAGGGCTCGCCGTCGCTGTTCAGCCAGACGAACCCTTCGCCATTCTCAGGGCGCTTCGGCAGGGCCGCGCGCGCCCGGCGCTGGAGATCGACGCCGCGCGCATAGCCGCCCTTGGTCTCCCAGAACACGACGCGCTGGCCATCGGGCGAGACATCCCGCCATTCCAGGTTCAGGGCCTCCGTCGCCCGGCAACCGGTCGCCACGTAGAAGATCACCAGATCCCGAAGGTGGGGCGGGAGGAAGCCGAGCATGATCTCGACCTCGGCCGGCGACATCTGGTCGACCCGAGCGCCCGCGCCCTTCGGCTTGGAGAACTTCACCGCATCGCAGAGCTTGGGTGCCGAGAAGTTCATGACCGCTGAGATGGGCGTGTAGATTTGCCGGATCAGGGTGGCGGGCGCCGCTTTCGGCTTCATTCGCTTCGCCAGGCGGTCAACGAAGTTCTGGTCGATCGCCGACAGCTTCGTCATCCCAATCTCAGATAGCAGCGCCTCAAGGTGATCGTTGGGCTTACCGGCTTCCATGTAGACCACAGCGGCCTCAGCAAATGTCGCTACCGACTTGTCGCCATAGACCGCGCGCTTGAAGAGGTCCGCCTCGAGGTGCGCCCTGATGGCTTCGGCTTCGGAGCGGACGCGAGTTCGTGCGCTTTCGTCAACACGTGTGCCTTGGACAGTACCGCGGATGTGGAAGATACCGCTCTTCCTCGGGTAAAGTTTGAGCGGCATATCGGAGTCAGAACCTCTTGAAGGGCTTGGAACTGGGTCGGCGTCAGGCGCCGGCGGCGGCCTGCCCGGAGGCATAGGCCGTTCTTGTCGATGGCGGCGCGGATGGTGCGTAGCGGGAAGCCGAGGCGTTCCGCGGCCTCATGGTCGCTGATGGTCGAGACGCTGAAGGCTTCAGCCATGCTCCCCCTCCTTAGATAGGGCGCGGAGAAGGGAGCGGGCCTTGATGACCGGCTCCATGTCTCGGTCGTACCGGCGCTTCATAGCGGGGTGGTCTAGCATCCCGGCGTATCGGCCATCCAATTCCCCAGCCAAATCGTCGCTCACCTCGGTCAGAACCGCTTCAAGACGTGCGATCAGGTCAGCGGTCATGGTCAGCCTCCTTGAGGGCTTGGCGGCTCGCCCGAATGGCGGCATCCAGCTCGACGTTCTTGGCGGCGAACCACTGGATGACGTCGGACCCGAGCGGACATTTGGTGCGATGGGCGAACGACTGAAGCGAGCGCATGATCGTGCGATATTCGCGCGCCGCCTCGTCGCCGAAGTGGGCTTCAAGTTCGAAGGCCATGGTCTACGCCTCCCCCAGAGAGGGAGCGGCTGGCAGGGCTAGGATGGCGTCGGCGGCTTTCCAGGCGTCCTCATGCGGCGGGTCGTTCTTCCAGAAATTCCAGTGCTCGTCGTTGGACGTGTGCATGGCGCTGTCAGCCGGAAGGCCGTCGCCGTGTATGAAGAAGATAAGGCGCGCCACCGCCTCCCGCTCCGGCTTCCACCCACCACCAGCAGCGGGGGAGGCGAAGAGGGGCTCGACCTTATATCCCCGGCTTGGGTGGAACTTCGGTTCAGACTCCTCGTAGACCCATGGACGGAGGGTTCCCCCGTACTCCGGGGAGCGAAATCGCCAAGCGACCGCCTCGCCCTGACCCACCCCGCCGACCATATTGCCGAGGCCGGGAGAATGGTCCTTCACTAGAGAGGCGTCATCCGTGGGGCGGCGGTTCCAGAAGTTCGCCGCCGTCTCTCTGCTCACAAAATCGTAAGCGACGACATGGCCGGGGCAATCACCGTTCTCACACCCCGCAATGATCATGCCCGCCAGCTCACTATGTGGCGTGAACTCGCCACGCCCGCCGCAGAACGGGCACGGCTTCAGTTCGATCAGGCCCGCATCGTCGCCCTTGTGCGTGTCGGTCATGATCAAATCCCCTTCATGCCGCGAAGGGCTTCCTCGACGCGGTCGCGCCATTCGGCCTTCGGAAAGGTGTGGGCGTAGAGGAAGGCGATAATCTCGCCCGCGCCGAAGCCGCCACGGCACGGTCCGGTGATCATGGCTTCCTGCTCGCCGTGGAGGTGCTTGTAGACCTCGTAGGCGCGCAGGGTGACGACCTGGGGCGCTTGGCTCGGAGGATGGCCGCCGCCGCGCTTCGTCTGGACCGGGTGAACGGGGATGTCGGTCATGAGTGGTCCTTTCGGGGCCATACGGCGGCGCGATGGGAGGCGCACCACCGGCAGCGTTCAGGGCGGGCGGCAATGCACCGGACACCCGGCTCGCACTTCAGGTTTTGGCTCAGGTCGCGCCGGAAAGCCTCGGAGGCCGCCTCGACGTCGGGGGCATATTCCGCCTTGGTCGGAACCTTGTAGATCACGACGCACCCTCCCCCTGCTCGACCGGAGCAATTCCGCGATGGCTCAACTCGAAGGCTGCTTGCTCAGCGAATGTGGTCGGCGGCGAGATGAGGGGCTTGCGCTCGACCGGCGCGGCCTGGGGCGATAAGGGCGGAATGGTCGGACGGCGCCATGCGTACGCCCGCCAACCGCGATCGGGGATGCGAGCGCCTTCGACAAAGAAGGCACGCTCAAGCCGGTCAGAGGGTACGGGGTGGCCGTTATCGACGAGCGTGGGGCCGACGATGCGGCGTTCACACACTTGGATGTTGCACATGCCAAGGCCGCCATCGAACGCGACTTCTATGGGTCCATTCGGGATGGCTGATAGGTCGTAGCTCCAAGCTTCTTGTTCGACCCGCTCCCCAGAGGTCTGGCGGCCTTCCTCGCGGGCGGCGTCGAGGAGTTCGGCGATCTGCGACATGCTGATACCCGTCACGTCGTTGGGTCCATATTCTCGGAGAGGCGGTCCCATCACGCGCTCGATCAGCGCGCGGTCTTGGTCACTCAGCATGGGGCGTCTCCGGGGTGAGGGCGCGGTCTCGGTCGGCCATCATGAAGCCGATGCGGGAGCGGAGTTCGTCGGCCGTCGTGAGCTTGTCGATGAACGGCTCGTCCAGCCAGTTGATGGCCGCGCGCAGTTTCGCGATCTGCTCGTCCTTCACCCGCTCACGGGCTTCGGCGGCTGAGAGGGCGGCGAGGATGGTCGCGTGTGCGGCGTGCCATTTGACGGCGTAGAGCGATGTTGGCGACGGCATCTCGCCCCGGCCCAGCATCGCGCCAGCCCGCTCCATGAACGCGACGGCTTCTTTCAGTGCATCAGCCATGGTCAGGCGCTCCTTGAATGGGCCGAGAGGGCGCGCTTGAAGGCCGCTTCCGGCGTCAGGCCTTCGTTGAACATCGGCCGCCAGTGCTCGGGATAGACGGTGAACTCGCCGTCCTCGTAGCCGTACTCGGCCTGGATCACGTCCTCGTCCAAGGCGCGGATCCACTCGTCAAAGATTTCCTCGGAGGTCAGCTTACCCATTGCCTTCACCCCCTTGGCTCTGAGGGGCCTGGAGAGCGGCTTGAAGCGTCAGGCGTGCGTTGTGCGCAGCCGAGCGGGCCGGGTTGTGGTGGATGCGCTCAAGGAGCAGATCGACCGCTTCCTGGATTACGCCCCGCAGCCGCTCGTTCTCCTGCTGGAGGATGGAGAGGGCTTGCTTGTGCTTTTCCGTCTCTTCGCGAAGGTGCGCGACAACAAGCCGACGCTGCTCACTGAACGCCTCGGCTTCTTCAAGGGCGGCTTCATAGGCCAGGATGGTCGAGGGGTTGGCGGCGCCCACGAACCGACAGAGGCGCTCGCGGTCCTTCTTCGTCGTCAGTGCCGACGCGTCGAAGCCGGACCAGTGCAGAACTTCGCGCCCGTCGTTGTCGTGGATGCTGAACGTGCCCGTCGAGAGGCTCATCCACTCATGCCATTCTTGGACTGGAGCCTTCTTCGCAGCGGCTACGACCCGCTCTCGTTGTTCAGTTTCAATGGGGGAAGGGGTCTCGGTCATGGGTCAGGCCTCCGGGGCCGGGCCGACCAAGTCGACCAGATGGTTCCAGGCGCCGGTCAGCGCGCGGGCGATGTTCGCGGAGTTCGGAGACGTGCCGGTATGGCAGACGATCGTTTCAGTGCCCTCGGCGTAGAGGCCGTTCATCGGCTGCGGCTCGGTCTGCGCGAAGGTCTCAGCGGTGATCTGGACACTATTCACCGTCATCGCGCCGTGCTCTTCGGCGGTCGCCGGAGCGGTAGCGCCCCACTCGACCTTTCCGATCTTGCGCAGCACGTCGATGATTTCGGGCGGGAAAGTTTGGGTCTCGGTCATGGGGTGTTCCTTGGGAAGGAAAGAGGGGGCGCGCCGGTGCGTGTCTTCGTCGGCGAGCCGATCACCAGGCGCGGCGCTCTGCTGGATTGAGGGGGTCATGCGGCACGACCGGGCGACAGCACGGCCTCAAGGGCGGCTTCCGTCCTCAGGATGGCTCGGCCGATGGCTTCCGGGATCTGCGGGACGACGGCGTCGCCGAACGCTTCGACGACGAGACTAGCTCCAGCCGTCCCGCGAGGACCGCCGACCGCAATGCGCGCGCCAGCCAGCCAGGCGGATAGCCCATCATCCAGCCGTAGGTGACTGGCAAGGCCGCCGTTCCACTCAGCCCATGGGCCTGCAGCATCGCCGCCAAGGCCCGAGCGCCCGCCCACTTCATCATGCTCGGCGCCGTCTGGTTGCCCTTCGTCGTTGGCGTGTGAACCATGGCTCTCGGCATCCCTGCGTGGCGGCTCGGATAGCCCCGAAGCTGGCTGAGCACGTCGCCCCTGCCGCCCCGGTCCGCATCCGTCGCCCGCGGCGTCGCGAGCATCGCCTGCGCCTGGTGCAGTTGATGGCGCACCGTGCCCATCCGGCCCGTGTCCCCATGGCCGCCCGCCTGCATGTCCGACTTCCGTGGCGTCGAGAGGATCATGCGGAACGGATAGGTCGAACCCGCTCCGCCCCCAGCTCCGCCGCGCTGGCCGTCCTGCGCCATTGGGGTCGGCAAGTTGCTCAGGATCGTAGGCGAGGAGCCAGGACCGGGCGCGCTCATGGTTGGCGCCGACGCCGGCGTGCTTGCGTCCGCTGGTGCGGAAGTCGTCGCCAGCACCCACCACGGTCGGTTCGCAGGGGTATCCAGCCGCTTCCAGTGCAGCGAGGACCCGGTCAGATCCTCGATTTCTGAGATTAGAGCTGTTCTCAAGAGCGACCCAACGAGCGCCTGGAATTCCAAGCTTTCGGGCGAGCGTCCTGATCTCGCCGGCGATACGGATCGCTTCGAAGAAGAGGACCGACCGTTCACCGTCGACACCTTTGCCTTTGGTGTTGGCGCTGGAGATGTCTTGGCAGGGAGGAGACCCAGCGACGAGCCAGGGAAGAGTTCCAAGGTCGGCGTAGATTCGCTCAGCCGTAACGTCGCAGACGTCTTCATAGATCAGGACTCCGGGATTGTTCTCGGCGTAGATGGCGCGGCGCCAGGCGATCCATTCGCAGGCCGCAGCAGTGCGGAAGCCGGCGCGGTGCATCCCGAGGGACCAGCCGCCGCACGCCGCGCTGAACAGGTCCAGGACGGTCAAATCAACGACGCTCACGACCGCCCACCTTCGCGGCTGTCCCCGTCCGTGGTTGTCTGACATCCACCGCGGCTGGAATGCCGTGGGCGCCGAAGGGTGGGCATAGAACCGACCTCCGGCTGGTTCCTGCTTCGACGGGCCGCGTTAGCGCGGTGTCCCTCCACAGGCTGCAACGCGCTGTCCGCGCGCCGTAGGATGTTAATGGCGGCGTTGGTGTCCGCGTTCGCGGCGTGGCCGCAGTCGACACACACGAAAGACGCCTGGCTTCGGCGGTTGGCCGCATCGACGCAGCCGCAGGCCGGACAGGTCTGGCTCGTGTAGGCGGACGGAACCTCGATGAGGCTCCCGCCGCGATCGGCCAGCTTGTACGCCAGCATGGTCCGGAACTGACGCCACCCCTGGTCTAGGATGGCGCGGTTCAGTCCAGCCTTCTGGCGAACGTTGCGGCCTGGCGCTTCAATCGTGCCGGCCGCCGATGCGGTCATGTTCCGCACCTTCAGGGCCTCCACAACGACCGTGCCGTGGTTCTTGGCAATGGTCGTGCTCGTCTTGTGGAGGAAGTCTTTGCGGGCGTTGGCCACCCGCAAGTGAATGCGACCGACGCGGCGCGCGGCTTTTCTACGATTGGCGGACCCGCGCTTGGTGCGGGATAGCGCCCGCTGAGCGCGGCGAAGGGACGCGACGGCGCGCTTCCCGTGGTTGGCGGCCGCGACAAAGCTCCCGTCGCTGAGGGCTGCGAACACTGAAACGCCCAGGTCGATACCGATAGCGGGTAGCGCCGATGAGGCCGGTTCCGGGGCCTCACGTTGACACTGCACGGCGGCGAACCATCGGCCAGCGCGGCGCGACACGGTGATAGTGCGGAGATCGCCCGGGAGTGCCTGCCAGCCACGAAGCTTCACCCAGCCGAGCTTGGGAAGCTTCATCTTACCGGATGATCTTCCGGTTCGTTCAATGGCCAGCTGCGCCGGGTCCGGGTACCGATAACTCTCTTTGTCCGTCTTTCTGCGCGGCCTCGGATAGGCGGAGCGGCCGGCGAAGAAGTTCTGATAGGCTTGATCTAGATCCCGGAGAGCGCCCTGAAGCGCATGGACCGGAGCGGCCTTGAGCCAGTCCACCTCGGCTCGCAATGCCGTGAGTTCACGGCATTGGCTGGAAATGGAGATATTGCTACCCGTGTTGGCGCGATATTGCCGAAACCAATCGCGCCGCTGCTCCAGGCCGAGATTATAGACGAAGCGGCAGGCACCCGCGTACTGCGCCATCTGGGCAGCTTGCTCCGGAGTTGGATAAAGGCGGAACACGGCGGCTTTGCGGGCGATCATGACGCCCCTCCCTCAGGCGTAGGGGTGGTGAGAGGCGAGAAGTCGGGGTGGTGCTCCCAGGAGGACAAGTTTGGTTCGGCGCAGTTTTCCCAGCCGCCGAACTCGTTCATCTGTTGCCAGCGGCCCTTGATGCCTTGGCGGAGCTGCGGAGCGCCGGGCTTGTAGCGCCGGTATCGCATCGGGACGCGGACCAAGGCGTAGAACGGCGTTCCGTCCATCGGAGGGGTCTCACCCATGGCTACTGATCCCCTCTAGAAGAGGAAGGGGGAGTTATTGATTTTCCCTCCCGGATCGGTTGAGATACCTCTGCGGCGACTTGATCTGTACTTGAGGCATAAGCCTGCGTGCTTGCCGCGCCACGGGTGATCGCCTCGACGATCTGGTCAGGCCAGATCCACCACACCGGGTACGCGCCTTCGTCGTGAGCGCGCTGCATGTCGGAGCCTTTGCGGCAACGACGGCCGAAGCTGTCGAAGCACAGGGCGGTGAAGTGGTAGCCGCGCCAGCCGGTGATCTCGCCGTGCTCGGTGTTGTTGTACTCGGGATGGCAGGTCAGCCAGGAACTGGCCCGGTTCACCCACTGCTGGAAGCTGTCGAAGGTCTGGTCGCCAAAAGGCGGCGTGATCCTGGCTTGGCCGGTCATGGTTGCGCTCCGAAGAGGGTGCAGTAACCGCCAGTGACGTGGCGCTCCTCGCGGGCCACGCTGGACCTCATGTAGACCTGCCCTGGCTCCACTACGGCGCCGTTGGTCAGAACGACGCGAGTGACAGACGTCTCCGCCCAGGCCATGCAGCCGGAACCGCGGCACTTCCACGGCCCGCCTTCTCGGATGCCACTGCCGTATTCGTCGCGCTCGTCGGGGATGCCGAAGGTCTTGGGACAGACCTTGGCCTTGGCTTCATCCTCGGTCATGCCGCACCGCCTTCTGCAAAGGCCACGGCAGCGCGTGCGGCCCGAAGCTTGCCCCAGGTGAACAGGAATTCCTTCAGCAACTCCGCGTCGGGGACGGGCGGGTCATAGCTCTCGCCGATCAGCGGGCGCGGCAGGACGGCCTTCAAGGCGTCCAGAAGGGCCGCGCGTTGCATCAGGGCGTCCGACAGTTCGTCGGCCGTATCGACCGTGATATCGATGCGATCTTGGCCTCGTGCGCGGGCTTTCCCGGCCCATGTGGCGAGGTCGTTGTGAAGGCTGCTCATGCGGCGCCCCCGCTGCTCTTTGCGAGCGCGGGCAGGGTACCCGCGTCCGCGCTGCCCACGGGTCCACCGTTCCGGGCCGAACTATCGTCTTCTCTGCTCTCAACCATTATCTGTTGTCCTAGAGGTGCAGGGAGGGGCGTCGGGGCTCTGCAGGGCGGTCGGCGCGACCCAAACGAGGTCGCAAGGCGCGTCCTTCAGACCGGCCTCGCGGGGGATCAGGACGGCCACGTTGCCGTGCTCGTCACGGGGCCGCGTCGCGAGGTGAGCCGTGATGGTCACAGGCGTCGGGCCGGCCGCGCGCTTGGTCACCGGGCCCGTGGCGACGTGGACCGTCGGCAGGCCCCGGCGCGCATGGCTGCCGTAATCGCGCACGACCTGGGCGCCGCGCTCGACGTCACCAGCGCAATCGACCAGGGCCTGGCAGAACAGGACCGGGTCCAACCGATAGCGGGCCCAGTAGCGGCGCTCGTTGCCGTCGGCGTGCTGCTCGTCGTGGTGCGTCCGGCAGCTGGGCACGGCGCGGGCGTCGTCGACCTTCGTTCCCTTGCCGCGATGCGACCAGCCGGGGAAGGCGAACGAGACGTGGGCAGCATCGCAGCCATACGTCTCGCGCCCCTCGATCGCGCACTGGATGCAGGGCAAGTGGTGCAGGAAGTCGATGTGCGAGCGCGAACGGACGCGCTTGTCCGGCTTGGCGAGGGTTCCGAAGGCCATCACGCCCCCGCCTCCGCGTCGCGCTCTTCGTCCTCGTGGCGCTCGATCAGGCTTTCGAGCCAGGTCCGCAGCTCATGGCCCGTGCCGACTTCGTCCGGATCGCCGGCGTCGATGTCGTTGCACAGGGCGTCGAAGTGGCGGCCATCGCGCAGGGTCTTCAGCGCTGCAGCAGTCGGGGCCTTCTTGGCGTGGGCCTCGAACGCTTCCTTGCGGGACTTCACCGTGGTCAGCACCTGGGAGGCGGTGTTGACGCCGTCGACCTTCCGCGCGACCGGCTGCTGGGCCTGGTCGCCAGGGAAGCTGTCGCCCTCCTCTTCCTTTGGCGCGTCCTCGAACTCGGCGTCGACGGACGGCGCATCGTCGTTCTGATCCTGCGCCGGGGTCGCGCCGGTCTCGCGGGCGATGTGGTCGGCGTCGAAGCCTTGGCCGCCGCCCTGGCGAGCTTCCAGGCGGGCGCGCATGCCGGTCGGCGCCGGGCCGCTGCGGACCTCGCGGATCTCTTGGAAGTCTGCGACCTCCTCGTAGACCGGCATGCCGCGCAGGACGTCCGCCGCGCCGTCACGGGCGGCAAAGGCGCGGGCCCGCATCTGGAGCATGCGCTTCTGGGCGGTCTGCCACGGCCCCTGCTTCCCGAGCAGACTCGCCAGCTTGGCGTCCTTCAGGCTGAAGGTGCGTTCGATGATCTTGCCGCCCGGCCGCGTGACCTTGCAGAAGGCCTTGGTGGCGTTGTCGTCGTCGTCAAACCACTCTTCGATGTCGAAGCCCCGCGACCAGAGCAGCGCCGGAATGGCGTCGCCCCAGATGCTGGCCCGGCCATTGATGACCGCGAAGGACTGCATGGCCTGATAGGGGGCGAAGCCCAGTTCGGCGCCCGCCATGATGGCCACCAGGATCGCCTCGGCCGTTTTCAGGCTCTGCGGCGCCAGTCCTGACACGGCGAAGGCGTTGGCGACGCGGAAAGCCTCTTCCAAGGTCTGGGGAACGAGGGCTGCGACTTGGCCGCCGGTGTGGAGTTGCGGCCTAACCGCTGCGGGGACTTGAGCGTTCATCGGGTCCTCAGAAGGTCAGGGTGACGTGGGGGACGAGGCCGGCCTTGATGGCGATGACGACCGCCTTCGCCGCCGTTTCACCGATGCCGTGGCTCATGATCGCAGCCTTGGCCTCGCCCATGACCCGGCTCTGGTGGTCGATGTCAGCTTGGCGGGCGGCTTCGGCAGCGCGTCGTGCGGTTTCCTGCGCCTCACGGTCGGCCGCCTCCTGGGCAATCCTGGCCGCCTCGGCGCGTTGAGCGGCTTCGGCCTCGTCGGCGCGGCGCTTCTCGGCGGCCAGGGCCTCCTCATGCGCCTTGCGTTCGGAAACGCGGACGGCTTCAGCCTCGCGTTCGGCTTCGGCGCGGGCGCGATCTTCAGCAGCACGGGCCGCCGCGGCGATCCGTTCTTGTTCGGCCTGGCGCGCCCGTTCGGCAGCGTCGGCGCGTTCCTTTTCCTCACGCTCGGCCCGGGCCTTCGCCTCGGCCGCCGCCTTCTGCGCCGCCTCGCGCGCCAGGCGCTCTTCCTCGGCGGCCTTCAGACGGGCCAGTTCGGCCCGGTCGGCCTCGGCCTGCTTCAGGCGCACATGGGCGGCTTCGAGGGCCTCGATCGCTTTGCGCCGCAGTTCGCGGACGACGACGAGGTGGTCCGCGAACTGCTCTTCGGTCAGCTCCAGCGAGCGCAGCAGGTCCAGGCGGCCGGCGACGGTCTCACTGGTGTCGTCGATCGAAACCTCGGCATCACGGCGGATGCCGTCGGTGATCTCCTTGGCCTTGGCGGCGCGCGCGTCCTCGGCGGCTTCCCAGTCAGTGAGCGGCTTACGGGCTTCATCGCGCAGGGCGTCGAGCCGGTCGCGGATCACCTTGCCCTGCTCGTCGACCTTCTTGATCTGGGCGCGGGCTTCCTCGGTCAGGCCCTTCCTCGCCTCGTCGATGGCCGTCTTGGTCTTGGTGACCTTGAAGGCCAGGGAGGCGACGGCCTTGCGGCCGGCGGGCGTCGTCAGGTCCGGCACATGGGCGCGGACCTCGCGGGCGACCTCCTCGTAGAAGCGGTCAAACTTCTCGGGCTCCAGGAGCACCAGGGCGGGGTTGGCTTCGACGATCGGCGCCAGAGCAGTTTGAGCGTTCATGCGACAGCAAGCTCCTGTTCGAGGTAGGCGCGGCGATCAGCTGCGCGGGTGCGGCTCCAGGCGGAGCGTTGGATGGTGGCGGCGTCGCCACGCTGGCCGGCCGGACCAGGCCAGCGGCCGGTGTCGATGCAGCGGGCAAAGGTGCGCAGAGCGGTGCGGTTGTCCTTGGCCGCCTCTTCGAGGTCGGTCGGATCCAGCTCGATGACGTTGGTGGCGTGCGGCGGCTTCTTGTCCGCGAAGACGAAGCCGAAGGCCTCGAAGCGGTAGCCTGCCGCCTGTTCCAGGCATGTCGACGCAAGGTCCGCCTGCATGTCGTACCGGAACGAGTCGAGGGTCTTGCGGATCGCCTCGTCCGACACGTCGGCGGACGTCTTGAAATCCATGAATTCGCGGCTGCCGGTCGGAATGACGTCGGGCCGCGCCTTCAGCCAGACGCCGGTCTCCGGGTCCTGCGCGATGATCGTGTGTTCGACCAACCCTTCCATCGCGCCAGCGCGGACCAGGGCGTTGTGCTTCAGGCCGCTATCGAGGCCGGCCTGCCATGGAAGAATCCCGGCCATCCCCTCGCACGAGGCGATCTGACCGTCCTTCAGCACGACCTGCCCGGCTTCTGCAGCCAGGCCGAGCCATTCCTTGCAGTCGATGCGCAGGCTGTTCCAGCTCTTGCCGTTAAGCTCAGCCGGGCGCCGGACGTAGTAGCGGGCGAAGTCCTCCTCGCCGAGCATCAGGTGGTGCGCAGCGCGCCCCAGAATGAAGGCCTCGCTGTCGGGCTTCTCCAGCCGGTTCGGGTTGAGCGGGCTGTAGATCCAGAAGTCGAGCGGCGAGTCCGCGAAGATCGTGCGCAGGCCCGACGACGACACCGACGGACCGACGCACAGGTCGGCCGAATGGTAGATCTCCATCGGAACGCGGGAGTAGATGCCGGGGGACGAGATCGGCTTGCCGTCCCAGGTGATGACCTGCATGGCGGGCTCCTCAGAATGGGATGTCTTGGTCGTCGAGCATCAGGTTGCGCGACGGGGCGGTTTCGCTGGCCAGCGCCGGAGCGTTCTGGATCGCGATCAGGTCGCGGTTCAGGGCCAGCAGCAGGTCGCGGCGAATCACGTGAGGCTCGCGCGTTCCGTCGTTGGCGAAGGCGGCCATGAAGCCATCGAACCAGAGCAGACAGTCGGCGACGGTGGCGCGGTGCTCGCCGATATTGGCCAGGAACGACACCAGCGCGGCAATCTTCGCCCGAAGGTCCCGCGCATCCGCCCTAGCGATGTCCGCCACCTGCCAGGCGTCGCGCACGCGAGCGTCGACCTCACGGCGCGCCTCCTCGCGGCCGGCGGTGAAGCCCAGGCCGTAGCCGATCCCAGACATGTCCTCGCAGGGCATCATGACGACGAAGCGCTCGCCCGGGTGTAGGGCCTGGAGCCGGTCCTTCTCCGCCCAGGCGGCGAGGAAGGTCGGGTGGGTGTAGGTCGGCAGGCGGCCGGCCGGGTTCCAGACGTGAAAGCCGATGTCGCTCACGCGCGGCCACCTTTCAGGGTTTCAGGGAAGAGGACCGCCCAGACGCAGATCGCTGCGGCGGTGCCGAAGGACGCGGTGACGTAGACGATTAGGGGGACAGCGGCGGCGAGCATCAGGCCGCCACCGCCGTGCTGTGCCGCTCTACGACCGCGACGAGGTCGGCCGCCGTCTTGCAGCCCTCCCAGGTCTCGTCATCAGCCTCGAACCCATAGGTCCGCTCGATCGACACCGTGGCGGCGGCGAAGAAGCCGTCGGCCAGGCCAAGGTCGACCAGAGGCGTCTTGAGGTGGATCTTGTCGGCGTACGCCGTGATCCGGTGAGGCTCCATGTCGGGCAGGTGCTGCGCCACGAGTACGCGGACGGCCTTCTCGGTAGGGGTCAGGTCGCGGGCGGTCATGCCGGCACCGCCTGAGCCATCGAGGCGGCCATCCGCTCACCGGACGCCTGGGCGGCGCGGGCAGCGGCGATGCGCTTCTCGTCTCGGGCGTAGCGGGCGGCGTCACGCGCGGCCTCGTCCCGTTCGGCCTTCGCCTCGCGGCGGACCTGGCGGAGAGCCTTCATGGACCGGTGCAGCGCCGCGCGCGCCGTCGCGGCTTCGGCCAGCGCCGCGTCGATCTGGTCGAGCGGCAAGGATCGGCCGACGAGCCGATCGAACCGGGTCGCGGCTGCCGAAGCGGACTGCGCTGGCGCGGAGACGGTGACGGGGATTGCGACGGGCCAAGCCATCGCTAGGCCGCCATCTGCTGGCCGGCGCCCGTGAAGCGCTGGACGGTCTGCAGGACGATGGCGCGGCCGGCGCGGTCGGTGTCGACCAGGGCGCGGGCCAGCTCCGGGCCCAGGTCCATGGCGGCCAGGGCCTGGCACGGATCATCCATCGACACCGGCGCGGCCTTCGCGTCGGTCGGGTCCGGCAGGCCGTCGAAGAAGTAGGAGACCTGGACGCCCATGGCGCGGGCGGCCTCATACAGCTTGGAAGCCGAGATGCGGTTGTGGCCGCGCTCGTACTTCTGGACCTGCTGGAAGGTCAGGCCGAGCGCGTCGCCCAATTGGCTCTGGCTCATGCCGATGGCCTTGCGGCGGCCGCGCAGTCGATTGCCGACATAGGTGTCGACGAGCGCCGGAAGGCGAGCTTCGTTGGACATGGAATTCCCCTCTCTGGTGGTGGATCAGGCCGCGCGAGGCGGTGGCGGGTTCTCGGCCATGTGCTGGTCGATGGCGGACGCGATGGCCGCCTGGGCCGCGGCGAGCTGGGCAGTCGTCAGGATGACGCTGGCCGTCTCGCCAAAATTAAGGGTATGCGTGTGCGCCTCGCGGGCGGCCCCGACGGTCACTGACGCGTCGGACGCCATACGGGCCATGATGTGGGCGTAGCCGGTGCGGCCCATGATCAAGCCGCCCTCGCTACGTCGCCGCATGCCCGGCGCCAGCGGCTGGCCTGCATTCGCGCGCAAGTCAGCTGCATGGCGGAGAGCATCACGCGGGCGCGGGTCGCCCGGTCGCCGCTGCGCTCGCAGGCCCGACGCTCGATCTCCAGGTGGGTCAGCAAATCCCAGGACTCCGCGTCGTCGAGGATGGCCGGGGCCTCGCCGGGAATGCGGGCGAATACGTCGCCGCCGCACGCCCAGAACGGGAGAGGTTCGCGGTTGGTGATCGTGGTCATGATCAGGCCTCCGCCTTCGGCGTCAGCTCGCGCTGCATCGCCCTGGCCACCCGCTCGGGGTTGATCGAAGCCGCCGACACGAACTGCGCGCGGGTCTGCTTCACGGTCAGGCCGTGGGCTTTGCCCAGCTCGGCCATGCGCTCATCGGAGACCTGAGCAATCGCCGCCTTGGCCAGGGCGAATGCGTCACGGTGACGAACGCGAGCGGCCTTCAAGCGCTGGGCCGTCGTGCGGGCCTGATCGGCCTTCCGGGCGTCGATCTGCTTGTCGATGTTGCCCCGCTTGGCCAGCGGGACGTTCAGGATGCCGTGGTCGAAAGACATCGCGCCTACTCCGCGGCCATGGCGTAGGCCGGAGCCTCGCCGCCGTTCTTCAGCGCGACGCGCGCGGCGTCCTCGGCCGCCAGCAGCTTCGACAGCTCGGCGGCGACCTGACCGGTCACACCGGCCGGCACCGTCCGGCGATCCATCATCGTGACCGCGAACCGCTGCTCGACCGTCAGGTGCTTCGCCGCGAACTCGTCCGTCAGGGCGCAGGCATTGCGGAAGCGCAGCGAGGCGCGTTCGGCCGGCGTCGGCTCAAGAGCCTTCGCCAGCGCGGCCACCTGGGCCGGGTCCTTCATGTCGAAGGCGATGATGGTGTTCGTGGTGCGCACGGTGGCGGCTCCCGTTCGGTGACGGGAGAACGATATACGAAGTTTCGTAGGTCGCAATATCAAATCTACGATGTTTCGTAGATCATAGCCGACGCCATTTCCGGTCGTACGCGCAAACCAGCCGCGTTGACCGCGGAGCATTCACGCGGAATCAGTGGTGTTAACTTTTGATGGGAGGGATCGGGTGATCGGACGGCGGGTGTACGCAGTGGACGGCTATCGGAGGCACAGATCTGGCTGGCTAAGGCTTCCGACTATCCAGTTCGCCAGCATCACCCGGGCCCGACAGGCCAGCGTCGCCGCAGCATCAAAGGGGGGAGCGGTCGTCTATGAGCTTACCGGGCAGCCAGAGTTCGACGCCTGGTCGGAAGAAGAACTAGTCGAGCGACATGGAGAGCTCCCGCCGGAGAGCCTGTGATCAACGGATGCCGCGCGCTCGGTCGTGAGCCTGGCGCTCTAGCTTATCCTCTGTAGCCTCTGGGAGGCCGAGGCGACGGTGAATTTCAGAGGTGTAGTCGACCTGCTTCAACACCATCGAGCGCGTGACGTCCGTGGCCAACACGCCGTTTAGAACACCCCCATAGATCAACTCGTCGAGTTGTTCGTCGCCCTGATCCGTAAGCCCGGACCAGCTGGCCTGGAAGGCGCGCGGCGGATAGGCGCTGATAGGACCGTCAGGCGTTCCGACGCGCACCAATCTCTGTACGGTCACCATTGAACAGGGCTTGGCGTCAGAGAGTTCGGCCTCCTCTACGGTGATGACCTGGCCACCGAGCGAGCCATCATTCTCCGCATCATCGGCGACCTGAGGGTCACGAAGTGAATGGTACGGACGCCCCCAGGAATCGAACAAGACGCCCTTCGGCACAATGTGGGGCCCCGAAACGTCGCTGCTCATGCAGACGTACAACTGGTTGGGCAATCTTGTCTTAGGCGGCCGGGGTGCCGGCGTTTTATCAGCTGACGCCTTCAAATGGCGGTCTAGCGCCTCTTGCGGGGATTCCTCAGCGGGAGATTTTACGGCGGGCTGAACGCCTGCGCCCCCGGAAGACGAGGTCGAAACCTCAGCAGCAGGGCCACACGCCACTAGAAGCAGAGTAACGGTGAGAGCAAGCTTTCTCATGGTTCCCCCCGCCGACGCGGCGTCTAGCCGTCAGTCCCTGTAAGAGACCGCAGGACACGGACGGCGGTGTTCTGCTGATCCTTCGGAACGGCACGGGCGACTTCGAAAAGGTCGCTCTGCGCCTCCTCGGGCGCCATCAGCAGCTGGCCGGCGTTTGCCCCGAAGACGTCAGCAAGCCGCCTGAGCCACTTCGCGCTGATGTCGATCTCACCGTCCTCGAGCTGCTCAACAACCCGCAGGGAGGTCCCGAGCGCCGCCGCGACTTGCTCTTGAGAAAGGCCAGCCTTCGCCCGCCACGCTGCTAGGTGGTTTGCTTCTCGATCTTCGGGCTCGACCGGGACGCCACCGAATATTGCTTCGACCGGAAGGCGGTATGAGGCGGCGATACGGGCCTCGTTGTCGCCCTTCAGGCTCGCAGTCCCACCTTTGTCCACGTAGCTCTTGATCGTGTTGTAAGGCACGCCGCTACGGAGCGAGACGCGGTTCGCGTTCAGCCCATTGGCCTCCATCCAGGCCATGAAGTTGTCGAAGCGATCCTGCAGCAGATCCATGGATCCATGTCTGCCCGATCCTACGAAAGTTCGTAACGACGATGTTTCGTAGATCGGCGTAGACAAATCTACGAAACATCGTAGATTTGTGCGCATGTCAGATGTGACCCGCGCCATTCAGCAGATCGAAGCCGTCGAGAAGGAGATCGGCCTAGCCGAACTCGCTAGAGAGGCTGACGTCCCGTACACCACTGTCGTCGGCTGGAAGGCCCATGGCTGGCGCCCCAAGTGGGTCGCTACCCTAGAAAAGCTGGCCCAAGCCGCTGAGCGTCGCTCGCCCTCGCATGAGGCCGCGTAGATGGCTCGCAGGAAAGCATCCCACGGGGCCAATCGCCGCAAGACTGTCGGCCGCGCGCCTGTCTGGCTGAAGACGGCCGCGATCTCGATCCCGCAAGGTCCTCCGCCGATCCGCGGCACCTTCGGCGCGGCGTCCGCAGTCGTCCACATCGACCCCAAGACTGGCCAGCCCCGCGAGAGCGAGGCCTGAAGCCATGCTCGGGGGGCAGCCACACAAGATCGACGCAGCCCAGGAGCGCCTCCGCCCTGCGCTAGGGCTCGTCGTGGCGCGCGCGGCGGAAAGAATGGGCCGTCCGCGCGCGCCTTCACGCCACACCAGCTTCGCCGGCTTCGTCCCCAAACCGGCGAACGCGAGCGGCCGCACCTCTCCCCCCAGCGTGCGGCCGCTCGCCTCTCTCGATCGACACTTTGACCAGTCGCATCGCCATGGCTCGGCCGGCGAAGGCGCGGGTCAGAAGCTCTTCGGCCTGTCGCTGATCTTCCTGGGCTTGGACCAGGTAGCCCAGCGCCCGCTCCATGTCGTTCATCGCCGCCCTCCGCTCCAGGCCCGCCGCCTGGACGACTGGAACATGCTGCATCGCGGCAACCCTCACACCCAAATTGGGGAGGTCGAAATTTGACCCAGTCCATGCTCGTCAAGGCGCTCTGTCGCCGGATCGAGGCCCGCTACGGTTCGGGTAAGGCCGCCGCCTTCGCCGCCAACGTCTCGGCGGGTGTTTGGTCGCAGTACTGCTCAGACGACCATCCCGACATCACCATCTCGTTCGGGCGTATCCCGCTGGTCGCCAACGCCAGCGAGCGTGCCGCCTTTGCCGCGCTGCTGCTGGACGGCGAGGGCGATCCGGCCCCGGGCAACCTTCGAGATGAGACCGCCGAGGCCACCGAGGCCGCCGCCCGCTTCCAGGGTGAAGCCCGCCAGACTGGCGACAACATCACGCCGCTCAAGGCGCGAGAGTTGAACGACAGTTTCGCCACGGCTCTGGTCGAGATCATGGATTGCGGCCGCGCCCTCCCGAAGGTGGCGTCATGACCGCGATAGGGAAGGGCGACTTCGTCGAGGCCCTGCGCGACGACGCCGTTGAAGGCGTGCTCATTCACGCCGGGCGGGTCTACGTGGTTGAGGACTGCTTCCGGCCGGACGTCTGCGGTCCCTGCGATCAATGCGGCAACGACACTGACGTCGTCTTGGTCGAGGGCGTGCCGATCGAGCCCGGCTGGGGCTGGTGCCCGTGTCTCTTCAAACCGGTCTACCGACCGAAGCCTGACGCGTTCGCCGACCTTCTGAAGGTTCCGACAGGCGCTCCTCGGGAGCCCGTCGCCGCATGAACGTCATCGCCACACCGATCCCGCCGAAGCGCGGCGATCGCCCGCTGCCGCCGATCGCCGCCGCGCTGCTGGCCCTCGTGCGTTGGGCGCTGATCGCCTGCGCCATCCTGTTTGCCGTGAAGTCCTTCGGGACCTGACGGCCGGGGCCAATCCGTCGGGGCCCCTCTGCCGGCGGAATTCTGGGAGGGCTTTCCCAAATGACTGAACAAACCAAGACCAAAGGGCGCCAAGGCTTCGCGTCTATGACGCCGGAGCGCCGCCGGGAAATCGCTCGGAAGGGCGGCGCCAGCGTGCCGGCCGACAAGCGCTCGTTCTCGGCCCAGGCCGGCCTGGCGGCCAGCGCCGGCCGCGTCGGCGGCCCGCGCCCGAAGCCGACCCGTTCGGGGGCTCGCTGATCATGGCCGACGACGCCGTTCCCCACGCCGACGTTCTGAACAGCACCGCTCAGGGCCAGCTGAAGTCGATCACTGAGCGCGTCCTCCGCCTCGAAGACGAGAAGGCCGAAATCCAGGCCCAGATCAAAGAGGTTTACGACGAGAGCAAGGGCTCGGGCTTCGATCCCAAAGTCCTCCGCAAGGTCGTGCGCGAGCTGAAGAAGGACCGCGCCCGCCGACAAGAAGAGAACGCTGTGTTCGATCTCTACGCCGTCGCCGTGGGGCTCGAATAGCTATGGAGCGCTGGGTTCCTATTCCCGGCTTCGAGGGGCGGTACGAGGTCAGTGACCTCGGCCGCGTCCGGAGCCTCCAATGCAAGGGCCGCCAGCGCTCCGTTCCGCTTGTCCTCAAGGACTACGCAGCGGGGAGCGGGTATCGGTTCGTCTGCCTGTTTGATGGCGAGCAATTCCATCAGACCTACGTTCATCGGGCGGTGCTGACCTCGTTCGTCGGCGAACCGGCGCAGGGGATGCAGGGCGCTCACCTTGACGGCGTCCGTACTCACAACGCCTTGGCCAACCTGATTTGGGCGACGGCTTCCGAGAACCACGCCCACAAGCACCTCCATGGCACGATGCCCACCGGCGAGCGGGTCAAAGCGTCGAAGCTGACGGCGGTTCAAGTCCTGGAGGCTCGTCGGATCTTCGTTCCTGGCCACCGGCGTACCGGTGTCAACGCTCTCGCGCGGCGCTTCGGGATCAGCCAGGCGAGCATGGGCGCGGCGATCACCGGGGCGACCTGGGCGACGCTTCCTGGCGCGCGGGTGATCGACCTTGGCCGTGTGGCTGAACAACTGCGCGGGGAGAACAATCCCAGCGCCCGGCTCTCCGCTGCCGACGTCGCCCTTATTCGCTCGACCTGCCGCCAAGCCGGCAACGTGCCGGCGATCAAGTCGGAGATGGCGGCCCGCTTCGGCGTGAGCAGGGGCTACATCAACCACATCGTGGCCGGTCGCTGCTGGAAGCTGCCGGCCGCCCAGGCGGAGGCCGCCTGACCATGACACTCATCATCAGCGATGTGGCCGGCGACGACGCGGCCGAAGGCTTCCGCGTGAAGGCCAACGGCCCTAACTGGCCTTGGTGGTACTCAAAGGACCAGGAGCGCTACACGGGGCCGAACTCGTCGCGCGCCGACGCCCTCATGGATGCATGGTCCAACGGCGTCACCGGCGCCATCCACGTCATGCAGGCCAATCACGACGAACTGAGCTGCGACGTATTTAGCGGCGACCTCATCGCCGAGGCGTTCGACGACGCGAACGACGAGGCACAGGACAAGGAGGGCAACAGTCTTTCCTCCGAGATCCCGACGGACCGCTGGAACGCGATCGCCGCCAGCGTCAATCGCCAGATACTGACCGCTGTGCGGGAGAAGGGTGTCGTCGCGTGGGGCTTCTCGGCCCAGACCGAGGGGGAATGGGTCGACCTGTCCGAGCCTTACATCGGCATGCTGCCGCCCGAAGCCCGCGCTCTCTTCGCGGAGATTGCCGAAGGCTATGATCCGGCTCGGGGCTTCGCCCAGAGCTACATCGACGAGCAGGTTAGCCGGCTGAAGGTGATCCTCGCCCCCAAGGCGGAGGCCGCCTGACCATGGCCCGCGCCCAACAGCAGGCCGTGAGCCTTGAAGGCGCGGCCACCCTGGATTGGAGGTCGGCCTTCGCGGCCGACCTCCGTCACCACCTCGACCAGGTCGCGCCCGCCCTCGATCGACGCCAGCGCACGCGCGCGGCGGCCAAGACCCTGTCCGACGTCGGACGGGATGAGCGACTGGCCTACGACCGTTTCCACAGCCGCCTGCGCGCCGAGCGTGACGGCGGCTGGCCGATCCAGTTCAAAGGACAATCCCGATGAGCGGCGCTCTGAACTATGGCGTCTTCCCCTGGCCGGATGACGCGATCGCCTTCATGCGTGACCAGCGTCGGCTGGGCGTCTCGCACACAATGATCGCCAACCAGCTTTCGGCGCAGTACCAGCACCCGCTCTCGCGTAACGCGGTGATCGGCAAGTGCCAGCGCCTGGGCATCCTCGGCCCGTCCCGCGAGGCTGCTCAGACGGCCGCGAAACTCACCCGCGCCCTAAGGAGCGCGCCGGTGCGCAAGCATATCTCAGCCAAAGAGCGTGTCTTGCCTGACGCGGTGGCTACCCGTCGCGTGGCAGACCTGATCCGAGCGGAAAAGCGCGAAGTCGCGCCCGCGCCGCATCGCCCGGACTCCGACGAGATCGCCGCGGCGCCTTGCTGCCTGATGCAGTTAAAGGCCTCCTCGTGCCGTTGGCCTCTGAACCGCAAGGCTGATGACGGGCAGGCCCTGTTCTGCGCGAACACCGCGCTCGAAACAGGCTCGTACTGCTCGGGCCATGCCTCGCGCGCCTACACCCGTGTGATCAGCAAGGACCAGCGAGAGGCCGAGCGCCTGACGGGCGACCGCCACCGCGCTCAGGCCCGCGCCGCCGGCATGACCGACCGCGTGTTCGGCTTCGGCATGACGAAGAGGTTCGCATGACCGCAGCCATGCCCGCTCGCAAGCCCGCCACCGACGATCTTCTGCACCTTCTCTCCGTCCAGCTTCGCAAGCTGCAGGACGCGCCGACCGACACTCTTCGCCTGTCGGTGAAGCGCACGTTTGACCGCATTGTGGACCGCCTAGGATGACGGCCGACACGCTGCCGGCGGATCTCCCCGGCGCCCTGGAGGCCGAACAGGCCATCCTGGGTATCCTGCTCTACGACAACGCCAGCGCCGCCCGGTTCGAAGGGTTGGAGGCTGCCCACTTCCAAGAACCGTTCCACGGTCGGCTCTACAGTTACATCGTGTCGGAGATCGACCAGGGGCGCGTTGCGGACCCCATCACGGTCGGCGCGGCGTTCGCTGGCGACCCGGCCATGGATAGCCCCCAGGCGACCCGCTATCTGGCCGACCTGTTCGAGCGCTCGCCACCCGCCAGCAACGCCGCCGACTATGCGCGCGCCATCACCGACGCGGGCATTCGCCGCGCCATGACGTTGCTTGGTCATGACGTGGTGCGCCTCAGTCGCGACCCCGGCCAGAAGACGGCCTTCGAGTGCCTGTCCTTGGTTCGCAAGGAACTGGAGGCCATCGAGGCGGGTGCGACCCCGTCGGAGCACACGATGATCTCCGCACCGGAAGCTGCCGCCAAAGCGCTCGACCAGATGCGAGAGCTTGCCGCGTCGGGCAAGAAGCGAGGCCGCATGACGGGGCTTCGGTGCGTCGATCGCCGGCTGGGCGGTCTGCGTCCTGGCGCGCTCATCGTGATTGGCGGTCGCCCGGGTATGGCCAAGACGGGCCTGGCCCGTGCCATTGCCCATGGCGCCGCCGCGCGAAACCCTGACGCCGACGCCCTCTTCATGGGGATCGAGATGGGGCCAGAGGAGATGATGCAGCGGGAAATGTCCGCCATCACCTGGGAGATGGCGGAGCATGGCCAGTTCGACCCGATCGAGTACCGGGCCATGTCGGATGGCGCCCTGACTCATCAGGACTTCGCCGCCCTGCACATTGCCCAGCAGCGCGTTCCGTCGAACTTGATCCTCGACGACTGCCATAGCCTGAGCGTGGAAGACGTGCGCCGGAAGGTGTGGGCGCTTCAGCGCCGCCGGCCGCTCTCGGTCATTGTCATCGACTACCTGCAGCTCATGCGTCGACCAGCGGCTCAGGGGCGCAACGAGGCGACCGTGCTGGGAGAAATGACCGCAGGCCTCAAGCAGATCGCGCGCCAGGCCAAAACCTGCATTGTCCTGCTGTCGCAACTCTCACGGGCCGTCGAGACCCGGGACGATAAGCGGCCGCAGCTTTCCGACCTTCGCGAGAGCGGTTCCATTGAACAGGACGCCGACGCGGTCCTCTTCCCCTACCGGGAGATCTACTACGTCGAGCGCAACGAGCCCAAGGGCGGAGGCAACGATCACCTGGAGTGGGAGATGCGTTGCGCCGAACTGCGGACCAAGCTGGATGTGATCTGCGCCAAGCAGCGCCAGGGGCCGGTCGGGACCGACCACCAGCTTTACGAAGCTGGCTACGACTTCATCTGCGACACCCAGGAGGATGCGGGCAATGGCCGGCAAGGCTGATACTTGGATGCCGCTCTACGTCGCGGATTATCTGGCCGACACCCCCCACCTGAACACTGAGCAGCATGGCGCATACCTTCTGCTCCTGATGGCCTGCTGGAAGCGTGGCGGTTCGCTGCCGAACGACGACGGCATGTTGGCCGCCATCACCCGCCTGACGCCCTCCGCGTGGCGCAAGACCGCCTTCGTGCTCCGCGACTTTTTCATTGTGGAGGATGGCGCTCTGGTCCACGGCCGGGTGCGCGACGAGTTCGAGAAGGCCAAGCGCCTTAGCGACGTGCGTCGGCAAATCGGAAGCAAAGGCGGTCGCCCGAAAGGAAGCAAATCGACAGCAAATGGAAACCTATTGGTTTCGCAATTGGGGTCGCAAACCGAAACACCATCACCATCACAGTCTGTACTAGAACCTGACGGTTCTAACCCAGACCTATCGGAATCTACCGCTTCCTCGTCGGCCCCGCCCAAGGCGAAGGCCAAGGTGAAGCTGCCAGAAGCGTTCGAACGGGGGTGGTCGGCATATCCGCACTACCAGGGTCGCTCAGCGTCCAAGGCGATCTGCCTGGAGGCCTGGAAGCGGGCGGCTGCGGCGGCTGGAGGGGACGAGGCCCTGGTCTCCGCCGTCCAGCGCTACGCCTCGGAGGACAAGCAGCATCTCGGCGAATGCGGAGCCCAGGCGTTCGAGCGCTGGCTGAAGAACGGCCGATACGAGGCGTGGCTTGGCCCTAAGGCCTCTACGCGCCCCGCCGAGCCGACGCCGGAAGATCGCGCCGCCTGGTGGAGCCGCCGTGTCGCCGAGTTCCGGAAAAGCCGCCACTGGAACGCCGTGGATTGGTCAGCCCCGCCAGGAAGGCCGGGCTGCAAGGTGCCCCGAGAAATCCTCGAGCAGTATGGTTTCCAAGTCCACGAAGTCGCGTCGAAAATGGATCCGGTTCATGCCTGAATCTCTTGAACTCAACGCAGATATGCTGCGGACCTTACTCGCATATGACCCTGAAACCGGTCGCTTGGCTTGGCTTCCGAGGGCAAAAAATGCGTTCCATTCAGACCGGGAGTGGAAGCGCTGGAATTCCAGATATGCGGGTGCAGAAGCCTTCACGACGACAAGTGAGGATGGTTATCGCACTGGCACGGTGGGCGGGAAAACCTACCGCGCTCACCGCGTCATCTGGCTGATCCAGACCGGAGCATGGCCGGCCGACGAGATCGACCACCGGAATGGCAAGAGGTCAGACAATCGCTGGTGCAATCTGAGGAATGCGACGAAGGGCGAGAACCAACGCAACCAGCGCCGCCGGACGGACAATAGCAGCGGAGCAACCGGCGTTCGTTGGCACAAGCGAGACGGAAAATGGGAAGCGCGCCTGCAGGTCGATGGGGCCTACAGGCACCTCGGCAGGTTCGACACGAAGGAAGAGGCGGTTAGGGCGCGCGAAAAGGCCAATTCGGAACTCGGTTTCACCGAACGTCACGGCACGCGTAGCCCGCCGGCCGCTCCAGCTCTCGCCATTGTCGCCTGACCACCAGCCCATCGGGGAAGACCTCATGACCGCCACCATCACCGACGCCCGCCGCTGGTATTGCCTTCGCACCGCCACGCGCCGGGAGAAGGACACCGTCGCCGCCCTGGTTGAGCACTTTGCCGAGGCGGTGCGCAGCAGCGAAAGCGTCATGGGCGCCGAGGTCTACTTGCCGCTGGAGAAGCGAAAATCGCCGCTCAAGCGGGTGAAGGAGGGCACGAGGCCGGAAGACGCCTTCGAGACCGTCGAGCGGCCGCTTCTGGTCGGGTACCTGTTCGTGAAGTGCCTGCCTGGTGAGGCCGAGGAGTGCGTTCCGGACCACAAGGAAAAGCGCATTGGCGTGACCGGCGTCCATGGCGTGTTGAAATACTATCGCGATGACGGCCGCCTTGTCCCGTTCCCGATGTCCACCTGGGCCGTCGAGGGGCTCATGGCGCAGCAGGCGGCTGGCGATTTCGACTACACCCCGGTCGCCAAACGCTATCGCCCCGGCAAGGACGAGCGGGTCCGGATCACCCATGGGCACTTCCTGGGCGCCCTCGGCGATGTGATATCCATGTCCGCCGACGAGCGCCGCGTGACGATCGAGACGACGATCTTCGGTCGCACCGGACCCATGGAACTATCGATCGAGCACATCGAGCCTGCGCCTCCGCTGGCCGAGGGGGTGGCGGCATGATCGGGACCATCTGGGCGATCGGCGGAATCGTCTTCGCCATCATGTGGGCAGGATACGGCATCGCGCAGGCGATCGACGGCGTGGCCCGCGCAATCAGAGACAAGAGGTAGGCCATGACCATCACACCTGAGAAGCTGATCGAGCGCGCCAACGAGTTGGAGGAGCGATTTCTGTTGCCGTACGGCACGATGGACGAGCTTCGCCAAGCCGCCAGCGAGATCGAGCGGCTGACGAGAAACGCCAAGCATGCCGCCGCGATAGAGGCGCGCGAGTGGGGTGAGGTCGTTCAGGCTCCATATGACGACTGCGAGTGCGTTGTGTGCGAGACGCTGCGCAATCCGCCGCCGCCGACCGAGTTCGCCAAGGAGCTGATGCGAAAGGCGAAGGCCTCCGGCTGCAAGGATTTGCGAAAATGACCATCGCTCAGACCGAGGTCGCCACCTGCGAACAGAGCGGCCTGACCGACTGCGGATGCTTCTACTGCGTCAGCATCCGCACGATCCCGCCGCTGGAGCCCGCCATGTCCCAAAATTCTGCACCAAATGAGGCGGAGAAATCTGGGACATGACCACAGAGACCATGATCGAGCGGATGGCCAGGGCGCTTGCCGCCAACTTCTTCGACGAAGACGACGGCTCCGAGAGCGGCCCTATGTCTAATCGCCAGGTCTATATTGATGAAGCCTGGACCGGGTTTATGGGCGACGCCCGCGCTGCTCTCCAAGCTCTAAGAGAGCCGACAGAGACGATGACCGAGATCGGCGCCTCGCACTGGTGGGTCGAGATCGACGGGCCGACATCGGACCGCAAGCTCCAGGTCGCATCGGGTTCGTTCACCGCCATGATCGACGCCGCTCTACAGGAGAAGACGCCATGAACACGCTTGAGAAGATGGCGAGGGCGATCTGTCTCGCGACTATCACGGACGTAGAAACGATCGACCCGGTCCACCTGCCATCGCTCATCGACGAGTGGTGGTCCGATAGCATTCCGGCCGCCCACGCCGCCCTGGAGGCGATGCTAGAGCCGACCGAGGGGGTGATCGACGCGCCGCGCGGCCTGATCATGTATTTCAACTCGCCACCGGGCGAGGGCTACCCTCTTGGCCGCCACGCCCAGAGCGGCGGCTATGGCCAGGGTTACGCCCATCTGCTGACCGACCGGGAGAAGCGGATGCACAGCTTCCCCAAGGCGCACCAGGCTTCGCTGGTCTACCGCGCCATGATCCAAGCCGCTCTGGACGGGAAGTAGCGCGGCCGGATTTCCGACCTCGGGGTGTCGTTCTCACGAACGGCACCCCCTTCTACAACCTGTTGCGTCCTAACCCGAACCAGGGCACATATGGTGTGTTCGCCGGCCCGACCGTAGGGCTTGGAAGGTCAGTCTAGCAGCGGTCAATCCGGCGCTGGCCTCAGGACCCTCGGCCTCAAATGGCCGAGTCGTAAGGTTGCCTAAATGGATAGCCAGCGACCAGCACGCTCCTTGCAGGAGCGGAGCGAACGTGACGCCGTAGTCGCTAAAGAGGTGGCCCATCTGCTCCGTTACGAGGCGGAGACTGGCAAACTATTTTGGCTTCCGCGAGCGCTTGAACGGTTCCCCTCAGAACGGGACGCCAAAGTGTGGAACACTCGCTTTGCTGGCCGAGAGGCCTTTAGGGGAAGCGACCGAGACGGCTACCTCCGGGGAAGGATCCTCGGTATAAAGTTCAGTGCCCATCGAATAGCGTGGCTATTGCAGACAGGTGACTGGCCCATCGAAGACGTTGATCACGTCAATGGCGTGCGCAGCGACAATCGTTGGGTCAATCTCCGGTCTATCCCGCACGCCGTGAACCAAAAGAACCGGGCCTTGTCAAAAAACAACACGAGCGGCGTCAACGGCGTTCGCTGGTATGCGCCTAGAGGCCAGTGGGAGGCCCGGATCAAAACCTCCGGCCGACTTATAATGCTCGGCTATTTCGACACCCTACAGGCTGCAGCTGCTGCGCGCGAGGCGGCCGATCGCAAACATGGGTTCAGCCGGCGCCACGGCACCCCACCCCAACCGCGCGGTCCCGTGGACCGGCTCTAAATTTCCCGCCCTTCCTCATCCTCTCTGAGAAAGCCCCCTCTGCCTTGAGCCGAGGGAGGGCGGGGATTCGCCTTCGCGCCGCCGTCACATCCTACAGCAGGGCCTTACACAGGGCGGGCCAGGGCGCGAAGCCCAAGGAGGCCGACATGCTCGCATTCATCGGCTCCATCCTGGCGGGCATCGTCATCGGCGCTTTCGTCGTGGCCTTCCTGATCTGCGCCGCTGCCAAGCACGTCATGGGCAAGGCCCTTGGCTGGTGACGACGATCGACATCAAGTCGGGCGGCAAGATCGCCGTCCTCCGCAGATAATCAAGATCGCCATCTTCCCCGCCTGTGTGCAGCGCTACGGCAAAGGCCAGAGCAGGGAGCCAAAGCGGTCAGCGCCGCCGACAAGCCGCCCAGCGTCCGCATTGAGGTAACCCCATGGCTGACCACATCCTCGACGCCCTGAAGATCCGCCTTGAGGAGGTCCAGGGTAAGCGCAAGGCCCGTGTCGGCCGCCCGGGCTTCGACGCCAACATCGAGGCGATCGACGAGGCCATCGCCCAGTTGGAGGCGGAGATCGCCAGCCGCGAGGCGCCGGCCCAAGAGGAGTAGCCGATAAATGGACGCGCTTAATCCCGGGTCTTCCGCTCCACCTCCAGCGCCACGAGTTGCACTTGCGCTGTCAGCGTTGCCGCAATTTGTCGAAGCTCTGGCTCGTGAACAGCGTGAGAAGCGAGCATCGACCGTAGCCCATCGTCTATCATCGTGGTGGCGTGAGCTTTGGGCATGACACCGCTCGCCACCAATGCCGCCAGCAAATCGGCCGCTAGCCTAAGCGCGTAAGCCGCGCTGACTTCAGTCCGCTCGTCCATGAATTCCCCCTGGTTCCTGCCGGTAGGATTTCAGCGCGCCGTCTGAAAAACAATCAAAGGAAATCAAACGATGCCCCGCGGCGGTAAACGTGACGGCGCGGGCCGCAAGGAAGGCTCGCCCAACAAGGCGACGGCCGACATTAAGGCGGCCGCAGCTGAGTTCAGCGAACAAGCCCTTGCCGCTTTGGTTCGGGTCATGGGTGACAAAGAGTCTCCGGCTGCTGCGCAGGTCGCTGCGGCCAACGCCATCCTCGACCGGGCGCACGGCAAGCCCAAGCAGGCGCTCGACGTCGACGCCAACCTCCGCGCCGTGGTGACCAAGATCGAGCGACGCATTGTCCGCCCTGATCATCCCGACAGCTGAGGTATTCGAACCGCTTTTAGCGCCAGCGCGTGACAAGGCGGCCTTCGGCGGTCGCGGATCGGGGAAGTCCCACTTCTTCGCCGGCCTGCTGATTGAGGACAGCTTGGCCGAGCCTGGCGATCACGGCGGCGAGGGCCTTCGGTCGGTCTGCATCCGCGAGGTTCAGAAGGATCTCGCCCAGTCGTCCAAGGCGCTGATCGAGAAGAAGCTGAGCGACTTGGGCCTCGGCGAGCCCGACGGCTTCAAGGTCTATCGCGACCTGATCCGCACGCCGGGCGATGGCCTGATCATCTTCAAGGGGATGAACGACTACACCGCCGACAGCATCAAGTCGCTGGAGGGGTTCAAGCGGGGCTGGTGGGAAGAGGCGCACGGCGCGACGGCGACAAGCATCGGTCTCTACCGGCCGACGATGCGGGCGCCTGGCGCTCAGCGCTGGTGGTCCTGGAACCCGCGCCACAAGCGCGATGCGGTCGACGTCATGTTCCGGGGGCCTGAGATCCCGACCGGCGCCGTGGTGGTGGAGGCCAGTCACCGCGACAATCCATGGTTCACGACCGAGCTCGAGATGGAGCGGGTCGATACCCTCCGGATGAAGCCGGACCAATACGACCACATTTGGGATGGGGGCTACGTCCAGGTGATGGAGGGCGCTTACTTCGTTCGTGAGCTGGCGCAGGCCAAGACTGAGGGCCGCATCGGCCTGGTCGCCGCCGACCCGTTGCTCACCATCCGCCTGTTCGCCGACATCGGCGGTACTGGCGCCAGGGCCGACAACTTCGTGTTCTGGGCCGCGCAGTTCGTCGGCCGCGAGATCCGCGTCGTCAACCACTACGAGGTCCAGGGCCAGCCGATCGGCGCTCACGTCGAGTGGCTGAGGTCGCAGGGCTACACGCCCGGCCGCGCTCAGATCTGGCTCCCGCACGATGGCGAGACCCAGGACCGGGTGTTCGACGTCTCCTACGAGAGCGCGTTCCGCGCCGCCGGCTACGAGGTCACGGTCATTCCCAATCAGGGGAAGGGCGCGGCTTCGATGCGGATCGAGGCGCTCCGGCGCCTGTTCCCGTCAATGCGGTTCGACGACGTCAAGACCAAGCCAGGGCGCGAGGCCGTCGGCTGGTACCACGAGAAGAAAGACGAGCACCGCGGCATCGGCCTTGGCCCGGAGCACGATTGGTCGAGCCACAGCGCGGACGCCATCGGCCTCCTGGCCGTCGCCTACGAAGAACCACAGATCAAACGCGAGGCCGCCCGGCCAAAGCGCACCGCCTCGAGTTGGATGGGGAGATAGATGAACAAATTCGCCGTCCGCCGCGCCATCGCCGCACTTGCTCTTGCCGAAGACACCATCGTCGCGCTGGCGACCGAGCTAGGTGCGCCGCCGGCCGGCCTGTCGGAAGTGATCGATGCTCTCCGTATTGACCGTCAGGGCCTGGTCGAGGCCGCTACCAAGGCCGGGCTGATGGTCGACGCTCCTGAGGTGGAAGCCGCATGAGCGAGCAAGCCGAGGAGCCGAAATCCTATCCGCTCCCCGATGGTTTCGAGGGCGAAGATGCGTTCTGTCAGTGGATCCGCGAGGAATTCCAACTTGACCTGGACGCTGATCGCCTGAACCGCGACGCTCAGCTTGAGGACATCGAGTTCTTCGCCGGCCAGCAGTGGAAGCGCGAAGACCTGGACGCTCGCAAGGGTCGTCCGTGCCTGACGATCAACACCCTGCCGTCGTTCGTCGCCCAAGTGACCGGCGACATCCGCATCAACCGCCCGTCGATCAAGATCCGCCCGGCCGAGGACAACGACAAGGACGAGGCCGACGTTCGAGAGGGCCTGATCCGTCAGATTGAGCGCCAGTCCGACGCCCAGGGCGTCTATGTTGACGCCGGCCAGGCCCAATGCGTCGGTGGGCAGGGCGCGTTCGAGATCACGATCGATTACGCCAGCGAGGAGGTCTTTGACCGAGTCCTTGGCATCCGCGCCATTCCGAACCCGCTCGCGGTCGTCTGGGACCGGATGGGTGTCGAGAAGACCGGCAAGGATGCCTCTAAAGTCTGGGTCAACGACAAGATGACCCGCAAGGCCTTCGACAAGGACTATCCGGACAAGGTGCCCAGCGACCTGACGTCGGACATGGCCACCAGCGACTGGGTCACTACCGACACGGTTCGGATAACCCGGCTCTGCCTGATGCAGGAGAAGGACGTCGAGATCGCCCTTCTGCAGGACGGGACGGTCATCGACGTCAACGAGCTCGGCGGGCGCGTTCCGCTGCGCACCCGCAAGACCAAGCGCCGCTCCTGCTGGATCTACCTGACCAACGGCCATTCGATCCTGGCCGAACCCGTCGAGTGGCCGATCAATCGCGTCCCGGTCATCAAGGTGACGGGCTGGGAGGTCTGGGTCGGTGATCGCCGCGACCGCTGGGGCCTTGTTCGCTTCGCCAAGGACCCGCAGAAGCTCAAGAACTATTGGCGGTCGATCTCCGCTGAGACGCTGGCCCTGGCCCCCAAAGCGCAATGGCTCGCTCCGCAGCAGGGCGACAACCTCAACGACGAGTTTCGCGACAGCGCCACCGACGGCGACACGGTCCTGATGTATGACGCTCGGCTTGAGAAGCCGACGCGCGTCGACCCGCCGCAAGTCCCGGCCGCGGTGCTCAACGAGGCGTCGATGAACGCCCAGGACATGAAGGACGTCACGGGCCTTCATGATGCGAGCCTCGGCGCCCGCTCGAACGAGACCAGCGGCAAGGCGATCCTTGCGCGCCAGCGCGAAGGCGACGTTGCGACCTACGTCTATCAGGACAACCTCAAGGCCTCGATCCAGGCCGGCGGCGACGTGCTGAACCAGCTCGTGCCCGTTACCTACGACACGGCGCGCACGCTGACGATCCTGGGCGTCGATGAGGTTCCCAAGTCGGTCCGCATCAACGACCCAAACGCTGGAGACTCGATCAACTTCGGCAATAGCCGCTATGACGTCGTGGTCGACACTGGCCCGTCCTACTCGACCAAGCGCGTTGAGGCGGCCGACGCTCTGACCTCGCTGGCGCAGTCGATGCCGATCCTTGGCCAGGTCGCGCCCGACCTCATCGTGAAGTCGTTCGATGTGCCGATGGCCGATGAGGTGGCGGAGCGGATCCGCCGCAGCCTCCCGCCGGCCTTGGTCGCCGACAAAGACGCGCCTCCGCAGCAGCCGCCGCCTCCGCCGCCCGAGCAGCAACAGGCCATGGCGATGCAGATGCGGAAGGCTGAGCTCGATCTTGCCGAGCAGCAAGCCAGGGTCCGCAAGGCCGAAGCTGACGCCGACAAGGCCGAGTCCGAGGCTGCAAAAGCCATGGCTGAAGCGTCCATGATCGGCGTGAACCCCCACCAACATGCGCCGCTCTCGGCTCCGATTGAGCCCTACGCCGGTCCGTATCCGATGGAAGATCCGGCTTACGCGGCCGGGCCGTCGGGTCAGAACCAATTCGTTCAGCCGCCGGAGGCCTCGCAAGCGGCCCCGATGGCGCCGAACTTCGAGCAGGGACCGGTCAGCCCTGAACCCCTCGCACCCGACCAAGGCCTCCCGGCGGCCTAAGCCCGGAACCCGCCGAAAGGCGCATCCCGAACATGACTGACACGAACTCCCGTGCCGAACTGGCCGCCTCCGTAGTCTCCGCCGCGTTTCGAGCATCCCTC
>CAZRPD010000012.1:0-50446 GCA_964601775.1 uncultured Caulobacter sp. | reverse complement strand
GGTGGGTGGGGGGGGGGGGGGGGGGGGGGGTGTTTTAAAGGTGGGCTTGCCCCCCCCCCCCCCGGGGGGGGCGGACGACCGCGCGACGCGCGGTCAGGTGGGGGCCAGTAGAGTGAGTTCCCACTGTCTTGCCCCCTCCGCGCCTGCGGCGCTCCTCCCCCGGAGGGGGAAGAAGGTGCTGCTTACAGCCCCAGCCCCGCCAGCAGCGCTTCCACCGCCGCTTCGTCGTCGAACCTGGCCCGCACCGGCCACGGCGTCACGCGTTCGCGCCACTTGGCGGGCAGCCGCACCCAGTCCTTTTCCGTGGTGACCAGACCCGCGTCATAAACCCGCGCCCGGTCGGCCAGCAGCTTCAGCGTCGCCTCGTCATACTCGCCGTGGTCGGGGAAGGGGGCGAAGTCGACCAGCTGGCAGCCAGCGGCGGTCAGGGCCTTTTCCACCTTCCAGGGCTTGCCGATGCCGGCGAAGCCGACCTGCGGGCCCTTGGGCACAGGCGCGGCGGCTTCGAGGCGCGCGACCAGAACCGGCATGTCGCCGAAGGTGACCAGCAGGTCGAAGTCCGGCTGGGCCACATCGACCGGCAGCAGCACGATCACCGCGTCGGCCCGCGACAGCCCCACCTTCAGCGGCTCGCGCATCGGACCGGCCGGGAAGACACGGCCATCGCCGAACGGCCACTCGCCGCCGCGGGTCTCGCCGTCGACCACGACCAGCGACAGGGCCTTCTTGACGGTCGGGTTCTGGTGGCCGTCGTCCATGACGATGGCTCCCGCGCCCGCGCCGGTCGCGGCCTTGGCCCCGGCCACGCGGTCGACCGCCACCCACATCGGAAAATCCTGGGCCAGCATCAGCGGCTCGTCGCCGACATCCTTGGCGGTGTGGCGGCGGGTGTCGACCTGGACCGGCCCCTTCAGCTTGCCGCCATAGCCGCGCGACAGGCCGTGGGCGGCGACGCCCCGGCGGGTCAGGATCAGCAGCAGTTCGCGGACGATCGGCGTCTTGCCAGCCCCGCCCATGGTGACGTTGCCGACGCAGATCACCGGCGCGCCGACCAGGGCCGGGCGCGTGCGGGCGATGCGGCGGCGGGTGGCGTCGGCCCAGATCCACGACAGCGGGGTCAGCAAGGCGCGAGTCAGCGGGGCGGGGCCGCCCGACTTCACGTACCACCAGCGGGGCGTGCCGAGTTTCATGGGACCAGCTCGAGAATGCGGGAGAGACCCGCGCGGGCCTCGTGGTCGCGGAGGTCGACGAAGGCGTGGGCGCGGGCGGCGCGGGCTTGCGCGGCGGCGGGATCGGCGAGGTCGGCGGCGAGGACGTCGCGCAGGCCCTGCGGCGTCGTCATGACCACGCCCTCGGCGGCTTCCAGCCCCGCGAAGGCCGAGGTCCAGTTCTCGACGAACGGACCGCTGATCGTCGGACAGTCCAGTCGCGCGGCCTCCAACGGATTGTGGCCGCCGATGCCCTCGACCAGGCTGCCGGCGATGACCGAGGTTCCGGCCAGGCGGAACCACAGGCCCATCTCGCCCAGGGTGTCGGCGACCAGGATGTCGGCAGGCTCACGCGACTGGCTGCGCAGGCTGGCGGAGAGGCCTCGGGCCTTGGCCAGTTCGACGATCGCCGGACCGCGTTCGACGTGGCGGGGGGCCAGGATCACAGGCGGGCGATCCGGAAGAGCGGTGATGGCGTCGAGCACGATCTCGTCCTCGCCCGGATGGGTGCTGGCGATCAGCAAGGGCGGACGGTCAAACCGGATGTCCGGGGTCATGGCCGGAAGCGGCGCGGCGCCGAACTTCAGGTCGGCCTCGCCGGCGACCTTGCCGCCCAGGGCCTCGAAGCGTTCGTGGGCGCGGGCGTCCTGGGCCAGGATCAGATCAAAGCCCGACAGCAACTGCCGCGCGGCGTCCGGCCGCCTCTGCCAGCCGGCGAAGCTGCGATCCGACAGCTTGGCCGAGACCAAAGCCAGGCGCGCCCCGGCGGCCTTGGTCTCCAGCAGCAGGTTCGGCCACAGCTCGCTCTCGACGAACACCGCCAGGGACGGCCGCCAGCGGGCGATGAACCGCCGCGCTGCGCCGGGGGCGTCGACGGGGATATATTGGTGGATCGCCCCGGCCGGCAGGCGCTTGGCCAGAAGGGCGGCCGAGGTGGTGGTGCCCGAGGTGATCAGCACCGTGACCTCGGGACGCTCGGCCCGCAGGCGTTCGACCAGCGGCAGGATCGACAGGCTCTCGCCGACGCTGGCGCCGTGCAGCCAGACCAGCGGACCGTCCGGGCGTGGGGTCTGGGCGCGGCCCAGGCGCTCGGCCAGGCGCGCGGGGTCTTCCTTGCCCTTGCGGGCGCGGCCGGCCAGCAGCCTGGGGGCGAGCGGTTCGAGCAGGCCGGTGGCGGCCTGGTAGAGCTTGAGGGCGGACGGCCGGATCACACGACGCCTTCAGGCGCCAGGGCGCAGCCGTGGGCGCCGTGATGGCTCTCGACCTGGATGGTCACGTGGCCGATCTTGAAGCGGCTGGCCAGTTCGGCGCAGGCGTCGTGCAGGAACTGGTCGTGGTCGCCGTCCAGCGGGCGGACGACGTGGGCGGTCATGGCCGTCTCGGTCGTGCTCATCGCCCAGATGTGCAGGTCGTGGACCTCGCTGACGCCGGGGCGAGCCGCCAGCCATTCGCGGACCTTGAGCGTGTCGATGCCGCGCGGCGTGGCGTCCAGGGCCATGTCCAGCGAGTCGCGCAGCAGGCCCCAGGTGCCCAGCACGATCACCGCGACGATGGCCAGGCTGACCACCGGGTCCAGCCACAGCCAGCCGGTGACGCCCATGGCCAGGGCCGCGACCACCACCCCGGCCGAGACGCCGGCGTCGGCGGCCATGTGCAGGAAGGCCCCGCGAATGTTCAGATCGTCCTTGGCGCCCTTCATGAACATCAGGGCCGTGGCGGTGTTGATGACGATGCCGATGGCCGCGACGATCATCACCGGGCCGGTCTCGATCGGATGCGGGTCGGCGAAGCGGCGGATGGCCTCCCAGGCGATGGCCCCGACCGCGACCAGCAGCAGGGCGGCGTTGCCCAGCGAGGCCAGGATGGTGCCCTTGCGCAGGCCATAGGTGCGGCGGGCGCTGGGGGCGCGCTTGGCCAGCACCGCCGCGCCCCAGGCCAGCAGCAGGCCCAGCACGTCCGACAGATTGTGGCCGGCGTCGGCCAGCAGGGCCAGCGAGCCGGTGATCAGGCCGGCGCCGGCCTCGACCAGCACGAAACCCAGATTCAGCGCGGTGCCGATCGCGAAGGCGCGGCCGAAATCCTTGGGCGCGTGGCTGTGGCCATGATGGCCGTGCCCGTGGTGATGCCCATGGCCATGGTCATGCCCGTGATCATGATCGTGGTGATCATGGCCATGATGGTCGTGCGCGTGTCCGGAGTGATCGTGCGGCATGGCCCTACATCCCACCAAGGACCCGCGGGATCAATCTTCGACCAGAGCTTCCGCACGGCGGGTGACGGCCGACAGGCGTGCGGCCCACTGATCGACCAGGGCGTCGACATCGTCGCCGCGTCCCGCGCCGGTCGGGCCGTCCCAGACCATGGCGGCCTTGGCGAAGGGCAGGGGGATCATGGTGGCGTCCCACGAGCCCAGGCGGATGCAGGGCTTGGCGGCCAGGCCCACGAAGATCACCGGCGCGCCGGTGATGCGGGCGAGGGACGGGGTGCCCTTCTCCATGTGCTCGGCCGGACCGCGTGGCCCGTCGGGGGTGATGGCGATGCCGCCGCCCTCCTTGACCCACTTGACCATGTCGCGGAAGGCCTGCTCGCCGTGCTTGTTCTTGGCCAGATCGGTCTTCTTGGCCGACGAGCCGCGGATCGACGGGAAGCCCAGCTTCTCGACCGTGCGGGCGATGAACTCACCGTCGTTGGAACGCGAGATCAGGGCCCGCATGTCCTGGCGGCCGGGGTCCTGCGGCCAGCTGAGCGGCGACATCGGAATGCGCGAATGCCAGAAGCACAGGATCGCGCCGGCGCCGGTCTCGCGGCCCTGGGCCCAGATGGCTTCGGCCTGCTCGCGACCTTCCTCGGTCATGCGCAGGGTGCGGAAGACAAGCTTGGAATAGCCGGCGAAGATCGAGGACAGCAGCCAGATCACGAACGGCGAACGCAGGGGCCTCAAGCTGACGTCTCCGGTACGTGGTCGAGGTCCTGGGCCTTGGCCAGGCGCGCATAGAGGCCGCCGGCCTGGACCAGCTGGGCGTGGGTTCCGGTCTCGACGACAGCGCCCTTGTCGATCACGTAAATGCGGCTGGCGTTCTTCACGGTCGACAGGCGGTGGGCGATCAGGATCGTGGTGCGGCCGGTCATCAGCCGCTCCAGCGCCGCCTGGACCTGGGCCTCGCTCTCGGTGTCCAGGGCGCTGGTGGCCTCGTCCAGCAGCAGGATCGGAGCGTCCTTCAGGAAGGCCCGCGCAATGGCGATGCGCTGGCGCTGGCCGCCCGACAGCCGCGCCCCGGCTTCGCCGACGCTGGTGTCGTAACCCTCGGGCAGGGCCAGGATGAAGTCGTGGGCGGCGGCCTGGCGGGCAGCGACCTCGATCTCCAACTGGCTGGCGCCGGGTCGGGCATAGGCGATGTTGGCGCGGATGCTGTCGTCGAACAGGAACGGCTCCTGGGTGACCAGGGCGATGCGGTCGCGCAAGCTGGCCAGGGTCACCGACCGGACGTCATGGCCGTCGATGGCCACCGAGCCGCCGGTGACGTCGTAGAAGCGCGGGATCAGATTGAGGATCGAGCTCTTGCCGCCGCCGGAGGGGCCGACCAGGGCCACGGTCTCGCCACGCCGGGCCTCCAGCGACACGTCCGACAGGGCCGGGGCGTCGGGACCATAGGCGAAGCGGACGGCCTTCAACGCGATGGCGCTCTCGCCGACGGGCAGGACGCGGGCGTCGGCCGGATCGACGATGGCGGGAGCGACGTCCAGGGCGGCGAACAGGCGGCGAGCGGCGGTGAAGCCCTCGCTGAACACCGTCTGCAGGTTGGCCACCTGGCGCAGCGACTGGGCGGCCATCAGCAGGCTGGTCAGGAAGGCGAAGAACACGCCGGCGGTGATCGGGGCCAGGGCGAACGGGCCGACGCTCAGCACGCCGCTGGTCGCCCGCCAGCCGGCATAGACGAAGACCAGGGCCACCAGGATGGTCGTGAAGGTCTCGGTAGCCGGGGCGGCCATGGCCCGGGCGTTGCTGCCTTTGATCAGATGGCGCTGGCGGCGTTCGACCACGGCGGCGACGCGCGCTTCCTCATAGGCCTCGCGGTTCTCCATCTTGACGATCTTGACGCCGTCCAGGCTCTCCATGATCGCGGTCGAGAGGTTGGAGGTCTCGCCCATGGCCCCCTTGGCGGCCTTGGTGGTCTTCTTGGAGAAGCCGCGCATGATCAGACTGGCGACGGGGGCGACGACCAGCACGCCGGCGGCCAGGATCGGATCCAGCGCGAACATGGCGATCAGCGCGCCGATCACGGTCAGGAACTCGCGGACATAGTTGACCACCCCGGTGGTCGCCGCCTCGCGGATCAGGCCGGCGTCATAGAGCACCGACGCCACGTACGATCCGGAGTGCGCGCCGCGCAGCCGGGCGAGGTCCGAGCGCACCAGGCGGCCGAACAGCCGCACCTGCATGTCGCCGACGACGCCGTTGCCGATGCGGTTGATGACATTGGCCTGGATCACCTGGAACACGCCCCGCGCCAGGGCCAGGCCGGCGATACCCAGCGGGATCAGCCAGATCGCATTCGGCCTTGGATGGGTGATCAGCTGGTCGATAGCTGGCTCGATGATCCGGGCCAACTGCACCGACAGGAAGGCCACGATCGCGGCGCTGACCATCGACACGGCCAGGCCCCGCCAGCGCGCCTGCAGGAACTCGCGCCACATCCGGCCCATCAGGACACGGTTGGAGAGCTGCGCGGGTTCCGGGGTCGTCATGGGCGAGGGGTCGGATTTCGCAGGCACACTGTCAACGCGATTTTGCCTTTCAGGGCTGTTCCGCCTACTTAGGGCCGGAATTTCCGAAGGATCGCGCCCGCTTGGCCAAGTTCGACCTGACCACCGCCTGGGGCCGGTTCAAGGCCTATCTCGACTTCCTGTGGAACGACCACGCCTATCTGCGGCTGGGCTTTTCCAACGCTCACTGGATCAGTCCCGAACTGGTCCGCGCCAACCAGCCGTGGCCGTTCCAGCTGGCCTGGTGGAAGAAGCGCGGCATCAAGACGATCGTCAATCTGCGCGGCGGCTTCGACGGCAGCTTCTACGCGCTGGAGAAGGACGCCTGCCAGCGGCTGGGGCTGAACTTCGTCGATTTCACGATCACGTCGAGGGAGGTCCCCATCCGCGAGCGGGTGCGCGGCGCCAAGGTTCTGTTCGAGACGATCGAGTACCCAGCCCTGATCCACTGCAAGTCGGGCGCGGACCGGGCAGGGATCATGAGTGTGTTCTACGCCCACTACCGCCTGGGCCAGCCGATCCGCGAAGCGATGGAGCAGTTGTCGCCGCGCTACCTGCACATCAAGCACGGCAACACCGGGGTGCTGGACTACACCTTCGAGCAGTATCTGGAAGTGGGGGAGCCCAAGGGGCTGACCTTCAGCGAGTGGGTCGAGAGCGACGACTACGATCCGGTCGCGATGAAGAAGACCTTCCGGGCGGGGATGCTGGGGAAGGTGCTGACCGACAAGATCTTGCGGCGGGAGTAGGCGGCGGCCGCTCGCCCCCTCCGGGCCTGCGGCCCTCCTCCCCCGAAGGGGGAAGACGGGTCTGCGTCTGCCCACTTCGGGGGCGGACGACCGCGAAGCGGTCAGGTGGGGGCCAGTGAGCCGGCCCCCTTCAGGCCTCAGCCCTCGCTGCTCGGATCCAGCAGCTTGTGGGCGTGGATGATGAAATACCGCGCGTGGGCGTTGTCCACGGTCGCCTGGGCCTTGGCCTTCCAGGCCTTGTGGGCCTCTTCATAGCTGGGGTAGGCGCCGACGAACTCGACCTGGCTCAGGTCGCGGAATTCGATGTTCGCGACGTCCTTCAGTTCACCACCGACGACGATATGGAGAAGCTGCTTATCGGCCATTTTGGGCATGTTCCTGCGTGGAATGGTTTTATGGCAGTTCGATATGCCCGACGCGTGACAGGATCAATGGCGCGAGCGCCTTATTGGCGCAAACCAGGCTCGGAACCTGCGGAACGGGGCGATTATAGGCGAAAGCGCGGCCTTTATGATCCACCGCGACCGCGCCGGCCCGGCGGCAGATGAGATCGGCGGCGGCCAGGTCCCACTCGCTCTTGGGCGACAGGGCGATGGCGGCGTCGAAGGCGCCGGAGGCCACCAGGCACATGCGATAGGCGATTGAGTTGCGGGCCTCGACCCGCATCGCCGGCCACGGCTCGCGCCAGGCCGGGTGCACGAACATCTTGGCGTCGCCCAGCATGGCGCAGTCCAGAAGTTCGGCGGTGACGCTGGGGATGATCGGCGCGCCGTTCAGCAGGGCCGGACCCTCGAGCGTGGCGCAGAAGGTCTCGTCCAGGGCCGGGGCGTGGACGACGCCGGCGATCGGCTGGCCGTCCTCGACCACGGCGATCGACACCGCGAACCACGGCTTGCCCTTCATGAAGGCCACGGTGCCGTCGATCGGGTCGACGACGAACTGCCGACGGGTCGTCAGGCGGGCCGGATCGTCGGCGGTCTCTTCCGACAGCCAGCCATAGTCGGGGCGGGCGGCCATCAGCTGCGTCTTCAGCAGGGCGTCGACGGCCAGGTCGGCGTCGGTGACCGGCGAGCCGCCATCCTTGGACCAGATCTTCAGACCGCCCTCGCGCGCCGAGAGCGCCAGCTCTCCGGCTTCCTGGGCGGCGGCGAGGATCAGGTCCAGGTCGTTCATTTGCCCGCGATCGCCAGGGCGTCGACCAGGATCGACGGACTGTTGCTGGAGCCCCGGAACTCCAAGTCCGAGCCGGGAACCAGGCGGGCGTAGATGTCGATCAGGTTGCCGGCCACGGTGATCTCGGTGACCGGGCCGGTGCTCTCGCCGTTCTCGAACCAGACCCCCGAGCAGCCCACCGACCAGTCGCCGGTATTGCCGTTCAGCGAGGGGCCGAACATCGAGGTGACCAGAAGGCCCGTGCCCGCGTCCTTCATCAGCCCCGCCAGGTCCTGGGCGCCCGGCTGGAGCGTCAGGTTGTGGGTCGAGACGCCCGAGGGACCCGCCAGGCCGCGCGAGGCGTGGCCGGTGGTCACGAGGCCCAGCTGCCTGGCCGACGAGGTGTTCAGCAGCCAGGTGGTCAGCACGCCGTCGTCGATCAGGTCGCGGACCTCTGTCGCCACGCCTTCATCGTCGAACGGGGCAGAGCCCAGGCCGCGCACGCGGTGGGGATCCTCCGACAACCGGATGCCCTGGGCGAAGATCTGCTGGCCCAGCTTGTCCTTCAGGAACGAGGTGCCGCGGGCGATCGACGGGCCGGAGATCGCGCCCAGCAGCGGGCCGATCAGGCTCATGGCCAAGCGGTTCTCGAAGATCACCGGGGCGGTGGTCGAGGCGATCTTGCGCGGGTTCAGGCGGGCCACCGCCTGGCGGCCGGCCTCCATGCCGATGTCGCCGGCGGCCGGTAGGTCGCCGAAGTGGCGGGTCGAGCGGCCTTCGCCACCGCGTTCCATGCCCGCGCCCTCGCCGGCGATGGCCGAGGCCGACACCGAGTGGCCGGTGGCCGCGTGCGTGCCGTGGAAGCCGTCGCTGGTGACCAGAGCCCAGCGCGAAGACGACCAGCTGCCCGAGCCGCCGTCGGAATTGGTTACGCCCTTGACCTCGCGGGCGTGGGCCTCGGCGATGCGGGCCTGGGTTTCCAGGGTCTCGGCCGTCGGCTCGTAGGCGTCGATCAGATCAAGGTCAGGGAACGGGCCCTTGGCCAGGCGGTCGCGGGGGGCGAGGCTGGCATAGGGGTCTTCCGGGGCCAGGCGCGCCATGGCGACGGCGCGCTCGACCAGCTTGGCGCGGGCCTCGGCCGAGACGTCCGAGCCGGAGACGGTGGCGCTGCGGTTACCGATGAAGACGCGCAGGCCCAGATCGCGGGCCTCCTCGCGCTCGACCTCTTCCAGCTCGCCCAGGCGAACGGAGACGGAGAGGGATTGGCGCTCGGCGAAAACGGCTTCGGCCGCGTCGGCCCCGGCCTTGCGCGCGGCGGCGATCACGTCATGCAGCAGATTATCGTCCATGCGGTCTTATGGACGAGGCCCCCCCGCGGGAGCAAGCTTTAGCCGATGGCCGACAGCAGCAGCGCCACGCCGGCGAAGATATAGGCCAGCCAGGTGGCGACCATGCCGACCGCGCGCGGGATCGAGGCCCCGCCGCTGTTGGACAGGCCCACGGCGTGGACGATCCGGCCGGCGAACAGCACGAAGCCCACCACGTGGATGGCCAGCGGCGAGGCGCCGGCCACGGCCAGCACGGCCATGGCGGCGATGGCGGTCGGCACATATTCGGTGGCGTTGCCGAAGGCGCGGATGGCGCGGGCCAGTTCCGGAATGCCCTCGTCGCCCAGCGCCACCTTGTGCTTCTGCCGCAGTCGCACGACCAGCATCGACAGGGTCAGCAGCAGGAACAGGTGAAGCCCGGTCCAGAGGGCGGCCGCGTGGCCGGAAGCAATCGTGTCCATCAACAAACCCCTGGTGCGCGCGCCCCCCGGCAGCGGGCGGTCATATGAGACGTTCCGGCCACGCTCGGCAAGCCGCTCCGGCTATGGCGCGATCTGCCGGGCGATCGGGTACAGCAGGTGGTGGTCGTCGTAGAAGGGCGTGCGCTTGTAGAACCAGGCCAGGCGCGCGTCGGGATCGGCGGCGAACTTGGGCTCGGCGGCCAGCTTGGCCTCGAACTGCGCCTTCAGCTTCGGATCGGCGGCCAGCATCTTCGCGGCCAGCGGGGCGATGGCGTAGGCCTCGATATATTCCACCCGGCTCAACACCTCGGGGATCATGCCCCAGGCGAAGAAGCTCTCGTTCGACTGCGGCTCCAGCAGGAGGACAACGAGATCGCCCAGCGGCTGGTCGGTCGGCACGCGCACCGAGCCTTTCGGGAAGGTCCAGTCGCGGGTCTCGGTCGTCACAGTGTCGACGCTGATCTGGACGTGGCCTTCGTTGGCGCGGGGCGCCAGCTTGGGATCGACCAGGCGGATCATCTCGACCTTGACCGTCTTGTCGGCCGGCAGGGTTTCCAGCGTCACGCCGTGCAGCTTCAGCCGCTCGATCAGGTCGGCGCGGTAGCTGGGCACGTAGTAGGCGGTCGGACGCTTGAGGGTCAGGCCCGGCTTGGAGCCGTAGAACGGTGTTTGCCAAAGCTCCGGATCGGCCACGCCCAGCCAGCGCACTTCCTTCCGGCCCGAGGCGGGGCTGTCGTAGGTCTCGTACTTGATGCCCTTGAAAGCGCGGGTATAGGCCGGCTTGGGATCGGAGACGAAGTTGGCCAGCAGCTCGGCCGGGCGCAGGGCGCTGTCGGCGGCGATGGCCGTGCGCAGGTCGCCGCCCTTGTCGGCCAGCAGCTTCAGCGCCGTCTCGATGAACACATAGGTCCCCAGCACGCGCTGGGCGTGAGGCTTGAGGCTGTGGTTCTCGATCAGGATGGTCGGGACGTGGGCCGCCGCGCCCCAGCCGTTCGAATAGCGCTCGCCCAGGCCGCCGTCCGAGAAGCCGGCTTTGGGATTGTGCTCGTCGATCCCGAACACCAGTTCGCCCGGGATATGCCCTTCGGCCTCCAGGCTCTGGTTCATGGTCGGCTTCAGCACGCCATCCAGCCACTTTGCGATGGCCGGCGAGCGGTTCCAGACCCCGTTCTCGCCGTTGAAGCCGTAGGTGACGTCGTACTGGTAGTCCATGCCGTCGGTGACGTGGACGTCGACATAGAGATCGGCCCGGTACTTGGCCTGCAGACGCTTCAGCGCCTGCATCTCCGGCTGGTCCAGCTTCATGAAGTCGCGGTTGAGGTTCTGGTTGGTCGCGGTGTTGCGCCAGCCCTGGATCCGCGGCCCGCGCTGGTTGGGCCGCGAATAGGGGCCTGAACGTTCGTGGCCGTCGACCGACAGGATCGGGATCAGGACCAGGTTGACCTTGTCCAGCAGCCCGTCCTTGCCGTGGAACGCCATGTCGCGCAGCAGCATCATGCCGGCGTCCTTGCCGTCGATCTCGCCGGGGTGGATGCCGGCCTGGATCAGCAGCAGCGGCTTCTTCGGGTCCAGCTTGTCGCCGTCCTTGGACGCGATCACCGCGAAGATCGCCCGACCCTGCGGCGAGACACCGAAGTCCTCGACCCGGATCAGCTTGCTGGCCTTGTCCAGGCGATCGAACCAGGCGCGGGTGTCGACATAGGTCGGCGAGAAATCATGCGCTGGGTCGGCCTCGAATGGCGTCACCCACGGATCGCTCTTGTTGCGGATCAACGCCTGGCTGGCCCCCTGCCAATGCGGCGCCGGCGGCAGGAAGGCTTCGTCCCAGGGGGATTTGGTCGTTTGCGACATGGCGGGGCTCGCGGACAGCAGAAGGATAGAGGCGGCGGTCGAGAGGATGCTTCGCATAGGTTGTTCCTCAACCATGCCAAGGCATGCGGCAAGAGGTCAGTCCGCGAACACGCGCCTTAGTATGTCAAGAAGTGTCGAAAGAACCGCGGGCTCTAGCGTTCCGACCTTGCGCAGCATTCGCTCACGAGCGACCGCCTTGATCTGGTCAGGTAGAAGAAGGCCTCGGCGTCCCCCGAATTCCACCATCGGTCGGAAAGGGGAGGGGCGGCTCCCTGTCGTCATCGGGACGATGATGTGGACCGGGAGATGGTTCAGGCCATCGGGAGACACGACCACGCAGGGGCGGGTCTTGCTGATTTCGCTGCCGACGGTCGGATCCAGCCGAACCAGCCAGATCTCGCCACGGGCTACCAAACCCAGTCCTCGTCGTCAGTCAGGGGGGCGTCCAACCACTCCCGTTCTTCTTCAGTCAGGCCATGGGCGGCGATCTCCTTCGCCGCCTCTTCCCAACCTTCCCGCGGATCGGCGGGGACGGGTGACAGGTAGACCCGGCCATCTTCCGCCACGAAGTCGATTCGGTCGCCCAACTTGGCGCCGAGCGTCTCCAGCACAGGCTTAGGCAGGATCACCCCTGCCGAGTTGCCAATCTTGCGGATAGCCGAGGACATGACCTACTCCGTTCCAACGAAGTAATAACACGCCGGGCCTATTTCTTCCAGATCGGCGTCCCGTCGCCCGGCAGCCCGAGCCGCGACCACTTCTCGCTGACCGTATCGATCACGGCCTGGTCCATGCGGATCTCTTCGCCCCATTCGCGCTTGGTCTCGGGTGGCCACTTGTCGGTGGCGTCGAGGCCGATCTTGGAGCCCAGGCCGCTCTCGGGGCTGGCGAAGTCGAGATAGTCGATGGGCGTGTGCTCGATCACCGTGATGTCCCGCGCGGGGTCCATCTTGGTGCTGATCGCCCACATGACGTCCTTCCAATCGCGGGCGTTGATGTCGTCGTCCACGACGATTACCCACTTAGTGTACATGAACTGGCGCAGATAGCTCCAGACGCCCAACATCACGCGCTTGGCGTGGCCGGGATAGGCCTTCTTCATCGACACCACGGCGATGCGGTAGCTGCAGCCCTCGGGCGGCAGCCAGAAGTCGGTGATCTCGGGAAACTGCTGGCGGATCAGCGGGATGAACACCTCGTTCAGCGCCTCGCCCAGCACCGAGGGCTCGTCCGGCGGCCGGCCGGTGAAGGTGGTCAGATAGATCGGGTCCTTGCGCATGGTGATCGCCGTCACTTGGAAGACCGGGAACTTCTCGACGCTGTTGTAGTAGCCGGTGTGGTCGCCGTAGGGACCTTCGTCCTCATATTCGTCGAGCAGGACGTGGCCCTCGAGAACGATCTCGGCGTGGGCGGGCACCATCAGCGGCACGGTCTTGGCGGGCACGAGATCGACCTTGGCCCCGCGCAGCAGGCCGGCGAACTGGTATTCCGACAGCGTGTCGGGCACCGGCGTCACGGCGGCCAGGATGGTGCCGGGATCCGCGCCCAGCACGGCGCAGGCGGGCAGGGGCTCCTTGTTGCCGGCCTTCTTGTGGCGGGCGTAGTGCTGGGCGCCGCCGCGATGGGCCAGCCAGCGCATGATGCACTTGTCCTTGGAGAGGACCTGCATGCGGTAGATGCCGAGGTTGAAGTCGTCCTCGCGGTCCTTGCCCGGACCCTTGGTGACCACCAGCGGCCAGGTGATCAGCGGCGCCGGCTCGCCCGGCCAGCAGGTCTGGACCGGCAGCTTGGTCAGGTCGATCTGGTCGCCGGTCAGGACGACCTCCTGCACGGGCGCCTTCTTCACCGTCCCGGGGCGCATGCTCATGACCGTCTTGGCCAGGGGCAGCATGTCGATGGCGTCCTTCAGGCCCTTGGGCGGCTGGGGCTGGCGCAGGAAGGCCAGCAGCTCGCCGACCTCGCGCAGCTCACCGGCGGTTTCGCGCGGTTCGCCGCCCAGGGTGACGCCCATGGCCACGCGCTTGACCGTGCCGAACAGGTTGGCCAGGGCCGGCATCGATGAGCGCGTGCCGTCGGGCAGCAGGACGTGCTCGAAAAGCACGGCCGGACCGCCGGTGGCCAGCAGGCGCGTTTGGATCTCGGTCATCTCCAGCACGCTGGAGACCGGCTCCTTGACCCGGACCAGCTCGCCCTTGGCCTCCAGGACGTCGATGAATTCGCGCAAGGATCGGTAGGCCATGGGGACTCCTGAGAACGCGCGGAACCTAGACCGGGTGGGGAGAGAACTGAACCCCAACATCCGATTTCCCCGGCGAAGGCCGGGGCCCAGATTCATCCGGGGAAATTTGAGGGTTCGCGCCTACGGCCTTGCGACGCGATCAAGCGCTCGTGGGTGCGATCTGGGCCCCGGCGTTCGCCGGGGAGACGGAGAGAGGGGGCTTAAGCCGAAACCGCCAGATCATCCGCGTGGATCATCGGGCCTTCGGTGAAGCCCAGCTCGGCCTCGATGGCGTCGGAGCGCAGGCCGGCGATGCGTTGGGCGTCGGCGCTGTCGTAGCGGACGATGCCACGGGCGACCTCGTGGCCGGTCTCGTCGCGCACGCGCACGGCGTCGCCCTTCTCGAACGGCCCCTCGATGGCGCGCACGCCGGCCGACAGCAGGCTCTTGCCCGAGGTCAGGGCCTTGGCGGCGCCGGCGTCGATCGTCACCCAGCCCTGGGGGGCCAGCGAGCCGGCGATCCAGGCCTTGTAGGCGGCGGCGGGCGAGGCGGCGGCCTCGATCAGGGTGGCTTTCTCGCCGGCGGCGATGGCGGCCAACGGATGGGGGCGCGAGCCCAGGGTGATCAGGGGGGGCCAGCCGGCGGCGCGGGCGATGCGGGCGGCGGGGACCTTGGTGGCCATGCCGCCGGTGCCGACGCCGGCAGCTTGGTTGGCGCCCTCGGCCATGCCGGCGATCTCGGCGGTGATCTCGGTCACCAGCGGGATGTGGGCGGCGCTCGGGTTCTTGCGCGGATCGGCGGTGTAGAGGCCGTCGATGTCCGACAGCAGCACCAAGAGGTCGGCGCCGGCCATCTGAGCCACGCGGGCGGCCAGGCGGTCGTTGTCGCCGTAGCGGATTTCCTCGGTAACGACGGTGTCGTTCTCGTTGACCACGGGGACGACGCCCAGGCCCATCAGGGTCTCGGTGGTGGCGCGGGCGTTCAGCCAGCGGCGGCGCGTTTCGGTGTCGTCGCGGGTCAGCAGGATCTGGGCGACGCTGGTCCCGTGCGGCTCGAAGGCCTCTTCCCAAGCGCGCATCAAGAGGCTCTGGCCTGCAGCGGCGGCGGCCTGCTTTTCTGGCAAGGTCGTCTTGCGGCCGGTCAGGCCCAGGCGGCGGCGGCCCAGGGCCACAGCGCCCGACGAGACCACCAGCACCTGCTTGCCGGCGGCGCGCAAGGCCGCGGCGTCGGCGCAGAACGCCTCCAGCCAGGCGCGGTTGGCCGCGCCGGTCTTCTCGTCGACCAGCAGGGCCGATCCGACCTTGAAGACGATCCGCCGAGCCCTGTCGAAGACGTGCGCCCCCCCGTGGCTCACGGCGTCCAGCCCCCCGGGGTCTCCTCGATATGGTCCTCGTCCTCGTCGATCTCGGCTTCGAGATCGCCCTTGCGGATGCGGACCTGGCGATAGGCGGCGCGCAGCAGCTCGGTGACGCCCTGACCCGAGACGCCCGACACCAGGAACGGCTTGGTCCCGGAAATCTCCTCAAGTTCGGCGATCTTCTTGGCGAGGGTCTCTTCGTCGAGGGCGTCGATCTTGTTCAGGGCCAGGATCTCGGCCTTGTCGGCCAGGTCCTCGCCATAGGCTTCCAGCTCGCCGCGGATCGTCTCATAGGCGCCGGCGATGTCGTCCTGCGTGCCGTCGATCAGGTGGATCAGCGTGGCCGAGCGTTCGACATGGCCCAAGAAGCGGGTGCCCAGGCCTGCGCCTTCCGACGCGCCCTCGATCAGGCCGGGAATGTCGGCGATGACGAAGCGTTCGCTGGTCGACAGGTCGACGACGCCCAGGTTCGGGGTCAGGGTCGTGAACGGATAGTCGGCGATCTTCGGCTTGGCGGCGCTGGCGGCGGCCAGGAAGGTCGACTTGCCGGCGTTGGGCAGGCCGACCAGGCCGACGTCGGCGATCAGCTTCAGCCGCATCCAGATCCAGCGCTCTTCGCCTTCCTGGCCGGGATTGGCGTATTTCGGCGCCTGGTTGACCGGGCCCTTGAAGTGCAGATTGCCCCAGCCGCCGTTGCCGCCCTTGGCCAGCAGCAGGCGTGCGCCCACGTGGTCGAGGTCGGCGATCAGGGTTTCCTTGTCCTCTTCGAGGATCTCGGTGCCCACCGGCACCTTCAACAGCACGTCGTCGCCGGCGGCGCCGTGGCGCGCGCGGCCCATGCCGTGAATGCCCGTGCCGGCCTTGAAGTGCTGCTGGTAGCGGTAGTCGATCAGGGTGTTGAGGCCTTCGACGGCCTCGATCCACACGTCGCCGCCGCGACCGCCGTCGCCGCCGTCCGGGCCGCCGTACTCGATGTACTTCTCGCGGCGGAACGACACCGACCCGCCGCCACCGTTACCGGAGCGGATGTAGATCTTGCATTGGTCCAAGAATTTCATGGCGCTCTTTTGTCCCAAGGCGTCCCGCGCGTCGAGCCAAAACGCCCCGGAAGGCCCTCCAGCCACCGCCCACTGTGACGCTTGGCCACGTGGTTTAGTACCCGGAAAGGATGACCGACGTTCTTTCGCGTGACGAAATGTTAAAACTAAAGGTGCGACAAAGAGTCCTGGCGGGACCCCAGAGGTCCGATCTCCAGCCACGGGAGGCTGACCTTTGACGAGCGAAGTAGAGGCCAACCCGAGTCTGGCCAAGGATCTTCGGGATCTGTCGACGGCCGAGCTTCACCGTAAGTACAGCCCGGAAGCGTCGGTTCATCGCAACATCCTGATCGCCCGGGGCACGGGCCTTGCGCCGCAGTGGCGCGAGTTCAAGACCTTCCTCGGCGAGATCGGCGTCCGCCCTTCGGGCGACCACAGCCTGGTTCTGCTGAACCGCTACGAGCACACCTACGGCCCCGGTCGCGCCAAGTGGATGACCGAGGACGAGCGGGCCGCTCACGAGATCGAATTCGACCGCCTGCGCGCCGAGCAGCAGCGCGAGGAGCAGCTGGTGCTGCACAAGACCGCCGCCACCAAGCGCGCCAGCACGCCGGGCGCGCCGTCGTTCGGCCAGTGGACGCCGATGGCCGGCAAGCAGGTGGCCTATACAGAGGTCGCCAAGCGCCTGGCCATTCCGGTCAACGCCCTGTCGCGCACCATGCCGAACGGCACGACCGCCGACGACCTGGTCAAGCGCTCCAGCGTGGTGGGCGACCTGATCAACGAAAGCGCCTCGTGGCTGCCGCCGGATCCGGTCCGCAAGGCCGGCTTCTTCGAGGCCTACCGCATCTGGCATCTGCAGGTGCAGCCGCAGTTCGGCCGCGCCGCAACGCCGACCTTCCTGTTTCTCTACATCGCCCTGCCGGTGATGAAGCAGTGCCGGGACGAGCTGATCGACCTGAACCTGTGGAATCCGCTGGGTCAGCGCGCGCTGAACGCCCGCGACGGCCACACCTCGTGGAAGAAGTACACCGAGTTCATGCCGCGGGCGCAGGTGGCGATGATGGAGATCCCCATCTACGCCACCTACTCGCTGCTCAGCGACCTGGACGCCCTGTGCGAGCGGATCATCACCGCCGAAAAGCGCTTCCGCGAAGGTCCGCAGAAGGTGATCCACACGCACCGGGCGGCTTGATAGATGCTCCCTCGTGATACGGGGGAGCTGTCACGAAGTGACTGAGGGGGCTAATGCGGCTTAGGCCGAGCTTGCCCCCTCCGGCCCTCTGGGCCACCTCCCCCGCGAGCGGGGGAGGATCTCAGGCCTTAAGCCAGCCACACCATCATCCGCGTCGCCGCCAAGGCCCCGCGCGCCACCGACGGCTTGTGCTCGACGACGCCCGTATAGAGGAAGCCGGCCTTGACCAGGACGCGGCCCGAGGCGTCGTTGTCGGCGAAGTGGCCGGCCACGACATAGCGCTTGCGCCAGGTCGCCCGGGCCCAGTCCAGCGCCGCCTGGGTCGCCTCGCTGGCATAGCCGCGGCCCCAGTAGGGACGGCCGATCCAGTAGCCCAGCTCGACCCGATCCTCCGGCGTGGTGAACATGCCGATCACGCCGATCAGGCCCTCGTCAGCCAGTTCGATGGCGAAGGTGTTGTCGCGCGACCGGTCCTGCGTCCCGCAACGGGCGACGAAGTCCTCGGCGTGGGCGCGGGTGTAGGGCGAGGGCATGCGCGTAGTCATGCGCGCGACGTCATGATCGACGCAGAAGGCCGCCACGCGTTCGACATCGGCCTGGGCCGGAACGCGCAGCGTCAGCCGCTGGGTTTCGATGACGGGTCTTTCTTCGATGACGCACATCGGCGCCTCCCAGAGTTCTTCCGGCCCTCTTTGATCCGGGACCGTGACGCCGCCATGGCAGAGTTCGTTTCAGGATGGCGACGCGACAAAACAAAAGCGGGGAGCCCGGCGTTCCGGACTCCCCGCTAGAGATCGTCTGTCCGGATCGTCTTCAGAGATGAAGCACGATCCGAAAAACTCTGGTTCGTGCTTACTCGGCCGGTTGGGCGGCCGGGGTGACCGTCACGTAGGTGCGGTCATGCTTCTTGGTCACGAAACCCACGGCGCCCTGAACGAGCGCAAACAGGGTGTGGTCCTTGCCGATGCCGACGCCGGCGCCCGGATAGAACTTCGTGCCGCGCTGACGCACGAGGATGTTGCCGGCGAGAACCTTCTCGCCGCCGAACTTCTTCACGCCAAGGCGCTTCGACTCTGAGTCGCGACCGTTGCTGGACGAGCCGCCTGATTTCTTGTGAGCCATCTTGCTCTCCTACCTTTAGAAGGCGTCGCCCTTAGGCTTCGCCTTCCTCCGTGGTGGCGGCGGCCTTCTTAGGGGCGGCCTTCTTCTTCGGGGCGGCTTCAGCGGCCGGCTCGGCGGCGGCGTCGGCAGCCTTCGGAGCCTTGGCGGCCTTCTTCGGAGCGGCCGGAGCAGCTTCGGTCGAACCAGCCGGGATGCTGAACGGCACGGCGGCGTCGCCGAGGCCGCGAGCGCGGGCGTTCAGGATGACCTTCGGGGTCAGGTCGATCGAACCTTCCCACTTGGCTTCCAGGCCAGCGCCGACGACCGACGTGACGCGCACGACGGATTCGGTCTGACGATGGCCGCGGGTGCGGCGATAGCCCTGGCGACGGATCTTCTTGAAGATCTTCACCTTCTCACCCTTGCGGGTTTCGATGAGCGTGCCCGAGACGACAGCGCCGTCCACGAGAGGGGCGCCGACCGTCACGGCCTCGCCTTCGCCAAGCATCAGGACTTCACCAAAGGCCACGGCAGCGCCGGGTTCACCTTCGAGCTTTTCGACAACCAGCAGGTCGCCGGCTTGAACCCGGTACTGCTTGCCGCCGGTTTTGATCACCGCGTACATAGGTTAGCGCCTTAAAAACGTGCGTTCGCAAAATAGGGAACGCCCGCTAGGAAACCCGGCGGGCGAAGAGGGGCGGACTTATACAGCCCAAGACCCGAGAGTCAACGCCGGCCCTGAGGATTCCGCCGATCGCGGCGCTCCAATCTTTTGAAGCAAACCGACCGCAGGAGTCTCCTGGCTCGTTATCTTGTAACACGCTATAGGAACGGGTGTGAACTCGACCTTCTTCGCCTCGATCGCCGCCACCGGTTTCGCCGTGGCCTTCCTGCACGCGGCCCTGCCTACGCACTGGCTGCCCTTCGTGCTGGTCGGGCGGGCGCAGAAGTGGTCGACGGGCCGGACTCTGGGGATCACCCTGCTGGCGGGCCTGGGACACGTGGCCCTGACCATCGCGCTGGGCCTGGCCCTGGTCATGGCGGGCCTGGCCCTGCAGCCGGCCTTGGGCGGCCTGTTCCACTGGATCGTCGGCGGGTTGATGGTCGTGATCGGGCTCTATTATCTTGTACGCGGGCGGCACAACCACGCTCTGCCCGACGCGGGGAAGCGCGCTTACGCCTCGGACCGCGCCGCGATCGTCGCCCTGGTCACCCTGCTGACCCTGTCGCCCTGCGAGGCCTTCCTGCCTTATTACCTGGCGGGCATGGAGCATGGCTGGCAGGCCTTCGTGCTGCTTAGCGGCGTGCTGATGGCCGCCACGGCCGCGGGCATGCTGATCTTCACCAGCCTGTCCCTGGCCGGTTTCAAGCGCCTGGGCCTGCACTGGGTCGAGCGCTACGAGGAGACGATCCTGGGCGGCGCCCTGATCCTGGTCGGCCTGGCCGTCGCCTTCCTGCATACATAGAGCGCTTGGGCGCTTCCGCTGGGGCCTTTAGGCTCCTAAATAGCGGCCATGACCCAAGCTGCTCCCGCTCCCGGCAAGATCCCCGTCACCGTGCTGACCGGCTATCTCGGCGCCGGCAAGACCACGCTCCTCAACCGCATCCTCACCGAGGAGCACGGCAAGCGCTACGCCGTGATCGTCAACGAGTTCGGCGAGGTCGGCATCGACAACGACCTGGTGGTCGGCGCCGATGAGGAAGTGTTCGAGATGAACAACGGCTGCGTCTGCTGCACGGTGCGCGGCGACCTGATCCGGGTTCTGCAGGGCCTGATGAAACGCAAGGGCGGCTTTGACGCCATCGTCGTCGAGACCACGGGTCTCGCTGATCCGGGCCCAGTGGCCCAGACCTTCTTCGTCGACGAGGACGTCAAGGCCCGCACGACGCTCGATTCGGTCACCGCCGTCGTCGACGCCAAGCACATCATGCTGCGCCTGGGCGACAGCAAGGAAGCGGTCGAGCAGATCGCCTTCGCCGACCAGATCGTGCTGAACAAGACGGATCTCGTCTCGGAAGACGACCTGCGCCATGTCGAGGCCCGCATCCGCCGCATCAACCCGCTGGCCCCGATCCACCGCGCCCAGCGCTCGAACGTCCCGCTGGACGCGATCATCGGCAAGCACAGCTTCGACCTGGACCGCATCCAGGAGCTGGAGCCGCAGTTCCTGAACCCCGGCCACGGCGAGGCCGGTCACGTTCACGACGAACACTGCGGCCACGACCATGGGCATCATCACCATGATCATGACCACGTGCACGACGAGCATTGCGGTCACGACCACCACGGCCATGACCACTCGCATGACCATGGGCACAAGAGCGACGTCCACGACGACGGCGTGAAGGGCATTTCCCTGACGCTGGACAAGCCGGTCGACGGCCAGAAGATCACCGTCTGGCTCAACGAGCTGCTGGCCAAGCGCGGCCCCGACATCCTGCGCGCCAAGGGCATCATCGACGTGAAGGGCGAGGACAAGCGTCTCGTCTTCCAGGCGGTGCACATGATCCTGGAAGGCGACTTCCAGCGCGAATGGACCGACAAGGACAGGGCCCCCACTCCCATGGTGTTCAGGGCGCGCGTCCTGGACGAGGCCGGGCTGCGCGCGGTCGTCGAGGCGACGGCGGCTTAAGCCGCCGCAGTCTTCTTAGGCGGGCAGCGCGTCCATATTGCCCAGGATCTGGGCCATCAGGCGCGTCGACAGCGTCTGGGTCATGTCCATCAGCGACGGCTCGGCGGAGCGCTGGGCTGCGGGCGTGCGGCTCTGGGACGTAGTCGTCTCGGCGGCCCGCACGGTTTCCCAGGGGCTTTGCACCGGCACCGGGGCGGCGGTCGTTTCTGCCGGGCTGATCTTGCCGTCCGCTTCGCCGTTCAGCGCTTCGAAGATCTTGGCGAAGTCGCTGGCCGACCGGGCCTGATCGGCCGTTTTCGATGCGGAAGCCGCGCCCAGCGGGCCCAGGAGCTTCTGTTGCAGCGGTTGGGTGATCGCGCCGCTATGGATCGTCGTCATTCGCCTGGCCTCCGCCCTGAAGGGACGGTCCGGACCAAGCAAGAACCGCGCCACGGCGAAGGTCGGGACAAACAAAAAGCCCCGGAACTTGCGTTCCGGGGCTTCGTGTTTCTTGGCTGTCGCCGAAGATGATCCTTAAGCGCCGAAGCTCTTAGTGGATGTCTTCGTTGATCAGGCCGACCTTGAACCAGCCCGCGGTCTGCAGTTGGTTCAGCACGCCCATGAAGTCGGCATAGACGACGTCGGCGTCGGCGCGGATCATGACGCGCTGGTCGTCCTTCGGGCCGGCTTGGCCGGTCGCGGCGAACTTGGCGTTCAGATCGGCTTCCATGCCGTCGAGGCTGGTCTGCTTTTCAGCGATGAAGATCGCGCCCGACTTTTGGATCGAGATGAAGACCGGTTCCTTCGGCTTCTCGTTCGTCATGTTCGGGACCGCCGGAGGCAGGTCGATCTTGATCGAGGTCACGGCCATCGGAACGGCGACCATGAAGATGATCAGCAGAACCAGCAGAATGTCCACGAAGGGCGTGACGTTGATTTCGGAATTCTGGCCGAGCGAGTACTTGCCGCCGCCGCCGCCCGCGAGTTTAGCCGCCATTGCCTGACTGTCTCCCAGAGAGCCGCGCTCCGCGCTGGCCCTATAATGTCGTTACCTTGCCACGTCTGGCGCAGACGAGCGCCGAAGTAAAGCCCGACGACGCGGCGCAATAGCAACCCCCTTTTTGACTCTTTCTGACCGAACGCCGTTCGAAAGGGCGGCTTGCGTCCTCTTGGCTCGCCCGAGGCGCGAAACTGGCCATTCGATAGGCCTTTCGGAAAGAGTCTGGCCGGAAAGCCCCACGTGGCTTATCTCGCGCGCATGATCTTTTCTTTCGACGCCTTCGTCACCGACGCCCTGTTCGACCGCTCCGGCCGTGCGGCCTTCGCGCTGGGCGACGGCACCGTTCGCTTCCAGACCGAGGACGGATTCGTCACGGTCGAAGCCCATGACGGGGCGATCCTGAGTGCGGCGGTCCATCCCCGCGGCGTCGGCGTCGTCACGGGCGGCGACGACGGCAAGGTCGTCTGGTCGCGAATCGAGGCCGGTGAAGTGGCCGCCACGGTGATCGCCGAGCTGAAGAACAAGTGGATCGAGCATGTGGCCACCAGCGCCGCCTCGGGCCTGATCGCCTTTACGGCCGGCAAGGACGTTCATGTCCGCGACATCGCCGACGCGAAGTTCGAGCGCGTCTTCACTCACGAGCGCACCGTCTCGGGCCTGGCCTTCGAGCCCAAGGGCCGCAGACTGGCTTCGGCCAGCTATGGCGGGGCCTATCTCTGGTATGCGCGAATCGCCGACCAGAAGCCGGCCATCCTGAAGTGGGCCGGCAGCCATATCGGCGTGACCTTCAGCCCGGACGGCAAGTTCCTGATCTCGTCGATGCAGGAGAACCAGCTGCATGGCTGGCGGCTGTCGGACAGCAAGGACATGCGGATGGGCGGCTATCCGGCCAAGATCAAGAGCGTGGCCTTCTTCGACAAGGGCAATCTCCTGACCACGGCCGGCGCCAATGGCGCGGTCATCTGGCCGTTCGCCGGCGCCAATGGCCCCATGGGCAAGGAAGCCGCCGAGATCGGCTTCGCCCGTGATTCGATGGTCGTGCGGGTGGCCGGCATCGACCAGCATCCGGTGTGCGTCTCGGCCCAGGACAACGGCCGCATCTGGATCGCCCACCTGCGGAACGGCCGCATCGAGACCCTGAAGACCGAACGCGGCGCCCCGATCAGCGCCCTGGCGACCAGCGCCGACGGCAAGTGGATGGCCTGGGGCGACGAGAACGGCGAGGCCGGGGTGATCGAAATCCCCGACATCAGCGGGCCGCGTGAGTTCGCTGGCTAGAACCCCTTCAGCTCGCCCCACTCCTCGAACGGGGCGCGGCGGGAGCGGAAGTTGTTCACCGGGGCGTCGGCGTCGCGGTAGCCCAGGGCCATGCCGGAAAACAGCATGTGGCCCTCCGGCAGGCCGACATGGCTGTCGACGATCTTGTGGTAGTGGGACCAGAACTCCTGCGGGCAGGTGTCGAGACCGCGCTCGAGCGCCAGCAGCATGAAGGTCTGCATCAGCATGCCGACGTCGCTCCACTGCGGCGGGCCGCAGCGGCGGTCGATCGAGAAGAACAGCTGCACCGGCGCGCCGAAGCCCTGGCCGTTGTTGGCGAACCATTGGAGGCGCTGCAGCTTGTCCTCGCGCGGGATGCCCAGCGCCCCGTACATGTCCTCGCCCACCTGGAACCGGCGGCTGCGCAGCGGCTCCCACAGGTTGGCGGGATAGACATCGTATTCCGGCGTATCGGGCGAGGCGGCGCGCTTGGCCATGTCCGCCTTCAGCGCGTCCAGCGGTGCGCCGGCCACCGCCTGGACCCGCCAGGGCTGGAGATTGCCGCCCGAGGGCGCGCGCGCGGCGGCTTCGAGGAGTCCGCGGACAAGGGCCCCGTCGACGGGATCGGGCTTGAAGGCGCGCACCGACAGGCGGCGGTTGACGGCGTCGATCACGTCCATCGAAGGCTCCTCAAAGCTATCCGCGCGACAGCAGCGGTCCGACTGGTTAGCATCCGTCCGCAGCGTCAAGACAAGAGGACTTCGGGGGCGTTCAGTGCGGCGGCTTTTGCGTAATATCTTCCTGGCCCTGTTCATCGTGCTGGTGGCCGGACCGATCGTGGCGGTGCTGGTCTTCCGCTTCGTGCCGCCGCCGGTGACGCCGCTGATGGTCATCCGGGCGGTCGAGGGCAAAGGGCTGGACCATCGCTGGCGGGGCATCGACGATGTCGCCCCAGCCCTCCCGCGCGCCCTAATCGCCGCCGAGGACGCCCGGTTCTGCGAGCACCACGGCTTCGACTTCAGCGCCCTGCAGAAGGCCTACGCCAACAACGAGGCCGGCAAGAAGATTCGCGGCGGCTCGACCATCAGCCAGCAGACGGCCAAGAACGTCTTCCTGTGGCCGGGCCGCTCTTACGTCCGCAAGGCGCTGGAGGCCTGGTTCACGGTGCTGATCGAGGTGGGCTGGGGCAAGAAACGGATCATGGAGGTCTATCTGAACTCCATCGAGTTCGGCCCGGGCATCTATGGGGCCGAGACCGCGGCCCAGCGCTATTTCGGGGTCGGGGCCGACAAGCTGACGCAAGCCCAGGCCTCGCGCCTGGCCGCCATCCTGCCCAGCCCGCTGAAGTGGAAGGTCATCAAGCCTGGCAAGTACGTGGCCGGTCGCTCCAAGAAGATCGGGCGAGCGTCGGGCACGGTCCGCCGCGAAGGCATGGCGGGGTGCGTCGCTTAGGTGAACGGCAACGAAGGGGAGGGGGACGTCATGGGAACCGCGCTGGGACCGACGCTGGAGACGGCGCGGCTGATTCTGCGCCCGCCGGCCCAGGAGGATTTCGACGGCTGGGCCGAGCTGATGGCGGATCCGGTCGCCGCGCGCTTCATCGGCGGCGTCCAGCCGCGCGCCATGGCTTGGCGAGGGATGGCGACCATGGCCGGCTCGTGGGCGCTGAAGGGCTTTGGCATGTTCTCGGTGATCGACAAGGCCAGCGGCCGCTGGCTGGGCCGGATCGGGCCATGGGTTCCCGAAGACTGGCCAGGAACCGAGGTCGGCTGGGGGCTGCATCCTGCCGCCCAGGGCCAGGGCTATGCGCTCGAGGCGTCCGCAGCCACCATCGACTGGGCCTTCGACCACCTGGGCTGGACCGAGGTGATCCACTGCATCGATCCTGAGAACACGCCCTCGCAGAAGGTCGCGCAACGCCTGGGCGCGACCAATCGCGGGCCGGGCAAGCTGCCCGCGCCGCATGAGGCGAGCCGGATCGACATCTGGGCGCAGACGGTCGATGAATGGAAACGCCGTCCTCGCCCGTGAGGTCGACCTATCGCCTGCCCAGGATGACCCGATGATCGCCCGCCGTCCGATGCTGATCGCCCTGTCGGGCGTGCTGTCGCTGCTGCTGGCCGGGACGGCGTCGGCGGCGCAGACCAAGGTGGCGGTGGCCGCCAACTTCACCGAGCCGGCCAAGGCGATCGCCGCGCGCTTCAAGGCCAGGACCGGCCACGACGCGACCTTGAGCTTCGGCTCGTCGGGCCAGTTCTACACCCAGATCGCCAATGGCGCGCCGTACGAGGTGTTCCTGTCGGCCGATGTCGAGCGGCCGCTGAAGGCCGAGGGCGAAGGCCTGGCGGTCGCCGGATCGCGCTTCACCTACGCCACTGGACGGCTGGTGCTGTTCAGCAAGACCCCGGGCCTGGTGGACGGGAAAGGCGCGGTGCTGGCCAAGGGCGGGTTCGACAAGCTGGCGATCGCCGATCCGAAGGCTGCGCCCTACGGCCAGGCGGCGATCGAGACCCTGACCAGGCTGAAACTCTACGACGCCCTCAAGCCGAAGATCGTGCAGGGGTCCTCGATCACCCAGGCCTTCCAGTACGTCCAGACCGGCGCGGCCGAGCTGGGCTTCGTGGCCCTGTCGCAGGTCATCGACGAGAAGGGCGGCTCGCGCTGGGTCGTGCCGGCCGCCGACCATACGCCGATCGACCAGCAGGCGGTGCTGCTGAAGACTGGCCAGAACAGCGCGGCGGCCAAGGCGTTTCTGGCCTTCCTGAAAACCGGCGAGGCCAAGGCGATCATCCGGCGCTACGGCTACCAGGTGCGCTGAGCATGGCCGAGGTGCTGGGGCTGACCGCCCGGCTGGCGGGAATCACCACGCTGCTGCTGCTGTTGCTGGCCACGCCGCTGTCGTGGTGGCTGGCGCGAGGGCGTTCGGCCTGGCGCACGGTGGTGACGGCGCTGGTCGCCCTGCCGATCGTGCTGCCGCCAACGGTTCTGGGCTTCTATCTGCTGATCGCCCTGGGACCGAAGAGCCCGTTGATGGCGCTGCTGCAGCCGTTTGGGGTTCGAACCCTGGCGTTCACCTTCGAGGGGCTGGTGATCGGATCGCTGATCTATTCGCTGCCGTTCGCCGTGCAGCCGCTGCGCAACGCCTTCCTGTCGATCGGCGACGAGCCGCTGGAGGCCGCCGCCACCCTGGGCGCCTCGCCCTGGGCGCGGTTCTGGCGGGTGGCCGTGCCGCTGGCCCTGCCGGGCTATGTCGCGGCCGCCATCCTGGTGTTCGCCCATACGGTCGGCGAATTCGGGGTGGTGATGATGCTGGGCGGCGCGATCCCCGGCGAGACCATGGTGCTGTCGACCGAGATCTATCGCCTGGTCGAATCGCTGGAGTGGGGAGAGGCCCATCGCCTGTCGCTGATGCTGCTGGGCTTTGCCTTGGCGGTGATGCTGACCCTGCTGGCCATCGAGGCGCGGTCGAAGATCCTGCTGAGGGCGCGCGAGGGCTAAAAGCCAAGTCACCGGAAAAAAGAGCGCGACGTCGCCGCCGCGCTCCAGGTTACCGAGATCGAGAAACGCGCGTCAGAACTTCCAGGTCAGGGCCGCGCCATAGGTGGTGGGCTTGCCGGGGAAGCGGACCACGGTGTTGGCGTTGCTGCTGACCGCGCTCCAGTAATATTCGTCGGTGATGTTGCGGCCCCAGATCGACAGCTCCCAGCCCTTCTCGGGCGAGCCGATGCCGACGCTGGCGTTCAGCATGCCGTAGCCGTCGATCTGGAACAGCGGATTGCCCTCCAGATCGGCCGAGGACTTGTCCTGCCAGCGGCCGTTCAGGGCCGCCTCCAGCTTCAGGCCGTTCTCCAGGTCGTGGTTGAACAGCGCCGTGACGCCGCCCTGGAACTTCGGGCTGTACAGGAACGGCCGGCCGTCGAAGCTTTGCGGCTGACCGGCGGCGTTGATGCCGGTGTAGCCCTTGACCTCGGTGTGCAGCCAGGTGGCCGAGGCGATGAAGGTCAGCGACCGGCTGGCGCGCCAGGTGAGGTCGCCGTCGACGCCATAGGCCTCGCCGTTGGGCACGTTGGCCAGGCGCGACAGGGCCGTGTAGATCGGGTCGGCGAAGTACACGCTCAGCTGCTTGTCGGTATAGTCGTAGTAGAAGCCGCTCACGTTCGCCTGCACCCGGCGGCCGAACAGGCCGGCTTTCACGCCCAACTCGTAGGCGGTCAGCAGTTCCTGGGTGGCCGGGGCGTTCTGGGTCGAGATGTTGGCGGCGTTGATCGGCGTGGCGCCGGCTTTGGCCCCGCGCGACACCGAGCCGAACACCAGCACGTCCTCGGCCGCCTGCCAGTCGAGAGCCACGCGCCAGGCGATGTTGTCTTCGTCCAGCTTGGACTTCACGAAGCCGAACGCCTTGGTCGCCGGGTCGAAGGTGTTGCAGCCGCCCTGGGTGATCGGGGCCACGAGGCCGTAGGCGCCGGCGAACAGCGCCCGGTTGACCACGTTGACGTTGACCAGCATCGAGCCGCCGAAGTCGCGCGAGCAGCCGACATAGTCCTGCTTGTCCTGGCTGTAGCGGATGCCCGCCGTCAGCTTCAGGGTGTCGGTCAGGCGGTGGTCGGCGTTGGCGAACAGGCTCCAGGTCGTGGTCTTGATGTTGCCGACGTCCTCATAGGTGCGGAACGCCTGGCTCATCTGCAGGGGCGTGTAGCCGAAGCTGTTGAACGGCGTGGCCAGCAGGGTCGAGCCGACGAAGCGGATCGTGCCGACATTGGCGTTCTGACCCAGCAGGGTGCGGTTGCTGTCATAGATGGTGTCGCGGGCGGCGTAGCCGCCGACCAGCCACGAGCCCTTGTCGGTGACGCCCTCGAAGTGCAGCTCCTCGGCGAACGACTTGATGTCGCCGTGGGCCTTCTGGACCAGGATCTCGTAGGGCGCGCCGCTCCAGTCGAAGACAGCCTTGCGCGACAGGCGGTTGAAGCTGGTCAGCGAGACCATCCGCACCTTGTCGGCCAGGTCCCACGAGACGCGCAGCTTGCCGGCGTGGAACTGGTCATTCTCGCGCAGCGGGTCGCGGATGCCCAGGCCGGGACCGGCGTCGGCGCCGCGCACGGCCAGCGGCGCCCAGTCGGCCTGGCTGGCTTTGGTCGGCGTGTTGGCCCCGATGTAGCTGACCAGGCCTGGCGCGTTGAACGGGCTGGTCGCGGTGGCGGGGGTGAAGCCGATGGCCTGGGCCGCGACGGTGTCGGACTTGTTGCGCCAGCCGGAGTAGGAGGCCTCGACCTCGACGGTGTCGGTCGGCTGCATGGCCAGGGAGATGCGCCAGCCGTCGCGGTCGACCTTGCCCAGGCGCTCATTGCGGCTGTTGCTGACCTGCCAGCCCTTGTCGCTCTCTTCCGAGCGGAAGGCGATGCGGCCCTGCACGCGCGGGCCCAGGGCGCCGCTGACATAGCCTTCGAGGTTGTAGGTCTTGAAGTTGCCGGCCTCGGCGGTCAGCGAGCCTTCGAACTCCTCGGTCGGCTTGCTGGTCACGAAGTCGATCAGGCCGGCGGTGGTGTTGCGGCCATAGAGGGTGCCCTGCGGACCCTTCAGCACCTCGACGCGCTCCAGGTCGAAGACCGGGCCGGTGTTCATGAACGGATAGGCGTAGGCGACCTCGTCCCAATAGGTGCCGACGGTCGAGGTGGCCGACAGGTTGATGGTGTTGAAGCCGATGCCGCGCAGCGTATAGGTCGGCACGCCCTGATAGCTCTGGCTGACGGTGAAGCTGGGGGCGACCGTGGTCAGGTCCTTGGGGTCGGTGACTCGCAGCTGCTGCAGCGCGTCGCCGCTGAACGCCTGGATCGGCATGCCGATGCTGTTGGCGGTCTCCTCGCGGCGCTGGGCCGTGACCACCAACGTGTCGATCGTCAGGGTGTCGTCCTGCTTCGGCGTTGCTGTTTGAGCGACAGCGGGCGCCGCCATCAGCAGGGCGAGCGCCGACACGCTCAAGCTCAAGGTCAGGCGCGTAGGTCCTGGCATTCGTCTACCTCCCTTTTGGCCCCGCCTGCATTGGGCGGGAACTCTGGGGAGGAGCGTGTGGTCGGCGCACTCGCGTAACAAGCTATCGGAATTGATAGGTGAGGCGCCGTTACAACCTTTCCAGGCTATAGGCCGAGCACCAACTTCGCGATGATGTCGCGCTGGATCTCGTTGGAGCCGCCATAGATCGAGGCGGCGCGGTTGTTGAGGTAGCGGGCCATGGTCGTCAGGCCGTGCTCGGGACCGACGGGGGTCTCGTTGGAGCCGGCCTCGCGGGCCTTGGGCTGGTGCGGGGCGACGTAGGAGGCGAGGGCCTCAACGCCCAATTCGTCCAGCCGTTGAAGCTGCTCCGAGCCCTGGAGCTTCAGGATCGACGAGGCTGGACCAGGCTTGCCGCCTGCGGCCAGGGCGCTCAGCACCCGGCGCTCGGTGATGTCGATGGCCAGGGCCCCGATCTCGGCCTCGGCCAGGCGGCGGCGGTAGTGGGGATCGTCGAGAAGGTCCTCGGCCTCCGCCATGCTCCGCAAGCGCGCGAGGCCCGCGTCCAACCCGGCCGCGTAACCGCCGCCGCGCTCAAATTCCAGCAGGTGCTTGGCCACCGTCCAGCCCTGGTTCTCCTCGCCCAGCCGGTCGGCGGCCGGGGTGCGGACGTCGTCAAAGAACACTTGGTTGACCTCGTGCTCGCCGGCCAGGGTGATGATCGGATCGACCTTGATCCCCCGCCGGTCCATTTCGATCAGCAGGAAGGTGATGCCGGCCTGTGGCTTGCCCTCGGTGGCGGTGCGAACCAGGCAGAACATGTGCGTCGCCCATTGGGCGTGGGTGGTCCAGATCTTCGAGCCGTTCAGCACATAGTCGTCGCCGTCTCGCACGGCGCGCATCTGCAGGCTGGCCAGGTCCGAGCCGGAACCCGGTTCGGAATAGCCCTGGCACCAGTAGTCCTCGCCCGACAGGATGCGCGGCAGGTAGCGGGCCTTCTGCTCGGGCGTGCCGAACGCCATGATCGCCGGCGCCACCATCCGCAGGCCCATCGGCGCCAGGTTCGGCGCGCCGGCCCGGGCGCATTCGGCGAAGAAGACGTGGCGCTGGATCTCGCTCCAGCCGGGGCCGCCGTACTCGACCGGCCAGGTCGGGGCGGCCCAGCCGCGGGCGTGCAGGATCCTCTGCCAGGCCAAGCTGTGGACCTTGTCGCAGAACACGCTGGTCATCCGCCGACCCGCCTCGCGCAACGCCGGTGTCAGCTCCGCGTCCAGGAAGGCGCGCACGGCGTCGCGAAAGGCCAGGTCCTCGGCCGACAGTTCCAGATCCACCCGCGTTTTCCTTCCCGTCGGCACGTCGGGGAAACTTGCGGAAGCGCGGGGGAGGCGCGCAAGCTATCGGAAACGATAGGGAAGGCGGCGCTCCAGATGGCGAGCACGGCGGACGACGGCGAACGCCTGGCCCGGGTCACGGTCCAGGCCGAGCGGGTGCGCGACCTGGGCCGGGCCATCGGCCTGCCTTACGTCGCCGCCAGCGCCGACATCTCCAGCCCCGAACCGATGCTGGGCCAGGACGGCCGGCCCTTGGCCGAGACCACCTTCGAATGGCTGGACAGCTCGCTGCGCTACTGGCGCGACCGGGCCTTCGCCTTGCGCGCCCCGTTCATCCTGGCCTCGCGCTACACGGCCGAGCCGTTCTTCTATCACCTGGGACGGTTCTCCAGCTGGCGGCCGCTGCCCAGGCTGGAGACGATCGAGGTGGCCGAGGCGGCGCATGACTTCGGCGTCCAGGCGGCGATCATCGCGCCCACCTACCTGACCGGCGGGGTGATCGGGGCGGTGGTCTGGGCGTCATCGGAACCCGTGGCCGACCTGCCGGCGCTGTATGAAGCGCGCTCTGACGAGCTGCACGGCGCGGCGCTGCGGCTGGTCTGCGCCTATCGCGACGGCCTGGGCGACGACGCCCCGCCCGTACGCCTGACCAAGCGCGAGATCCAGTGCCTGAAATGGGCCGCGGCCGGCAAGACCGACGCCGACATCGCCCAGATCATCGGCATCGCCGGGCCGACGGTGCGGTTCCACGTCCAGAACGCGGCGCTGAAGCTACGCGTCGCGGGGAGGGCGCAAGCCATCCACCGCGCGACGGGACTGGGCTATATCGGGGGCGGCGCGGCGCTCTAGGCCCCACCCCGTTTTCCCGGCGAAAGCCGGGACCCAGATTCAGCCTGAGCCTCTGGGGATGATGCGCCACGGGGGGGGGGGCATTTCACCGCGTCAGTGGGTCGGATCTGGGCCCCGGCTTCCGCCGGGGAGATCGGGTAAGGTTCAACCGTCCAGGTGACACCGGATCAGCGCCCGGGCCGCGCGGGCCACGGCGCGGACGGGGCCTTCGGCGCCCAGGGTGACGCGGGCGGTGGCGGCGCCTTCCATCAGCAGCATCAGGGCGTCGGCGAGGTCGTCGTCCTTGGCCCCGGCGCGATGGGACAGGTCGATCAGCCGCCGGTGCAGCTCCTTCTTGTAGTTGACCGAGACCACCTGGGCCGGGTGGTTTTCCTCGTGCAGCTCGATGGCGGCGTTGGACAGCGGACAGCCGTGGATGTCCTGCTTGCAGGCCTTGGTCTCGAAGGCGTCGAAGATCGCCTCAAGCTGGGCGCGCGGCTCGGTGCAGCAGTAGGACGTGACCTCTTCCCACCAGGCCCAGTACTCGCGCTCCTGCTCGCGCAGCACCGCGGCGACCAGCTCGTCCTTGGACGGGAAGTTGCGGTAGAGCGTCATCTTGGTGGCGTCGGCCTCGGCGGCGATCGTCTCGACGCCCACGGCCCGGATACCGTGCTGGTAAAACAGCTCGCGGGCGGTCTCGAAGATCCGGTCCCGCGCGGGTCGTTTGGATGCGGGCGCGCACACCGCCGCCGCTGCTTCCGTGTCGCCCCCGACATCGTCCCCAGAATTTCTCGTCGCCATTTCGGCAGGCCTCTCCTTGACGTGCGAGTTACCGGTCAGTATCTCTCCGCCACGTGGCGATGATACCGAACGGTCCCGTCACATCCTAAATCGTCCTTCGGGTCGCTCAGGTCAAGTAACAGACCCTGCGACATTTCATTCTCTTAGACCCTAAAAACGGAGCGCACGCCATGCCGCCTCAAGCGACCGACTTCGCCCCCGCCGCCGACGCCGCGCCGTGCAAGGGTTTGCTGGCCTTCATGATCTGCAAGGCCACGGCGCTTCCGCGCTGGATCGAGACCATGGAAGAGGCCGAGGCCGCCCAGGCTCGCCCGTTCTTCCTGCACGAATAGCCAGAACAACAAGAACCCCCGCATCAACTCTTTGTCCGACAGGCATCTCCCCATGCGCCTTCAACCCCCCGCTCGCCTTCGACCCATTGTCACTTCGTTCGCCGGCCTCGCCGCCGTCGCCGTGCTGGCCGCCTGCTCGGCTCAAGCCAAGCAGGAAGCCGCCGCCCCGCCGCCGGCCCAGGTCACCGTGACCGACGTCGCCTTCAAGTCCCTGCGCCAGTGGGACGACTTCACCGGTCGTCTCGAGCCGATCGACACCGTCGAGATTCGCCCGCGCGTCTCCGGTTTCATTGACGGCGCGCAATTCTCGGAAGGCGCCCGCATCCGCAAGGGTCAGGTCCTCTTCCAGATCGACCCGCGCCCCTACAAGGCCGAGGCCGACCGCGCCACCGCCGAGGTGGCCCGCGCCATGGCCCAGCTGGACCTGGCGATCGTCAACCGCCAGCGCGGCGAGCGCCTGCTGGAACAGAACGCCCTGGCGCGCAGCGAATTCGATCGCGTCGCCTCCGAAGAGCGCGCCGCCCAGGCCAATGTCGCCTCGGCCCAGGCCGCTCTGCAGACCGCGCGCCTGAACCTGGAATGGACCAAGGTCACCTCGCCGATCGACGGCCGGGTCTCCAAGGCGATCATCACCCGCGGTAACCTGGTCACCCAGGCCAGCTTGCTGACGACCGTGGTGTCCGACACCCCGATCTATGCGGCCTTCAACGCCGACGAGCAGACCTTCCTGAAATACGCCGCCGCCGAGCGCGGCAAGCAGAGCCCCGTCTATATGGGCCTGATGACCGAGGACGGTTATCCGCACGTCGGCAAGCTGGCCTTCATCGACAACGCCATGGACGCCAAGAGCGGCACGATCAACGGCCGGGCGATCTTCGCCAATGCCGACGGCCGCTTCACGCCAGGCCTGTTCGCCCGCATCCGCATGGTCAGCGCCGAGGCTCAGACGGTGGCCCTGGCCCCCGACCGCGCCGTCGCCACCGATCTGGGCAAGCGCTACGTCGTCGTGGTCAGCAAGGACAACAAGGCCGAGTACCGCCCGGTCGAGATCGGTCCGCTGGCCGGCAACCTGCGCATCATCCGCCAGGGCCTCAAGCCCGGCGACCGGGTGATCGTCGGCGGCCTGCAGAAGGTCAAGCCGGGCGACACCGTCGCCCCGGTCAAGGCCAAGACCGACGCCGCCGACCTGGCCCAGCTGGGGGCGCCCGAGACGAACACCCGCCAGAACTAAGCGCCCCGCCCGGCCCAGTGCGAGCCGGGCGTCTTTTTCAGGGTTTTGAACGGTTCCTCTGGCCCGCCGACTGGCGGGGAGGGACCGCTTTTGCCCGACGCGTACCTCCTTTTCCGCTCCTCCCCCGGAAAGACTGTCATGTCCTTCTCGAAGTTCTTCGTGAACCGGCCGCGCTTCGCGGCCGTGCTCTCCATCGTCATCTTCCTCGCCGGCCTGGTGGCGCTGCCCCAGCTGCCGATCAGCGAGTATCCGGAAGTCGTGCCGCCGACCGTGGTCGTGCGCGCCGCCTATCCGGGCGCCAACCCGTCCGTCATCGGCCAGACCGTCGCCGCCCCGCCGGAGCAGCCGACCAACGGCGCCGAGGGCATGACCTACCAGTCGTCCCAGTCGGCCGCCGACGGGGCCATGGTGCTGACCGTGACCTTCGCGCTCGGCACCGACCTGGATAAGGCCCAGGTGCAGGTCCAGAACCGCGTCGCCCAGGCCCTGCCAAAGCTGCCCCAGGAGGTGCAGCGGATCGGGGTGACGACCGACAAGGCCTCGCCCGACCTGACCCTGGTCGTGCACATGACCTCGCCGAACAATCGCTACGACATGCTCTATCTCAGCAACTACGCGCAGCTGAACGTGCGCGACCGGCTGAAGCGCATCGACGGCGTCGGCGACGTGCAGATCTTCGGCGCCGGCTCGTACTCGATGCGCGTCTGGCTGGATCCTGAAAAGTTGGCCGCCCTGTCGATGACCGCCGGCGACGTGGTCCGCGCTTTGCGCGAACAGAACGTCCAGGTCGCCGCCGGCCAGCTGGGCGCCCCGCCCAACGCTGGCTCTGGCGCCGACTTCCAGCTGTCGATCAACGCCCCCGGCCGTCTGACCGACGAAGAACAGTTCCGCCAGGTCATCGTCCGCTCGGGCGGCGACGGCCAGATCACCCGCCTGGGCGACGTGGCCCGCGTCGAGCTGGGCGCCAACAACTACGCCCTGCGCTCGTTGCTGGACAACAAGCCGGCCGTGGCCATGCCGATCTTCCAGCGTCCGGGTTCGAACGCCCTGGAGATGGCGGCCAACATCAAGAAGACGATGGCCGAGCTGAAGAAGGAGTTCCCGGAAGGCGTCGACTACGAGATCGTCTACGATACCACGGCCTTCGTGCAGGAAAGCATCGACTCGGTGGTCCACACCCTGATCGAGGCCATCATCCTGGTCGTGCTGGTGGTGGTGCTGTTCCTGCAGGGCTGGCGCGCCTCGATCATTCCGCTGATCGCCGTGCCCGTCTCGCTGATCGGCACCTTCGCGATCATGCTGATGCTGGGCTTTGGTCTCAACGCCCTGACCCTGTTTGGCCTGGTGCTGGCCATCGGCATCGTCGTCGATGACGCCATCGTCGTGGTCGAGAACGTCGAGCGGAATATCGCACTTGGCCTCGAGCCCGCCGACGCCACCCGCAAGGCGATGGGCGAGGTGACCGGACCGATCATCTCGACCGCCCTCGTGCTCTGCGCGGTGTTCATCCCCACCGCCTTCATCAGCGGCCTGTCGGGCCAGTTCTACCGCCAGTTCGCCCTGACCATCGCCATCTCGACGGTGATCTCGGCCATCAACTCCCTGACCCTGTCGCCGGCCCTGGCCGCAGTGCTCCTGAAGTCGCACGACGCGCCCAAGGACCGCTTCCAGAAGCTGATCGACCGCGCCCTGGGCTGGCTGTTCAACCCCTTCAACCGCTTCTTCGCCAAGGCCTCGAACGGCTATGTCAACGGCGTGGCCAAGACCCTGGGCCGCTCCACCGCGGGCCTCGTCGTCTACGGCGTGCTGCTGGTGCTGACCATCTTCGCCTTCTCGCGCACCCCGACCGGCTTCGTGCCGCAGCAGGACAAGGCCTATGTGGTTGCCGTCGTGCAGCTGCCCGACGCCGCCTCGCTGGATCGCACCGAGGCGGTGGTCCGTCAGATGGGCGACATCGCCAAGACCATCCCGGGCGTCAAGCACTCGGTGGCCTTCCCCGGCCTGTCGGTGAACGGCCTGATCAACAGCCCCAACTCGGCCGCGGTGTTCTACGCCCTGGACGACTTCAAGGACCGCGAGAGCAAGGAAACCCAGGCCGGCGCCATCGTCGGCGCGCTGAACCAGAAGTTCGGCGCCATCGCCGACGCCCAGATCGCCGTCTTCCCGCCGCCGGCCGTCCAGGGCCTGGGCACCATCGGCGGCTTCCGCATGCAGATCGTCGACAAGGCGGGCCTGGGTTCGGACGAGCTGTACAAGGCGACCCAGAACCTGATGGACAAGGCGCGGCAGGACCCCGCTTTGGCCGGCGTGTTCTCCAGCTACCAGGTGAGTGTGCCTAAGATCCAGGCCGACATCGATCGCGAAAAGGCCCGGGCCCAGGGCGTGTCCCTGACCGACCTGTTCGAGACCATGCAGGTCTATCTGGGCTCGCTGTACGTCAACGACTTCAATCGCTTCGGGCGGACCTACGAGGTCAACGTCCAGGCTGACCAGAGCTTCCGCCTGCAGCCCGAGCAGATGCTGCGCCTGCAGACCCGCAACGGCGACGGTCAGATGATCCCGCTGGGCGCCTTCGTCAGCTTCAACGAAGCCACCGGTCCCGACCGCGAGAGCCACTACAACGGCATGCTGACGGCCGAGATCAACGGCGGCCCCGGCGCCGGCTTCTCGACCGGCCAGGCCCAGAAGGCCCTGGAGGACCTGGCCAAGAAGGAGCTGCCCAACGGCATGGGCTACGAGTGGACCGAGCTGACCTACCAGCAGATTCTGGCGGGCAACACGGCGATCTTCGTCTTCCCGCTCTGCGTTCTGCTGGCCTTCCTGGTGCTGGTCGCCCAGTACGAAAGCTGGAGCCTGCCGCTGGTGGTGATCCTGATCGTTCCGATGACCCTGCTGTCGGCCCTGGCCGGCGTCTGGATCAGCAAGGGCGACAACAACATCTTCACCCAGATCGGCCTGATCGTGCTGGTGGGGCTGGCGTGCAAGAACGCCATCCTGATCGTCGAGTTCGCCAAGGAACGCGAGGAACATGGCGACAGCCCGCTACAAGCGGTGCTGGAGGCCTGCCGCCTGCGCCTGCGGCCGATCCTGATGACGTCGATCGCCTTCATCATGGGGGTCTATCCCCTGGTGGTGTCGCACGGCGCGGGCGCTGAAATGCGCCGGGCCATGGGCGTGGCGGTGTTCTCCGGCATGCTGGGCGTGACGATCTTCGGCCTGATCCTGACCCCCGTCTTCTACTACGTCATCCGCCGCTTCACGGCCCGCAAGGCCGCGACCAAGACGGTGACGACCACGGCGGCTCCGGCCGCGGAGGCTCACTGATGTTTGTCATCAACACCCTGCGCGCCGCGCTGATCGCCGGCGTCTCCCTGACGGCCGCCGCCTGCGCGGTGGGGCCGAACTACACGGCGCCGGCGACCCCGCCGGCCGCCTTCCAGAACGCCGACCCGGCCGTCTTCACCGCCGCCAATCCGGAAGCCGAATGGTGGAAGGCGTTCGGCGACCCGGTGCTGGACCAACTGGTCGGCCAGGCCCTGGGCGGGAACCCCGACCTGCGCATCGCGGTCGCCCGCGTCGGCGAGGCCCGGGCCCTGTTCGCCGAGCAGAGGCTGGATCAGCTGCCGCACGTCACCGCCAATGGGACCTACGCCAAGCGTGACCAGCAGCAGCCCGGCTTCACCACCGAGCGGGCCGAGATCGAGAGCTACCAGGCCGGCTTCGACGCCCGCTGGGAGATCGACCTGTTCGGCCGCGTCCGGCGCGGCGTGCAGGCGGCCAGCGCGGAAGCCGGCGCCGTCCAGGCCGAGCTGCGCGACGCCCAGGTCACCGTGGCGGCCGAGGTGGCGCGCAACTATCTCGAACTGCGTGGCGCCCAGGCCCGCCTCAAGGTCGCCCAGCGCAACCTCGAGACCCAGCGCGAGACCGTGCGCCTGACCCAGGTGCGGTTCGACGCGGGGGCCGGCAGTCCGATCGACGTCGCCTCGGCCCAGGCTCGCCTCAACGCCACCGAGTCGGTGATCCCGGCCCTGATCACGGCCGAAAAGCGCGCCAGCCATCGCCTGGCGGTGCTGACCGGCCAGCGGCCCGGCGCCCTGGACGCGCTGCTGGTCCGGCGCGAGGCGGACGTGCGGCCGCTGATCACCGCCCTGCCGATCGGCGAGGCTGGCGATCTGCTGCGCCGTCGCCCCGACGTGCAGGCGGCCGAGCGGCGGCTAGCGGCCTCGACGGCGCGGATCGGGGTGGCGACGGCCGACCTCTTCCCGCGAGTGTCGGTGACCGGCTTCGTCGGCTTCCTGTCGGGCACGGCCACGGGCTTTGGCAATAGCGCCAGCCAGGCCTGGTCGGTGGCGCCGACGGTCAGCTGGCCGGCCCTGGACCTGGGCAGCGCCCACGCCCGCCTGCGGGCGGCGCGGGCTCGCGACGACGCGGCCCTGGCCAACTACGACCAGACCGTGCTGCGGGCGCTGGAGGACCTGGAGAACGCCCTGGTGTCCTACAGCCAGCAACAGGCCCGGCTGAAGAGCCTGACCGACCAGGCCGGCGCCTCGCGCCGGGCGGCCGAGCTGGCGCGCGTGCAGTACAAGGAGGGTGGCATCGACTTCCTGGTGCTGCTGGACGCCGAGCGCACCCTGCTGGCGGCCGAGGACTCGCTCAGCGTCGCCGAAACCAGCGTCAACACCGATGTCGTAGCCATCTACAAGGCCCTGGGCGGCGGCTGGAAAGCCTGACCCCGCGTTGGCCCGGCGACCGCGATCGCCGGCCCAACATTAAATTTTCCGGCCGTGCTTGCGCTGTACAGCAAATTCAATACCTATGGCGCGACAACGCCGGAGGTTGAGTCATGGCCACGCTTCAAGTTTTGCGCACCGCTTACAGCGACGTCGCGCGCATCAAGTTCTCGAACATCCCCAGCAGCGATCTGACCAAGCTGCAGGCCCTGGCCCAGCAGGTCGACGCCTCGACCCTGACCCTGTCCCAGGCGCAGGCCGAGATCGGCAAGATGGTGGTCGCCACCACCTCGGTGGCCAACCTGGCCTATGCCTTCTTCACCGGCGCGACGCCGTCCTCGGGCGGCCTGAACTTCCTGGTCTCGCCGACCGGCGACAACGGCAACAACCTGAACTCGGCCTACTACCAGTCGTTCACGGCCGAGAACCGGTACATCAACTTCGCGGTCAATCTGGGCAAGTTCGGCGAAGGCCAGACGCGGTTCGCCGCCGCCTATGGCGCGCTGGACCTCAAGGCCGCGGCGACCAAGGCCTATGTCGAGATCTTCGGCTTCGCGCCGGCGGCGGGGATCATCGACTCGATCCTGGACGGCCAGGTGCCCAACGGCGCCGGCGGGACCTACAGCCGGGCCGAGTACTTCGCCTACTACGGGACGGACGGCCTGACCGGCATCGGCACCAAGGCCGCGGTCGTCGGCTGGTTGCTGAACGAGGCGGCCAAGGCGGATCTGGGCGTCTACGCCAAGGCCAATGACGCGCTGCTGGCCGATCTGGCCGCCGACGGCCAGGCGGCGTTCAATGTCGACCTGTTGGGGGTCTATGGCCCGCAGCCGACGTTCGCGGCCGGCGCGACGATCACTGTCACCGACAGCCAGAGCGTCTCGCAGGACGCCGTCAACACGGCCCTGCGTTCGACCGCCAACAACGACGCGATCACCGGGACGGGCAGCAACGCCTCCCAGACCATTTCGACCGGCGACGGCCATGACGTCATCACCTTCAGCGGCGCGGTGGGCGGCTATATCGACGGCGGGGCCGGCAACGACACGATCACGCTGGGCGCGCTGAACGCTTCGGTTCCGGTTCTGGGCGGCGCGCCGAACGGTACGGTCGCGGGTGGCGCAGGCAACGACAAGATCACCATCGGGCGTGTGGTCGATGGGGCGATCATCGACGGCGGCGCGGGCGACGACACCCTGGCGATGGGCATCGTCTCGGAGTTGTTCAGCAAGACCAAGATCACCAATGTCGAGCATCTGGTCCTGACCGAGGTCAAGATCACCTTCGGTGGCATCGACGCGCGCGACTTCTCGGGCCTGCGCGACATCACCACGCGCGGCGCCGACGCCGTCGCCATCGGCAATATCGCCGACGGGGTGATGCTGAAGATGGACGGCGTCACGGCCGGCGGCCTGACGGCCACCTATTTCAGCAACCTGGTCTTCAGCGGACCGTCCTCGGTCAAGGTCGGCGCGCGGTCGGCCGACGTCTATCTGAACAACGTCAGCAACAGCGGCGCGACCCCGACCAAACTCAGCGTCGGCGCCAATGACGGCGTGCTGACCCTGCACGTGCAGAGCAACAGCGTCCTCGACACGATCAAGTCCGAGAGCGCCACCGGCATCCTCTCGCCGGTGGTGATCGTGGGGACCGGCCGCCTGACGGCTGCGTTCGACGCCTACAACGTGGACGCCTCGGGCGCGGCGGGGGTGACGGCCACCCGCATCGGCGTCAGCAACTCCTATGTCGCGCAGACGATCGTCCTGTCGGGCGAGAGCGACCAGATCACGGCCGACTTCCGCAGCTACGCCAAGCAGAGCTTCACGCTGGGCGGCGGGGCCGACACCGTGTCGATCTATCAGGACGGCTTCTCACCGCCGCGGTTCGCCAACCTGATGATCGAGAACGGCCAGGCGACGATGTTCGCCACGATCACCGACTTCGCCAAGGGCGTGGATCACATCAATCTCGGGACCGTGATTCCCGCAGTGGTGACGGGGCTCAGCGCCGGAACGGCCACGACCCTGGAACAGGCGCTGATCAACGTCTCGAGCCAGGTGGCGGCCAACGCCACGGCGGTGTTCGAGTACGGCGGCGACACCTTCGTCTACCACCAGGACGCCACGGTCGGGGTCAATACCGGCGACGGCCTGATCCGGCTGGTCGGCGTCACGGGGCTGAGCGTCGGGACCGGCGCGGCGTCCGTCGACATCCACTACGGGTGATTAGAACCAGCCGGCCTCGCGCAGCGCCTTGGCGTAGGCGCGGCTGACGGGCGCCTCGACGTCGCCTTTCAGATGCAGGGTCGCCCGGCCGTCGCCGCGTCGGGCGTTCAGCACGGCGGCTTTCGCCACCCACCACGAGCGGTGGGTCTGGGCGCCCTCGATGCCTTCCAGCTCGGCGACGGCGTCGGACAGGCGCATCAGGATCAGGTCCTGGCCGCGCGAAGTATGCAGGCGCAGGTAATGGTCCTGCGCCTCGACCGCGTGGAGTTCGCCGCCGCGCAGCTTGGGCGGCAGGCGCTCGATGAAACGCGGGGCCGGGGCGCCGATGGGCGCGGCGTGGGTTTCGGTCGGACGGCGCTGGACCAAGAAGTTCAGCGCCGTCATCGCCGTGGTCACGATGAACACCGGCAGCAGATACATCGGCAGGGCGGCCGGGCGCAGTCCGCGCTGGAAGGTCAGTTCGCTGACCAGCCAGACCACCGCCGTGAAGGGCAGCGTGACGCCGATCACGGTCATCGAGCCATAGAGCCACGGCCTGGCGTCGGCGCGGCCCTCGCGGCCGATCAGCCGGCTGACCAGGGTGCCGACGACCGCGCCGGCCACGCACAGCCCGACCCAATAGGCCAGCCGGACGCCGAACGGCACGGCATAGGTGCCGAACGTTCCAAACAGCGCCAGGAACACGCCGGCCGCCGCAGAGACCATAAAGCCGCGCAAGCTGTCCCTGCCGGTCACGGCCGTTCGCGAAGCGTGAATGGCGCCGCCCAGCCGTTCACGAAACGAGGCCGGCGACTGGCGCAACGATGATTGAGACACGGGTCCGACCACTCCACCAAGGCTCTCGACGGCGAGGCGATGAGGCGCCCCGCCACGACCGGGAGTGCAGGACAATGGCCGCGGACGGCAAGACAATTTCGCAAGGACAGGCGCTGCGTAACGCCGCTGTCGGCGTCGGCGCCGCGGTTCTGATCGCGGCCCTGGCGTCGCCGAGCACTCTGGCTCTGGCCGAGCGCCTGCATGCGCCGGATTTTTCGAAGATCGCCGCCGCGCCGCCCGTCATCCAGGTTCACCTGACCGCCGCCCTGACGGCGCTGGTGATCGGCGCGGTGCTGATGCTGCGGGTCAAGGGCACGACCCTGCACAAGCTGCTGGGCTGGACCTGGGTGATCGCCATGGGGACGACGGCGGTCAGCTCGCTGTTCATCCAGACCATCAATCCCGGCCACTTCAGCTTCATCCACCTGCTGTCGGGCTGGACCATCGTGGGCCTGCCCGGCGCCGTCTACGCCATCAAGCGCGGCAAGGTCGCCGCCCACCGCCGGGCCATGACCGGCATGTTCGTTGGCGGCCTGCTGATCGCCGGCCTCTTCACCTTCCTGCCCGGCCGTCTGCTCTGGACCGTGTTCCTGGGCTGAGCCCTCGCATCCCCCTTTCAAGGAGAACACCATGACCGCTCTGAAGACCCTGCTGGCCGCCGCCGCCCTGTTCGTCGCCCCGGCCGCCCACGCCGCCGACCTGACCCTGACCTTCCCGGGCCTGAAGGCCAAGACCGGGACCGTGCTGATCGCCGTCTATGACAGCGCCGAGAGCTGGGCGTCGGGCAAGCCGACCCGGGCCGCGACCGCCTCGGCCGCCGCCGACCTGCCGACCGCCAAACTGGAAGGCCTGCCGGACGGGACCTATGCGGTGCGCGCCGTCCACGACGTCGACGGCGACGGCAAGATGGGCCGCAATCCGTTCGGCATCCCGACCGAGCCCTACGGTTTCTCGAACGACGCGCCGCCGGTCATGGGGCCGCCCGCGTTCGAGGCCGCCGCCTTCCCGCTCAAGGGCGCCGTCGCCCAAGCCATCCACCTGAACTGAGGGGCGAGCCGATGAACCGCCGCGAGATCCTGAGCGCCGCGGCCCTGCTGGGCGGCGCTTCCCTACTGACCCCCGAGGCCGTCTGGGCCGCGGCGGCGAATGACTGGACCCTGGGCGTGGCCGATGTCGAAAGTGACATCGCGCCCACCGCCCTGACCTGCCTGCACGGCCGCGCGCCGGCGGATCTGAGGGGCACGCTGTTCCGCAATGGCCCCGCCAAGTTCCGGCGGCCGGGCGGCGCCGTGGGCCACTGGTTCGACGGCGACGGTATGGTCCGCAAGTTCCAGATCGCCGACGGCCAGGCGCGGATGGCCGCCCGCTTCGTCGACACCCCCAAGCGCCGGCGCGACACCGCCGCCAAGGCCGCGATCACCCCCGGCTACGGTACGGTCGCCGGCCCTGGCGCCCAGCTGTCGGGCCCCGACGACGCCAACGCCGCCAACACCTCGGTGATGATGGCCGGCGGCGAACTATGGGCGCTGTGGGAGGGCGGCTCGCCTACCGTGCTGGATCCGGTCAGCCTGGAGACGCGCGGCTTCAAGACCCTGCGCCCGGACCTGAAGGGCATGCCGTTCCTGGCCCATCCGCGCGTGCAGCCGGACGGGACGATCTGGAACCTGGGCCTGGCCGGTCCGCACGCGATGATCTGGCAGTTGGCCCCCGACGGCGCGCTGCGGAAGGCGCAGATGATCACCCTGCCGCGCGGCAGCTTCATGCACGACTTCACCGCCACCGCCCGCCACCTGGTGATCGTGCTGCAGCCCTGGATCCAGCAGCGGCTGAGCATCCCGATCTCGACCGCCATGGCCTGGAAGCCCGAGCTGGGGACCCAGGTGCTGGTGATCGACAAGGATGACCTGACCCAGCGCCGGATTTTCGAGCTGCCGCCGTTCTTCTTCTTCCACCTGGGCGACGCCTGGGAGGAGCGCGACGGGACCATCCGCTTCGACGCCTGCATCGACGAGGACCCGTCGGGCACGGCCGCCAACGGCGGGGCGATCCTGCGCGGCGAGCGCCTGCAAGCGGCCCCGCCGCAACGCGCCCTGATCACCCTGCGCGCCGACGGTCGGGGCGAGCTGGCCAAGGAGAGGGTCAGCGCCGAGTTTCCGCGCGGCGACGCCCGCTTCGCCGGCGAGGCGCGTCGCTATTCCGTCCACGTCACCAACGAACGGGCCGATCGTCCGCTATTCCAGGGGCTGGCGGTGCGCGACTGGAAGCGCGACCGCGACCAGGTCTTCGACTTCGGGCCGCGCCACCTGGTCGAGGAGACGGTGTTCGTTCCGCGTCCCGGATCCTCGGCGGAATTCGACGGCTGGCTGGTCGGTACGACCTTGAATCTCGACGCCCAGGCGACCGAACTGCACGTCTTCGACGCCCGGCAGGTCGACAAGGGTCCGCTGGTCTCGTGGCGCGCGCCGGTCGCCCTGCCGGTGACCTTCCATGGCGTCTTCGTGCAAGCTTGACGTAAGGGTGATCCTTGCCAGGTCCGCCGGGTTGCGCCTATCCGAGGACGGAGCGCAATTACGGCGGGCCCTTTCTCGATGACCGCAGCCAAGACCTCGCCCGAGTCCTTGTCCGAGCCCTTGCCGGAGTCCGGCGCCCGTTCCGGCGGACGCGGCCGTCCGTCCAAGGCCAAGGGTCTGGACCTGAAGGAGACCATCCTCGACGCGGCCGAGGGCCTGTTCGCGCGCCACGGCTTCTATGGCGTGACGACCCGTCAGGTGGCGTCCGAGGCTGGCGTCGACACCGCCCTGATCCACTACTATTTCGGCGCCAAGCGCGAGCTGTTCGACGCGGTGTTCCTGCGCCGGGCCGAGATCCTGAACCAGGCGCGCGAAGCGTCGATGGACGCCTATGTGAAGGCCGTCGCGCCGGACGCCATGACCGTCGAGGGCGTGATCGAGGCCTTCATCGACCCGCTGCTGAGGATCTCGCAGGACGGCGGGCCGGGCTGGAAGAGCTATTTCGCCCTGGTCGCCCAGGTGAACAACACGCCGGCCTGGGGCGGCGAGACCATGGCCCGGTTCTTCGATCCGGTGGTCCATCGCCTGGTCGAGACGCTGAAATCGGTCCGTCCCCAGGCCGAGTATCGCGACCTCTACTGGTGCTATCAGTTCCTGACCGGATCGATGATGCTGACCCTGTCGGAGACGGGGCGCATCGACTCGCTATCGGAAGGCGAGTGCCATTCCAGCGACCTGGAAGCCGTGCGGCGGCGGCTGTTCGCGTACTGCGCTGCCGGCTTCGAAGCGGTGATCGCCAAGGGGTCTTCCGCCCTCTGATCTTCCTTTTCATCACTTGATGAAAAAAGACTGGCGTCCGGCGCCGGTTCGAGTGATGGTGTCTGCAATTCGCCGTTCGATGAAATGGCGATCGCCGCACGCGCGTCCGCAACAAAGACGGATCCGGTTCGGCAGGGCGGAAACCAGGGAGGGGAGCACCCCATGACGTCTATGTGGAAAACCGCATTGCTGGCGGGCGCGGCTTGGAGCGCGATCGCCGGCTTCGCCGTGGCGCAGGAGGCGCCGGCCGCTGAGGGCCTGTCGGTCGACGAAGTCGTCGTCACCGCCCGCCGTCGCGAGGAAAGCCTCAAGGACGTGCCGGTCGCCGTCACCGCCTTTTCGGCCGCCAAGCTGGAACAGCAGGGCGCGACGGACATCACCGTCCTGTCGCAGACCGTGCCGAACATCACCGTCCAGACCGCCCGCGGGTCGAACTCGACCCTGATCAGCTACATCCGCGGCGTGGGCCAGCAGGATCCGCTGTGGGGCTACGAGCCGGGCGTCGGCCTCTATGTCGACGACGTCTATATCTACCGCCCGCAGGGCGCGGTGCTGGACGTGTTCGACGTCGAGCGCATCGAAGTGCTGCGCGGCCCGCAGGGCACGCTGTTCGGCCGCAACACCATCGGCGGCGCCATCAAGTATGTGACCAAGCGCCTGGGCGACGCCTCTGCCGCGAAGGTCCGCGCCACCTATGGCAGCTATAATCAGACCGACCTGCTGGTCTCGGCCCAGACCCCAATCGGCGGCTCGGGCCTGTCGATCGGCGGGGCCTACGCCCCCTACAAACGCCGCGGCTACGGCGGGAACCTCACCACGGGCGCCGCGGACTACCAAAAGGACGTCCAGGCCATCCGCCTGAGCGCCGAGTACAAGCCGACCGACACCCTGTTCTTCCGCCTGGCCTATGACCGGGTCGAGGACAAGAGCAATCCGCGCCACGGCTTCCGCGAGACTCTCCCGACCGTGGGCAACTATCCGCGTCTCGACAGCGTCTACGACACCCGCGCCGGCCTGGGCGACAAGAACGACGTCGAGACCGAGGGCCTGTCGCTGACGGCCGAGTGGAATGCGACGGAGAACCTGACCTTCAAGTCGATCACCGCCGATCGCAAGGGCCACACCCAGACCCTGATCGACTTCGACGGCACGCCGCTGCCGACCCTGGACGTGCCGGCCACCTATGACGACCGCTCGTTCTCGCAGGAACTGCAGGCGGTCTATTCGGACGAGAACGTCCAGGGCGTCTTCGGCCTCTACTACATGAACAGCCAGGCCTCGGGCGAGTTCGACACCATCGCCGGCAATCTGGGCGTCTCGATCGCCGACGGCGGCAAGGTCAGCACCCAGAGCTTCGCCGCCTTCTTCGACTTCAGCGCCAACCTGACCGACCGCCTGAAGGTCTCGCTGGGCGCCCGCGCCACCCGCGACGCCAAGCGCAGCAACACCTTCCGCCTGTTCTATCTGGGCGCCACGCCGTCGCCGTACCAAGGCGGCGCCCAGCGTCCGATCCTGCAGACGCGCACCAACTACAGCGCCCAGAAGACCTTCTCGCAGTTTACGCCGCGGATCTCGGTCTCGTACGACCTCTCCGACGATCTGACGACCTACGCCTCGTTCTCGAAGGGCTTCAAGTCGGGCGGCTGGGACATGCGCGGCGACGCCTTCATCACCCCGCAGACCGTCGACGGCTATCGCCCCGAGATCGTCAAGACCTACGAGGCCGGCTTAAAGGGCTACATGCTCGAGCGCCGGGTCTCGTTCTCGTCGGCGGTGTTCCTGTCGAAATATACCGACCAGCAGGTCACGACCCAGGTCGTGGTGCCCTCGGGCATCGCCAGCTCGGTCGACAACGCCGGCGCCTCGACCCTGTACGGCGCCGAGTTTGAAGCCAACGCCAAGCTGACCCAGAGCCTGTCGGGCAATGTCGCGGTCGGCTACATCCACGCCAAGTACGACAGCTTCAACCGCTTCGTGCCGGCCGGCGCGCCCAACCCGCTGAACCCGTCGACGACCCTGCCGACCGGCCAGGTGATCAACGTCGCCGATCTCTACGGCTTCCAGAACACGCCGGAATGGACCGGTAATGTCAGCCTGACCTGGCGCGGCGACCTGGCCGGCGGCAGCCTGGCGATCACCCCGATGGTCAGCTATCGCGACAAATACCAGCAGTTCGAGCTGCCGCTGCCGGCCCTGGACCAGAAGGCCTTCACCCTGGTGGACCTGACGGCGATCTGGACCGCGCCGGGCGGCCGCTACAAGCTGGCCCTGACCGGCAAGAACCTGACCAACGAGCGCTATCGCACCGGCGGCTACAACTTCGCGGGCGCAACCTACAACAACTCGGTGATCGGCTTCTACGGTCCGCCGCGCACTGTCGCCGGCTCGATCGAGGTGGCGTTCTAATTATTCTAGGCGACTTAGCTGGGCGGGACTTGCTGCAACGGGTCCCGCCCTTTCTTTATGTAAGCGTCAGCGTAAGGGGGCGAGAGCATGAGCGACCAACGGACCGAGACGGCGCCGGCGAGCGGCTACCGCTACGTGGTGCTAGCGATGCTGATCCTCGCCTACACCTTCAACTTCCTGGACCGGCAGATCCTGGGCATCCTGGCCAAGCCGATCAAGGACGAGTTCGGCCTGACCGACGCCCAGTTCGGCCTGATGGGTGGCCTGGCCTTCGCGCTGCTCTACACGACCCTGGCCATTCCGATCGCCTGGCTGGCCGACCGCTTCAGCCGCGTCTGGATCATGACCGCCGCCCTGACCCTGTGGAGCGGCTTCACGGCGCTGTGCGGCCTGGTCGGCAGCTTCGGCCACCTGTTCCTGGCCCGCATGGGCGTGGGGATCGGCGAGGCGGGCGGCGTGGCCCCGGCCTATTCGCTGATCTCCGACTATTTCCCTAAGCACCAGCGCGCCCGGGCCTTGGCGGCCTACGCCTTCGGCATCCCCCTGGGCACGGCGGCCGGCACCCTGGTCGGCGGCTTGCTGGCCGTGAACTACGGCTGGCGCACGGCTTTCATCGTCGTGGGTCTGTTGGGCGTGCTGCTGGCCCCGATCTTCCGTCTGGTCGTGCGCGATCCGCCGCGCGGCGGCGCCGACCGTGCGCCCGAGGCGCCGCCGGTGATCCCGGCTCCCGCCGCGCCGGTGGGGCAGGTCGCCAGGCTGCTGGCCGCCAAGCCCAGCTTCTGGCTGCTGTCGCTGGGCGCGGCCTCGTCGTCGGTCTGCGGCTATGGCGTCGCAGCCTGGCTGCCGTCTTTCTTCATGCGAAGCCTGGGTCTGACCCTGGGCCAGACCGCCTGGTATTATTCGGGCATCGCCTTCTTGGGCGGCATCGTCGGCATCTGGATGGGCGGCGCCGTCGCCGACCGCCTGGGCGCCAGGTCCAAGGCCGGCTATCCGCTGACCCCGGCCGTCGCCTTCCTGATCTCGGTGCCGTGTTTCCTGCTGGCCATGAACAGCGGGTCACTGGTCGGGGGGCTCGGCGGCACGGCCTCGCTGACGATCGCCTTCCTGATCTTCCTGATCCCCACGGGCCTGAACCTGGCCTGGCTGGGACCGATCACCGCCGCCGTCCAGCACCTGGCGCCGGCTCCGATGCGGACCACGGCCTCGGCCCTGTTCCTGCTGATCAACAACCTCTTGGGGATCGCCGTCGGCATCTATTATTTCGGCGCCGTCTCGGACTTGCTGCGGCCGACCTTCGGCGAGGAGTCGCTGCGCTGGTCGATCTATACGGGCCTGGGCTTCTACCTTCTGGCGGCGCTGCTGTTCTTCCTGGCCTCGCGTCGGCTGGACAAGGATTGGGTGGAGTAGGGGTGCGGCGAGACGTCGCTGAGCGGTGGTCATAAGCGCCACCGTTCGGTCATGATCGGGGATAAAGCGAAGCTCAAACCACGAGCGCTGTCATGAGCCCAGAAGACCGCCCCATCTTCCACGACCCGTCGGGCAAGCGCGAGCGACGGGCTAAGCTGGTCCTGGGGATCGTGGCCTCGGCGGTCGCCGCCTTGGTGGCCGGCTTCGTCGCCACCCTGGCCTTCGCCCCGCATCTGCCCGACGCGCCGCTGAAGGATCCCCGGGTCCTGACCGCCCTGCACCAGGACACCCCGCGCAAGCGGGTCAAGGCGACCGAGGCCTGGCGCCGCGTGCCGCGTCCCAAGACGGCGCCGAACGGGACCGCGGTGCGGCCGTTGTCGGTCGGCTTCTACGTCGCGTGGGACGAGGACAGCCGCGAGTCCCTGCGCCGCAACATCGACAAGCTGGACGTGGTTTCGCCGCAGTGGGTGACGATCGAGGGCTCCAAGGGCGACCTCAGCGTCACCGATGACCCGCAGGGTGTGGCGCAGATCGCCGCCGCGCCCAACCATCCGGCTGTGCTGCCGCTGGTCCACAATTCGGCCAACGCCGCGTTTGACGGGCCGCTGGCCGACGCCCTGCTGGCCGACCCGCTGGCCCGCCGCAAGCTGATCGACAACCTGGCCGCCCTGGCGCAGCGCAAGGGCTATGGCGGCTATGTCTTCGACTTCGAGGCTTTGTCGCCCAAGGGCCTGGCCGCCTATCCGCAGTTCCTGGACGAGGCCCGCGCGGTTTTGAAGCCCGCCGGCCGCGAGGTCTGGGTCACCGCCCCGTTCGACGACGAGGGCTGGCCGATGGCCCGCCTGCAGCAGGCGTCCGACACCCTGGTGCTGATGGCCTACGACCAGCACTACGCGGGCGGCGAGCCGGGCCCCAACGCCGGCCAGGACTGGTATGAGGCGCAGCTGGAGAAGCGCTTCGCCAGCCTCGATCCGGCCCGCACGATCATGGCCCTGGGCGGCTATGGCTACGACTGGACGCTGAACAAGGACGGTTCCCGCGCATCGGGCGCGCCGACCACCTTCCACGAGGCCATGCGCAACGCTCAGGACGCTCGCGCCGAGATCCGCATGGACGACGACGCCCTGAACCCGACCTACGGCTACAAGGACGACAATGGCGACGACCATGTCGTCTGGTTCCTGGACGCGGTTACCCTGTTCAACCAAGTCAAGGTCACCGACGCCTGGAAGCCGCGCGGCTATGCGCTGTGGCGGATGGGCATGGAGGATCCCAGCGTCTGGTCGCTGCTGGGCAAGCCCTATGGTCAGGCCTCGGCGGCGGGGCTGACCAGCTTGGCCAACGGGCAGGGCGTCGACTTCGACGGCGGCGGCGAGGTGCTGCGCGTCGCCCAGTTGCCGACGCCGGGCAAGCGGACCCTGGAATTCGATCCCGACACGGGCCTCGTCTCCGGCGAGACCTATGACGCCATCCCCAGCGGCTACGTCATCGATCGCTACGGTCAGAAGAAGGGCGTGGTGGCCCTGACCTTCGACGACGGTCCCGATCCGCGGTGGACGCCGAAGATCCTGGACATCCTGAAGGCCAAGCAGGCGCCGGCGACCTTCTTCGTCATCGGCCAGAACATGCAGAAGCATCCCGAGCTGGTGATGCGCGAGGTGCGCGAGGGCCACGACGTCGGCGGCCACAGCTGGACCCACCCCAATATCGGCGAGACGCCGCTGCCCCAGGTGC
>CAZRPD010000011.1:0-51186 GCA_964601775.1 uncultured Caulobacter sp. | reverse complement strand
GATCGACCAGACCCAGGCCGCCGGCGGCCTGCCGGGCGCGCCCGGCCCCCAGGAAAACCCCGAAGTCCAGAACATGGTCGCCGGCATGGTCCAGGGCCTGGCCGCGCGCCTGGCCCAGGCCCCCGACGATGCCGATGGCTGGGTGCGGCTGGTCCGCGCCTATGCCGTGCTGGGCGACGTGGCCAAGCGCGACGCCGCCCTGGCCGAAGCTTCGAACCGCTTCAAAGACCAACCCAAGGTGATCGCCGCCCTGCGCCAGGCCGCCGACACGCCCGCTCAATCGAATCTGAAAGCGCCATGAGCTTCTGGCCCCAAGGCCTCGTGCCAAAGTCCCGCAAGGCGCGCGCCCGCCTGACCGTCATCCTGGCCGTCGCGCCGGTGCTGGCCCTGGCCGTGGGCCTGGCCATGTACGGCATGCGCGACAGCATCTCGCTGTTCTACACCCCGGCCCAGGCGGCCGAGGCCCACGTCAAGCCGGGCCGCAAGGTCCAGCTGGGCGGCCTCGTCCAGGCCGGCAGCGTGGTCAAGCATCCCGACGGCAATGTCGAGTTCGTAGTCGCCGACCAGAAGGCGACGGCGAAGGTGACCTATCACGGCGATCTGCCCGACCTGTTCCGCGAAGGGCAGGGGATCGTCGCCGAGGGGACGTTCGACGAGAATGGCGTCTTCGTCGCTCGCCAGGTGCTGGCCAAGCACGACGAGCGCTACATGCCGCGCGAAGTGTCCAAGGCGCTGAAAGAACAGGGCGAGTGGCGCGGTGAGGGTGAGAAGCCTTCGTACGGCCAACCTGCCGCTGGAAAGCCCGCCCCATGATCGTCGAACTGGGCGCCTTCGCCCTCGTCCTGTCGCTGATGCTGTCGATCGCCCAGACCGGGCTGTCGGCGGTCGGCGGCGCGCGGCGGTCCGTGGTGCTGGCCGGCGCTGGCCGGGGCGCGGCGATCGCCACGTTCGTCGCCGTGCTGGTCGCCTTCGGCTGTCTGATCCACGCCTTTGTCGGCTCGGACTTCTCGGTCGCCAACGTGGCGTCCAACTCGCACACCGCCAAGCCGCTGCTCTACAAGGTGGCCGGCGCCTGGGGCAGCCACGAAGGCTCGATGCTGCTGTGGTGCCTGGTGCTGACCGGCTACGGCGCGGCCATGGCCATCTTCGGCGATAGCCTGCCGCCGCGCTTGCGGGCCTACGCCATCGCCATCCAGGGCGCGCTGGGCGTGATGTTCCTGGCCTATACCGTCTTCGCGTCGAACCCGCTGGATCGCCTGCTGGACCCGCCCGTCGAGGGTCGCTCGCTCAATCCGTTGCTGCAGGACTGGGCCTTGGCCTTCCACCCGCCGTTCCTCTATGCGGGCTATGTCGGCTTCTCGGTGGTCTATTCGCTGTCGCTGGCGGCGCTGATCGAGGGCCGGATCGATGCGGCCTGGGCCCGCTGGGTGCGGCCCTGGACCCTGGCGGCCTGGAGCCTGCTGACCATCGGCATCACGCTCGGCGCCTTCTGGGCCTATTACGAGCTGGGCTGGGGCGGCTGGTGGTTCTGGGACCCGGTCGAGAACGCCAGCTTCATGCCGTGGCTGATCGGGGCGGCCCTGCTGCACTCGGCCATCGTCACCGAACGGCGCGGGGCGCTGCCGGGCTGGACGGCGTTCCTGGCGCTGGCGGCCTTCACCTTTTCGATGCTGGGCGCCTTCCTGGTGCGCTCTGGCGTGCTGACCAGCGTCCACGCCTTCGCCGTCGACCCAACGCGCGGCGTCTTGCTGCTGATCATGATGGGCGTGGCGGCGGGCGCGGGCTTCCTGCTGTTCGGCATCCGCGCCCCCAGCCTGAACCGCGGCGGCCAGTTCCGCCCGATCAGCCGCGAGAGCGCCATCGTACTCAACAACATCCTGCTGTCGACGGCGACGGCGGTGGTCTTGCTGGGCACGCTGTATCCGCTGATCCGCGAGGCCATGGACGGCGAGGCCGTCTCGGTCGGCGCGCCGTTCTTCAACATGACCTTCGTGCCGCTAATGATCCTGGCCTTCGCGGTGCTGCCGGCCGGGCCGCTGCTGGCCTGGAAGCGCGGCGACGCCAAGGGCGTTGCCCGCAAGCTGTGGATCGCCCTGGCCGCCGCCGTCGTGCTGGGCCTGCTGGCCTATGCGATCGTCGAGCCGCGCAAGCTGCTGGCCAGCGGCGGCTTGGTCGTCGGCTTCTGGCTGGTGGGCGGCGCGCTGGTCGAGATCGGCGATCGCCTGAAGCTCTTCCGCGCCCCCGCCGCCGAGAGCGCCCGCCGGGCCAAGGGCCTGCCGCGCGGCGCCTGGGGCACGACCCTGGCCCATGCGGGGCTGGGCCTCTTCGTGCTGGGCGCCTCGTTCGAGACCGCCTGGCGGGTTGAAACCGCTCAGGCCATGAGCCTGAACGACACCCAGAAGCTGGGGGCCTACACCCTGACCCTGACCGATGTCGGCACGGTCGAAGGGCCGAACTACCTGGCCGAGCGCGGCATCGTGAAGGTGGCCAACAAGGCCGGCGTCGTGGTCTGCCGCGCCCAGCCCGAGCGCCGCTTCTACCCCACCGGCGGCCAGACGACCTCGGAAGTCCACATCTGCCCACGCGGGCTGGACGACATCTATGTGGTCATGGGCGAGCGCCGCGCCGGGGCCGGCGGCAAGCCCGCCTGGCTGGTGCGCGCCTATGTGAACCCGTGGGTGCGGTTGATCTTCTTCGGCCCGCTGCTGATGGCCATCGGCGGCGCGATCTCGCTGTCCGACCGCCGCGTGCGCCTGGGCGTGGGCAAGCGTGCGCAGGAGGTGGTGTCGTGAACCGCCTGAAGGCGGCCGCCATCGCCCTCTCTGCGTTCGCCCTGATCGCCGGGGCTTCCGAGCCGTCCGAGCGCCTGGCCGATCCGGCCCAGGAAGCCCGGGCCCGCGAGCTCTTCAAGGAAGTGCGCTGCCTGGTCTGCCAGAACGAGTCGATCGACGACTCCGAGGCCCAGCTGGCCGGCGACCTGCGCAAGGTCGTGCGCGAGCAGGTCAAGTCGGGGCGCAGCGATCGGGAGATCCGTGCGTTCCTTGTCGAGCGCTACGGTGAGTTCGTGCTGCTGAAGCCGCCGTTCTCGGCGGGCAATGCGGTGCTTTGGCTGGCGCCGGTCGGCGTCCTGCTGGTCGGCGGCGGCCTGATGTTCGGCCTGCTGCGGCGTCGGGAGACAGCAGAGAGCGAGCTTTCGCAGGACGAGGAAGCCCGACTTAAGCGTCTGTTGGAAGACGATTGACACGATTGCGCCGAAAAGCGGCCCCAAGAAGCTTCGGCGGATGACGTAAAGTTAGGTCGAGGACCATTGCGCCTTTCGTTGCTGCGACTAGGTTCTCAGATGACATGGGACCGCGCGCCGAGCGTGCGGGTGAGGAAAGACGAGAATGACCGCTAGGAAGTCGGGTTTCATTGTTGGCGCCGTCGCTGGCGCGGGCGTCGCCGCCGCGGCTCTGGCCGGGGTGGGCATGCGCATGGGCACGGCGGGAGCCGCCGAGGCTCAGCCCGTCCGTGTCGCCATGGCCGGCGTACCGGCCTTCGCGCCGCCGCCCGGCGCGCCGATGTCCTTCGCCGACATCTTCGAGAAGGTTTCCCCGGCGGTCGTCCAGATCAACGTGACCTCCAAGGCCAGCCAGCCGACCCTGCGCATTCCGGGCCTGGAAGGCTTCGACATCGTGCCGCGCGGCCGCCGTCCGGGGCAGGCCCCTGAAGAAGGCGAAGGTGAGTCGCCGACCGCGCCCAAGCAGCAGTCGGCCGGTTCGGGCTTCTTCATCTCGGCCGACGGCTACATCGTCACCAACAACCACGTCGTCGCCGACGCCGACGAGATCCAGGTGGTGATGAAGGACGGCCGCGAGCTGAAGGCCACGCTGGTCGGCCGCGACGAAGGCACCGACCTGGCCGTGATCAAGGTGGTCGATCCCAAGGTCAAGAACGCCGAGTTCCCCTATGTGAACTTCGAGAACCAGGCCAAGCCGCGCGTCGGCGACTGGGTCATCACCATCGGCAACCCGTTCGGTCTGGGCGGCACGGCCACCGCCGGCATCATCTCGGCCTATGGCCGCGACCTGAACGACAGCACCTCGTCGTTCGTGAACTACATCCAGATCGACGCGCCCATCAACCGCGGCAACTCGGGCGGTCCCAGCTTCGACATCTATGGCCGGGTGATCGGCGTCAACAGCGCCATCTATTCGCCGTCGGGCGGCTCGGTCGGCATCGGCTTCGCCATTCCGGCCGACATCGCCGAAGCCACCGCCAAGCAGCTGATCTCGAGCGGCAAGGTCGTGCGCGGCTATATCGGCGTGACCATCCAGGACTTCAGCGCCGAGATGGCCGAGGCGCAGGGCATTCCGAACGTGAAGGGCGCGATCGTCGCCGAGCTGGTCGCCGGCGGCCCTGGCGCCAAGGCGGGCCTGCTGCCGGACGACATCCTGACCGCCGTCAACGGCCAGGCCGTGACCAACCGTTCGGAGCTGACCCGCGAAGTGGCCAAGGCTCGTCCGGGCGAGACCGTCCGCATGTCGATCCTGCGCGACGGCAAGCCGCGCACCGTGGACGTCAAGTCGGGCACCCGTCCGGCCGAGGGCACGCTGGGCCTTTCGGACGAGGATCAGGACAAGGACGGCGGCGCGACCCCGACCCCGGACAAGCCGGCCAGCCAGCGCGTCGACGCCCTGGGCCTGACCCTGTCGCCGATCGACGCGGCCGCACGCCAGACCTACAAGCTGGAAGCCGACGTCAAGGGCCTGCTGATCACGGCGGTCAAGGGCGACAGCGACGCCGGCGAGAAGGGCCTGGCCAAGGGTGATGTGCTGTCCAGCCTGAACGGTTCGGCGGTCACCACCACGGCCGAGGTCAACGCCGCGGTGGCCGCCGCCAAGAAGGCCGGCCGCACCAGCGTGCTGGTCAAGGTGATCCGCCAGAACCGTCCGGTCTTCGTGCCCCTGAAGATCGCGCCGTAAGCGCTGCGACTTAACGAACAGAGAGCCCCGCTTCGGTCCGCCGGAGCGGGGCTTTTTCGTATCTGTCCAAGGTTTAAGTTACGCCGGTCATCGAAACGGCTATCAACCGTTCCGACAGTCGCGCGGCGGCCAGAATCGAGAGAACGTCGATCGTTCCGCCGTTTCTGTCCCAGCGCATGAGGGGCTCGCCGATGCGTATACTGATTATTGAAGACGACCTGGAAGCCGCCGCCGCCATGGCTCATGGCCTGAAGGAAGCCGGTTACGAGGTCGAGCACGCGCCCGACGGCGAGGCCGGCCTGGGCGAGGCCCAGAAGGGCGGCTTCGACGTGCTGATCGTCGACCGGATGATGCCCAAGATGGACGGTGTGCAGGTGGTCGAGACCCTGCGCCGCGAGGGCGACCAGACGCCGGTGCTGTTCCTGTCGGCCCTGGGCGAGGTGGGCGACCGCGTCACCGGCCTGCGCGCCGGCGCCGACGACTATCTGGTCAAGCCCTACGCCTTCCCCGAGCTGATGGCCCGGGTCGAGGCCTTGTCGCGCCGCCGCGAGACCGGCGCCGTCGCCACCACCCTGAAGGTCGGCGAGCTGGAAATGAACCTGATCAACCGGACGGTTCATCGCCAGGGCAAGGAGATCGACCTGCAGCCGCGCGAGTTCCAGCTCCTGGAATTCATGATGCGCCACGCCGGCCAGTCGGTGACCCGCACCATGCTGCTGGAGAAGGTCTGGGAATATCACTTCGACCCGCAGACCAACGTCATTGACGTGCACATCTCGCGTCTGCGCAGCAAGATCGACAAGGGCTTCGACCGGGCCATGCTGCAGACCGTGCGCGGCGCGGGCTATCGGCTGGATCCGTAGGCGGCTGGCTGGCGGCGTGGTAGGATCAGACCATGAACAAGCCCGCCAAACCCGAGGCTGACGACGCCGACGACCTGTCGGATATCTATGGTCCCATGCCGACCGAGGCGGAATGGGACGCGTGGATCGCGCGCAATCTCGACGAGATCAATGAGTCTCTGGACCAAGCGCGCCAGGAGCTCGCCGAGGGTAAGAGCCTGCCCTGGAACATCGGGGAAATCCTGGCCGACTGCGAGGCTGAATTCGAGAAAAGCCAAAAAGGCTAATGCCAGCGCCGACGGTCGTTCATTCCCTTGAGGCTCAGAAAGACCTCCGAAAGCTCTTCGCCTGGATCGCGGGCAAGAGTGGAAGGGCGCAGGCGCGAGAAGTGCTGATCCGTCTGGATCACAAGATGTCTCGCCTTGGCGCGCGTCCATTCATAGGGCATCGGCGAAGGGAGTTTCGGGGCGAGCCCTACAGCTTCAGCGCTCCACCCTGGGTGATCGTCTACGAACCGCTTGCGAAGGGTGACGGCGTCTACATTCTCCGTATTCTCGACGGCCGCCAAGACATCGCCGCCCTCCTCGGCAAGAAACCTTAGAGCCCCATGCGTCTGCCGCGCCTTCTCCGCACCACGCCGTTCCGGCTGACCCTGCTGTTCTTGGCCCTGTTCGCGGCGGCCGCCAGCGCGTTCCTGGGCTATATCTACGTGGCCACGGCCGGCGAGGTGAACCGCCGCGCCCAGGCCGAGATCAGCCGCGAGTTCGAAAGCCTGGAGGCGACCTATCGCCAGGGCGGCGTCGATGCTTTGAACCAGACCATCGTCGAGCGGGCGATCGGCGAGCGGCCGTTCCTGTATTTCCTGGCCGACAAGACCGGCAAGCGCATCTCCGGCTCGATCGAGGAGTCGCCGGTGGGCGACTTCAACGGCGACGGGCCGCAGTGGGCCAGCTTCAAGGTCACCGAAACCGACCTGGACGGCGCCGAGGTCCAGGCCGCCGCGCGCGGGGTGCAGCAGCGGCTGGAGAACGGCGAGATCCTGTTCGTGGGGGCCGATGTCGACGCCTCCGAAGCCTATGTCCGCAAGATCGTCCGGGCGCTGTGGGGCGCAGGCGCGCTGGTCATCCTGTTGGGCCTGGCGGGCGGGGTGCTGATCAGTCGTAATGTCAGCCGCTCGATGCAGGGGCTGGTGGATGTGGTCAACGATGTGCGGGCCGGCGATCTGCATGCTCGCGCGCGGGTGCGCGGCACCCGCGACGAGTATGACGAGCTGGCCGAGGGCCTGAACGACATGCTCGATCGCATCGAACGGCTGATGGGCGGCCTGCGCCACGCCGGCGACGCCATCGCCCACGACCTGCGCTCGCCCCTGACCCGCCTGCGCGCCCGCATGGAGGTGGCCCTGATCGACGCCGAGAACGGCAAGGGCGATCCCGTCGCGGCGCTGGAGACGGCGCTGATGGACGCCGACGGCGTGCTGAAGACCTTCAACGCCGTGCTGGCCATCGCCCGCCTGCAGGCCGCCGGTTCGGCCCCCGACCAGCGCCTGTTCGACGCCTCGGACCTGGCCGGCGACATGGCCGAACTCTACGAGCTGTCGTGCGAGGACAAGGGCCTGGACTTCAAGGCCGAGATCGTCCCGGCCCTGACCATCAAGGGCAACCGCGAGTTCCTGGCCCAGGCCTTGGCCAACATCCTCGACAACGCCATCAAATATACGCCCGAAGGCGGGGCGATCATGCTGCGCGCCCGGCGCACCTCGTCGGGCGAGCTGGAATTTTCGGTCACCGACACCGGTCCGGGCGTGCCCGAGGCCGACCGCCCCCGTGTGGTCCAGCGCTTCGTGCGCCTGGAGAACAGCCGCAGCGAGCCGGGCGCGGGCCTGGGCCTGTCGCTGGTCAGCGCCGTGGCCGTCTCGCACGGCGGCCGCCTGGAGCTGGCCGAGGGACCGGGCGAGTACAACGGCTCAGGACCGGGCCTGCGCGTGGCGCTGCTGCTGCCGCGGGTGGAATAGGGGCGGGGGAGCGCCCCCTCCCTTCGCTTCCCCGGCAACTCCCCCCCCCGCGGCGGGGGAGAGGGGTTGCTTCCCCCCCCCTGAAAGCGGGGGGGGGGGCGAGGGGGGGCGGGGGGCCGCCCCCCCCGTCCCCTGCGCGCCCCCCTCCCCCGCGGGCGGCGGAGGAGAGGCTGTCTTCCTCACCCGTGCAACGGGGGAGGTGGCGCGATGCGGACGGAGGGGGCGCTTTGGTGAGGGGAAAACAAATGCATCGCCGTCAATTCATCGCGGGATCATTGCTGGCTACGGCCTTCGCGCCCGCGGTCGCCCTGGCCCAGGCCGCGCCGCCGCCGTTCCCGCCGGTCGACGCCCGCAGCGTCTGGCTGGTTGGCGACAGCGCGCCGCCCGATCCGGTCAGGACCGCCGCTCGCCTGGCCGAGCGGGTCCAGCAGGGCAAGCCGCGCGACAGCTATCTGGCCGGCGGCGCCGTGGCCGAACTGGAGCAGCGGTTCGCGACGATGCTGGGCAAGGAAGACTGCGCCTTCCTGCCGACCGGGACCCTGGCCAACCACGTGGCGATCCGCATCCTGGCCGGCGACGCCACCCGGGTGATCGTCCAGCACGAGAGCCATCTCTATCGCGACGAGAGCGACGCGGCCCAGCTGCTGTCGGGCCTGAACCTGGTGAACCTGGCCCCCGGTCGCGCCGGTCCGACCCTCGACGAGATCAAGGCCGCCGTCGACGAGGCCGAGAACGGACCCTATCCGCTGAAGATCGGGGCGATTTCGCTGGAGAGCCCCGTGCGCCGCGCTGGCGGCGAGATGCTGGCGCCGGCCCGGCTGACCGAGATAACCGCCTACGCCCGGGGCAAGTCCATCCGCCTGCACCTGGACGGGGCGCGCCTGCTGCTAGCCCCGCCGGCCTACGACATCGCCGGGACCGCGGCGTTGTTCGATACGGTCTATGTCTCGCTCTACAAGTACCTGGACGCGCCGTTCGGCGCCGTGCTGGCGGGAAGCAAGGCCGAAATCGCCAAGGCCCGGGCGCTGCGCCACCAGTTCGGCGGGACGATTTATCAGGCCTGGCCGTGCGCGGTTCTGGCCCTCGCCGCGCTGGACGACTTCCAGGCCCGCCACAAGGCCGCCTTCGCCGCTGCCGACCAGCTGTTCGCGGCGCTGGAGAAGGCCGGTGCGGCCAGGCTGAAGCCCGCGCCCAACGCCTCGAACATCCGCCACCTGACGCTGAACCCGAAACTGGCCGACGACGTGTTCGATCGCATGCGGCTGGCCGGCGTGCGGCTGCTCAAGCCTCGAAAGGACGGGGCGACTGAGGTCTGGATCAACGACACCCTCACCCGCCGTCCGGTCGACGAGTACGTGAAACTCTTTCTGGGCTAGCGGGGCACGGCCACCCAGGTGATCGCGCCGGTATAGGGGTCCATCTGCGGGGCCATGGCCGGACCCAGGTCGCGGGCTTCCGGACCGCGCGGGGCGACGCTCCACACCAGGCCCACCGCGAAGATCGCCAGGAAGGTGGTGCTGAGGAAGCCAACCACGTCGCGCGTCAGGCTGGGCTCGCGGCGGTTCAACAGCGACACCCGCAGGACCAGCGGATGGGTCGCCCAGCCGCAGGCCAGGGGCGAGACGCGCACGTTCAGCTGAGCCTTCATCAGCGCCCGCGCGTAGTCGGCCCGGATGTCCGAGCGCAAGGCCACCACCGTGGCGTCGCAGGCCAGTTCCTGGTCGATCCGCGCCAGGTGGATGCCGATGGCGATCATCGGATTGCACCAGCCCAGCACCCCGGCGATGGCGAAGGCCAGGTTGGCGATGGGGTCGCCACGGGCGATGTGGGTCCGCTCGTGCAGCTGGATCATCTCGCGCTCTCGGGGCTCGAACCGTTCGGCGAAATCGGCCGGCAGCACGATGCGCGGCCACAGGGCGCCGATCACGGCCGGGCCGGCGACCCCGTCCTTCACCCTCTTGAGGAACAGACGCTCGCGCAGGACCAGGATGCCGGTGGCGACGGCGCAGCCGGCCAGCCACAGGCCGATCAGCTTGGGACCCCAGGCGCCCAGCGGTTGAGCGGGGTCGCCGATGTTCATTGTCTCGGCGAGGCTGGGGAAGAAGGCGGCGGCCGCGGCGGCCGGCGTGATGATCCACAGGCCATAGGCTCGGCGCGGCCCGAACAGCCGCCGAGCGGACGGCCGCAGGATCACGACCAGCAGCACCGCGGCGGCGGCGGCCAGCTGGGCGCGGATCAGCGCGAGGGCGAAGAGCTCGATCATGCGAAGGCTGCCTTGGCCGTTTCCTCAGATGCGATGGTTACAACTGTAAATTACAACGTCAAGCCGGACTCTTGTCGCGCATCGCTGGCCGGGTCACGGTGCGGCTATGACTCGCCTCGCGCCACGCCTCGTTCCCTGCGGTCCCATCCTCGACGCCAAGGCCGCCGAGCGGGCGCACGAGGCGATCGCCAAGCGGGCCGGCGAGGCCATGGCCGGGATCGATCCCGTCTGGCCGGCCCTTGCCCCGGTGTTCGCCGCGTCGTCCTACCTGGCCAGCCTGGCGCGCCGCGACGGCCAGCGCCTGGCGCGGCTGCTGGAGGGCGATCCGGACGCGACCCTGGCCGCGGTCCTGACCGCCGCCAAGGCCGTCGCCGCCGAGCCGGACTTCGAGACCGCCCGGCGGGTGCTGCGCGAGCTGAAAGCCGACCTGCACCTGCTCACGGCGCTGTGCGACTTGTCGGGCGTGTGGGACCTGGACCAGGTGACCGGCGCCCTGACCCGCTTCGCCGACGCCACCTTGGGCGCGGCCCTGGCCCAGGCCGTGCGCCAGGAGGTCAACCGGGGCGCCCTGACCCACGTGGGGGAGGGAGAGGCCGGCCCCGCGCCGGGTCTGTTCTGCATCGCCATGGGCAAGCACGGCGCGTTCGAGCTGAACTATTCCAGCGACATCGACTTCTCGATCTTCTACGCGCCCGAAAAGCTGCCGGTCGCCGAGGGGCACGAGCCGCAGGGCGTGGCGGTGCGGATCGCCAACCACCTGGGCCGGATCCTGCAGGAGCGCACCGGTGACGGCTATGTCTTCCGCATCGACCTGCGCCTGCGCCCCGATCCGTCCTCGACCCCGCCCGCCATGCCGGTCGACGCGGCCTTGGACTACTACGAGAACGTCGGCCAGAACTGGGAGCGCGCCGCCCACATCAAGGCCCGCATCGCCGCCGGCGACCTGGCCCAGGGCGAGGCGTTCCTGGCCGAGCTGCAGCCGTTCATCTGGCGCAAGAACCTGGACTTCGCGGCCATCGCCGACATCCACTCGATCAAGCGCCAGATCCATACCTACAAGGTCGACGACCGCCTGACCGCCAAGGGCGCGGACCTGAAGCTGGGGCGCGGCGGCATCCGCGAGATCGAGTTCTTCGTCCAGACCCAGCAGCTGATCCTGGGCGGCCGCCAGCCCGACCTGCGCAGCCCGCGCACCCTGGACGCCCTGAAGGCCCTGGCCGCCGCCGGCCATGTCACCGACGAGGACGCCGCCTGGTTGACGCAGGCCTATCAGGACCTGCGGGCGCTGGAGCACCGCGCCCAGATGATCGCCGACGACCAGACGCACAAGCTCCCGGAGTCCGACGCCGACCGCAAGAAGGTCGCCGCCCTGTGGGGGCAGGACAATCTGCGGACCTTCGACGCCGCCGTCGGCAAGATTCTCAAGGGCGTCAACCAGCGCTACGGCCGCCTGTTCGCCGGCGAGGAGGAGCTGTCCTCGCGGTTCGGCAGCCTGGTCTTCACGGGCGTCGAGGACGACCCCGAAACCCTGGCCACCCTCAAGCGCATGGGCTTCTCGTCGCCCGAGCGCGTGGCCGCCACCATCCGCGGCTGGCACCACGGCCACATCGCCGCCACCCGCACCGAGCGGGGCCGCGAGCTTTTCACCCGCCTGGCGCCCCGCCTGCTGGACGCCGCCAACGCCACCGGCGCGCCGGACCAGGCCTTCAACCGCTTCGCCGACTTCTTTGCGACCCTGTCGTCGGGCGTGCAGATCCAGTCGCTGTTCCTGGCCCAGCCCCGGCTGTTCGAGCTGATCGTCGAGGTCATGGCCTTCGCACCGCGCCTGGCCCAGACCATGGCCAAGCGGCCGACCGCGCTGGACGCCCTGCTGGACCCCAGCTTCTTCGGCCCGATCGAGACCCCGGCGGTCGCGCCGTGGGACCCGGCCGACTTCGAAGGGGCGATGGACGCGGCGCGACGGCTGTTCCGCGACCAGAGCTTCCGCATCGGCGTGCGGGTGATGAGCGGCAGCGCCGACGCCCGCGATATCGGCCGGGCCTTCGCCGAGCTGGGCGACCTGATCGTCGGCGGCCTGGCCCCGGCGGCCCTGCTGGAGACCGAACGCCTGGGCGGCGCCTTCCCCGGCCAGGTGGCGGTGGTGGCCCTGGGCAAGGCCGGCTCGCGCGAGATGACCGCCAAGTCCGACCTCGACCTGATGACCGTCTATGTCGCCGACGATCCCGCGGCGATGTCGGCCGAGAAGGGTTGGAGCGCCGAGGTCTTCTACGCCCGCTTCACCCAGCGGCTGATCTCGGCCCTGTCGGCGCCGACCAGCGAGGGGACCCTCTACGAGGTCGACATGAAGCTGCGGCCGTCCGGGGCCAAGGGGCCGGTGGCGGTCAGCTTCGGGGCGTTCGAGGAGTATTACGCGCGCGAGGCCGAGACCTGGGAGTTCCTGGCCCTGACCCGCGCCCGGGTGATCTGGGCCAGCTCGCCGGACTTTAAGGCCCAGGCCGAGGGCGCGATCCAGGCGGCCCTGCGCCGGCCCCGCGACCGCGCCATCGTCGCCAGGGACGTCGTCGAGATGCGCCAGCTGATGGAAGACGAACGCCCCGGCAAGGGCGACTGGGACCTGAAGCTGGATCCCGGCGGCCTGGTCGACATCGAGTTCGCCGCCCAGTTCCTGCAGCTGGCCCACGCGGCCGACGGCGGCCCGCTGGCCCAGAACACCGGCGAGGCGCTGGCGGCCTTCCGCGCGGCGGGTCTGGCCGACGACGGCGCCCTGGCGCGGCTGGAGTCGGCCTGGCGGCTGGAGCAGGATCTCTCCCAACTGATCAAGGTCGCCCTGGAAGACGGCCACGACGTCGAGGCCGAACCCAAGGCCTTCAAGACCTTGCTGGCCCGCGCCGGCGGCGTCGCCCAGTTCAAGTCGCTGAAACCCAAGCTGGCCAAGGCCAAGGCCGAAGCGCGCGCGGCCTACAAGGCGGTGGTGAAAGGTTAGACGAAAGGCGCGACGGAATCGGAGGCTCTGCGCGTTCAAGGTTACAGGGACGATCCGCTGGAGACCTTTGACCGATGTTCGTACGCACTCTGATCGCCGCCGGCGCGCTGCTCGCCGTGGCCGCTCCGGCCCTGGCCCAAACCGCCGAGAAACCCCAGGGCATGACCCTGGAGCAGTTCCAGGCCAAGAACGGCGACAAGATGTTCGCCCGGCTGGACACCGACAAGGACGGCAAGATCTCGCGCGAGGAGTTCGAGGCCTTCCGCAAGCAGAACGCCAAGGTCGCTGCGGCCGCCACCAAGGCCGGCAAGCGGGCCGAGCGGATGTTCGCGCGCTTCGACAAGGACAAGGACGGCTTCCTGACGCGCACTGAGGCCGACGCCGTGCTGGCGTGGCGCTTCAAGCGCATGGACGCCAACAATGACGGCGTCCTGACGCTGGAGGAGTTGAGCGCCAAGCCGGGCAAGGCCAAGGTCGGGATCTGATGACGACAGGCGCGGCGGGTTGACGATTGGCCACGGACGGGAACGATCCCGACGAAGCCTTGCTGGCGGGGGTGGGGCGAGGCGAGGCCTTGGCCGTGCGCACCCTGCTGGATCGCCGCCTGCCGCGCATTCTCGCTTTGTCCCGGCGGCTGCTGAACGACGCCAGCGAAGCCGAGGACGTGGCCCAGGAGACCTTCCTGCGGGCCTGGAAACAGGCGCGCGGGTGGACGCCGGGGCAGGCGCGGTTCGACACCTGGCTGCACCGGGTGGCCCGATCCCTCTGCTCGGCCCGTCTGGGTCCACCGCGGGGGGTGTCCCGCGCCCAGCCGCCCGACGGGGCCGCCCCCGGCCCGGCGCCGGACGCCGGCTTGATCGGGGCGGACCTGAGCAAGCGGGTCGAGGCGGCGCTGGCGGCTTTGCCGGCCCGGCAGCGCGAGGCGATCGTGCTGTGTCATCACCAGGGCCTGGGCAATATCGAGGCCGCCGCCCTGATGGGCGTCAGCGTCGAGGCGCTGGAGAGTTTGCTGGGGCGGGGACGGCGGGCCTTGAAGATTTCACTGGCCGACTTGAAGGGGGAGGAATGAGCCGATGATGACCTTCGAACGCTTCGAGGATCTGGCCGGCGCCTATGGCGGCGAGATCGCCCGCTGGCCGGAGGGCGAGCGCGAGGCCGCTCGCGCGCTGTTGGCTGCGCAGCCCCAGCGCCTTGGCGCCGTGCTGGCGCAGGCCGCCGACCTGGATCGTTTGCTGGACCTGGCGCCCGCCCAGCGTCCCGACGCCGCCCTGCTGGGCCGGTTGATCGCCGCCGCGCCGCAGCCGGCCAACACCGCCCGCCGCTGGATCGTCGGCCTGGGCGCGGCGCTGGGTCTGTCGGCCGCCGCCTTTGCCGGGGTGATGGCTGGGGTTTCGATCGGCAGCCAGGTTCAGGCGCCCGCGGCCGTGACCCAGGCCGAGACCGTCACCGCCGTCGACTTCACCGCCGACCTGCAGGACGCTCTTGAGGAGCCTGTCGCGCTATGAGCCTGTCCCGCCCGCTGCTGGTCGGCCTGATCGTCTCGGCGGCCCTGAATGTGTTCCTGATCGGCGGCGTGGCCGGCGCGGTCTATGTGCGTTTGGCCGAGAAGCCAGTCGCGCCCCCGGTGCAGTTCGCCCCGCCGGCGCCCGTTCAGGTCGCGCCCCCAGCCGCCGCGCCGGCGCCTCCTGTTGTCGCGCAACGGCCTCTCGAAGAACGCCCGGCCCGTACGCCGCTGTGGCGGGCCGGGGATCAGTTGTCGCCCGAAAGCCGCAAGGCGCTGCGCCAAGCCCTGCGCGGGGCCAACCAGAAGAACCAGCCGATCACCCGCCAAGCCCGCGCCGAGCGCCAGGCGGCGCTGGCGGCGATGCGCGCGCCGGGCTTCGATCCCGCCGAGGTCGGCCGTCGCCTGGCCAGCGCCCGGGCTTCGGACAGCCAGGCGCGGGCCAATGTCGAGGCCGCCCTGGCCGCCTATGCCGCCACCCTGTCGCCGGCGGAACGGGTGGTGCTGGCGCAGGGTTTGTCGAAGGTCTATGCGCCCCGCCGCAATCTCGCCGGACGGCAGGCGGAGAACTGAGCCATGCTGATCCGCCACGCCCCCGACCTGACCGACAACGACGTCACCGACCAGGGACTTTATCTCAAGCGCCGAACCCTGATGGCGGGCCTGGCCGGGCTGGGCCTGGCCGGCGTCGCGGGGCAGGCGCGGGCGAGCCTGGCCTATTCCAAGGGCTTCTCGACCACCGAGAAGGCAACGCCGCTGAAGGACGTCACCAGCTACAACAACTTCTATGAGTTCGGCGTCGACAAGGGCGATCCGGCCGAGAACTCCGGGCGGTTCAAGCCGCGTCCGTGGACGGTGCGCATCGACGGCGCCTGCGAGGCCCCGCGCACGGTGGGGATTGAGGACCTGATCGGCGGCAACAAGCTGGAGGAGCGCATCTATCGCATGCGCTGCGTCGAGGGCTGGTCGATGGTGATCCCGTGGGTCGGCTTTCCGCTGAAGGATCTGCTTGCGACGGTCAAGCCGACCTCCAAGGCCAAGTACGTGGCCTTCGAGACCGTGCGGCGGCCGTCCGAGATGCCGGGCCAGCGCTCGGGCATTCTGGACTGGCCCTATGTCGAAGGGCTGCGCATCGACGAAGCCATGCACCCGCTGACCCTGATGGCGGTCGGTCTCTACGGCGACGTGCTGCCCAACCAGAACGGCGCGCCGCTGCGGCTGGTCGTGCCGTGGAAATATGGCTTCAAGGGCGGCAAGTCGATCGTGCGCATCACCCTGACCGAGAAGCCGCCGGCCACGGCCTGGAACAAGCTGGCCCCGCGCGAGTACGGCTTCTACGCCAACGTCAATCCAGCCGTGGACCATCCGCGCTGGTCGCAGGCCTCCGAACGGCGGCTGGGCGAATTCCGCCGCCGCGAGACCCTGCCGTTCAACGGCTATGGCGAGTGGGTGGCGGACCTTTACCGCGGGATGGACCTGAAGCGGTTCTACTGATGGCGCGGCCTTCGAAGCTTCGGGATCGGGCGGTCTATGCCGGCGTCTGGCTGGCCTGTTTCGCGCCGCTGGTCTGGCTGGCGTGGCGGGGCTTTGCGGGCGATCTCGGCGCCAATCCGATCGAGACCCTGATCCGCCAGCTGGGCGTCTGGGGTCTGCGACTGCTGCTGGTCGGCCTGGCCATTACCCCGGCGGCGCGGATCCTGAAGCAGCCGCGGCTGGTGCGCTTCCGGCGGACGATCGGGCTGTTCGCCTTCGCCTATGTGACGCTGCATCTGTTCAGCTACATCGGCGTCGATCTGTTCTTCGACTTTGGCCAGCTGTGGAAGGACATCCTCAAGCGGCCCTTCATCACCCTGGGCATGCTGGCCTTCGTGCTGCTGATCCCGCTGGCGGTGACCTCGACGAACGGCTGGGTGATCCGGATGGGCCGGGCGGCGTGGCAGCGGCTGCACTGGCTGATCTATGCGATCGTACCGCTGGGCGTGGCCCACTACTACCTGCTGGTGAAGGCCGATCATCGGCCGCCGCTGGTCTACGGTGCGGTGTTTGTGGTGCTGATGGGGTGGCGGGTCTGGGCGGCGAGAAAGATGCTCCCCCGCGTTGCGGGGGAGCTGTCGCGGAGCGACTGAGGGGCGAGCTGGAGGTATGCCGCGTTAGCCCCCTCCGGCCCTCTGGGCCACCTCCCCCGCAACGCGGGGGAGGATCTAGTCTAGCTCCTACTTCTTCTCCGCCGCGGCCTGCGCCGCCGCGACGATCCGCAGGACATTCCCACTCCAGATGCCCTCGATGTCGGCGTCGCTATAGCCCGCCGTCTTCAGCGCCGCGGTGACCTTGGGCAGGTCGGTGATGTCCTCGAAGCCGTCCATGCCGCCGCCGCCGTCCCAGTCGGCGCCTACGCAGACGCCCTTGGGACCGGCCACCTTCAGCACGTGCAGCATGCTCTTCATGAACAGGTCGAAGTCGCCGCGCACCGCCGGATGGGCCTTGTCGATCGCCGCCTTCTTGTCGGCATAGGCCTTTACCGCCGCCGGCGTCGCCGTCTTCAGGTCCGGACCGCGGCCCAGCTGTTCCAGGGCGGCCTTGCGCTCGGGGCTGGGGGTGGTGTCAGTCAGGTAGATCGAGTTGATGCAGATCGCGCCGCCGGCGTCGGCGATCTTCTTGATGCGTGCGTCGTCGAGATTGCGCGGGTGGTCGTAGATCGCCTTCGGACCCGAGTGCGAGGCGATGATCGGGGCCTTCGACAGCGCCAGTGACTGGTCGACGATGTCGTCGCTGGCATGGCTGACGTCGATGACGATGCCCAGGCGATTGGCTTCCGCCACCCAGCGCACGCCCAGCTGCGAATAGCCGTTCCAGAGCTTGCCCTTGGGATCGGTCGAGCTGTCGGCCAGCTGGTTGTTGCGGAAGTGGACCGGGCCGGCCATCCGCAGGCCTTCCTTGTAGAAGGTCTCCAGCAGGGTCAGGTCCTCGCCCAGCGGCCAGCTGTTTTCCATGCTGATGAAGGCGAACTTCTTGCCGGCCTTGCCGATGCGGCGGGCGTCGTCGGCGGTCAGGGCGATCTCGAACTGGCCCGGATTGGCGGCCAGCATCTCGCGGATCTCGACGGCGCGGTGCAGGGCGTAGTCGCGGGCGTATTCATAGCCCTTCGCCGTCAGGTCGCCCTGGCCGGTGTAGATGACGAAGAAGCCGCCATCCAGGCCGCCCTCGTTCATACGGGGCAGGTCGACCTGGCTGAAGTCGTGCTCGACCTCGTGGGCGTCGGTGATGGCCCAGCCGGGGCGGGCGAAGTGGGTCGGGGTGTCCAGGTGGGTGTCCAGGGTCAGGAAACTGTCGTGCAGCGTCTTGATCGCCTTGGACACTCCAGAAGACGCGGGCGCCGGCTTGGCCGGGGTCTTCTTGTCAGCGGCGTGGGCCATGGAGACGGACCCGAGCAGGGCGGCCGAGCCGAGCAGGACGGTGAGCAGGCGACGCATTGAAACTCCCCAACAGATTTGAGGCGCCAAGCTCAGCGTTGGCGACGGGGGCGTCAAGCGTTCACATCAGGCCCAGGGCCTTGAAGCTGGCCACGCCCTCGCGACCGACCACCAGATGGTCATGAACGGCGATCTTCAGGGCTTTTCCGGCCTCGACGATCTGCTTGGTCATGTCGATATCGGGCCGCGACGGGGTCGGGTCGCCGGAGGGGTGGTTATGACAAATGATAATATTGCTGGACGACAGCTCCAGCGCCCGGCGCATGATCTCGCGCGGATAGACCGGCGCGTGGTCGACCGTGCCGTGGTTCATTACCTCGTCGGCGATCAGCTGGTTCTTCTTGTCCAGGAACAGGACGCGGAATTGCTCGCGCGACTCGTTGGCTAGGGCCACGCGGACATAGCCCAGCAGGGCGCTCCAGGAACTGATCACCGGCCGCTTGGCGATCTTGTCGCGGCCGGCCCGCAAGGTCGCCTCGTGCAGCAGCTTGATATCCATGGCCGCCGTCTCGCCGACGCCCGGCACCGTGGCCAGCTCCTCGATGGTTGCGCCCAGCACCGCGCCCAGCGAGCCGAAACGGGCCAGCAAGGTCTTGGCCAGCGGTTTGACGTCGCCGCGCGGATAGGTCCGGAAGAGATAGAGCTCCAGCAGCTCGTAGTCGGGCAGGGCGACCAGGCCGCCGACCTTGGCCCGCTGGCGCAGGCGGTCTCGGTGACCGGCGTGGTGGGCGTGGGCGGATTTGCGGGCGGGTTTGGCGACGACTGGCGCCTCGCCTGCCAACGCCTCGACCGGCGTCGCGTCGGACACGCCCAAGGCTTTGACGCTGACCATGCCGTCCCCGCAAACTCTGGCGAGGGATAGTGAGGTGATCGCGTCAGGGTTGTCTAGAGGCGTAGTGCGTCCTTCGAGGCCCGCTTCGCGGGCGCCTCAGGATGAGGAAGTCGGTAAATCCCTCATCCTGAGGTGCGCGCCGTCAGGCGAGCCTCGAAGGACGCAGTGAGGATCACCCGCCCAGGATCGCCGGCTGGAACAGCCCGGCGGGCGAGGCGGTGAAGACCTCGTAGCCGTCTTCGGTCACGCCGATCGAGTGTTCGCACTGGGCCGACAGCGACTTGTCGCGGGTCACGGCGGTCCAGCCGTCGTTCAGCACCTTCACGGCCGGCTTCCCTAAGTTCACCATCGGCTCGACGGTGAAGAACATGCCGGGCTTCAGCACCGCGCCCTGGCCCGGACGGCCGAAGTGCAGGATGTTGGGGGCGTCGTGGAACACCTTGCCCAGGCCGTGGCCGCAGAAGTCGCGGACGACCGAGCAACGTTGAGCCTCGACGTAAGATTGGATGGCGAAGCCGATGTCGCCCAGCGTCGCGCCCGGCTTCACCGCGTCCAGGCCGCGCTTCATGCCTTCATAGGTGATCTCGACCAGGCGACGGGCGCGCGGGCCGACCTCGCCGACGCCGTACATGCGCGAGGTGTCGCCGTGCCAGCCGTCGACGATGACGGTGACGTCGATATTGACGATGTCGCCTTCCTTCATCGACCACTCGCCCGGGATGCCGTGGCAGACGACGTGGTTGCGCGAGATGCAGACCGTCTTGGGATAGCCGCGATAGTACAGGCAGGCGGGCAGGGCGCCGTGGTCGAGGATGAACTCGCGGGCCAGGGTGTCCAGGTGGTCCGACGACACGCCCGGCTGCACGTGCGGGATCAGCATGTCCAGGCATTCGGCGGCCAGCTTGCCGGCCTTGCGCATGCCCTCGAAGTCTTCCGGCTTGTGCAGCTTGATCTGCCCCGTGCGGGTTTCGGCTTCGATCTCGAGGGTGTTGTCCAAGGTCATGCTCTACTCGGGCGTCGCCGCCGCGCGAGGACGGCGATCAAGAATGTTCAGGGCGTATCTCGCGATCCTAGCACGGATTTCAACCCCGGACCCCTTTTGAACGCGTCACGGATTGATCCGCCTCACCGTGTCGCGGGCCGGGCGGACCTCCTTGACGAAGGCGGCGTCCAGGGTCGTGGGCCTGTCGCGGCGCACATGGCAGACGCCCTTGTAGCGGGTGACCCGGCCGCTGTCCTTCTCGGTAAGGTCGGCGGTGAACTTGACGTCCCACTCGCCGGGCTTGCCGGTCGGCGCGGGGTCCATGTCGTTGGAATTGACGCTGGACAGCTTGTTCAGGCCAAAGCGCTCTTCCAGCTTTCCGCTGCAGGCCTTGAACGCGAAGATCGCGCGCAGGCCGATCATCATGCCGCTTTCGGGCTTGTTGGGATCGGCGCGGCCACAGGCCGACAAGGTCAGCGCCACGGCGGCGACGGCCAGGACGGTCCTCTTCATGCGATCCCCACTCCGCGTAACCGACGCATGGGTAACCGACACCACGGCGATTGCAGCTTAAATCGCTGTTAGGTGAGCAGGGCTCGCCCGCCTTTGTCGCCTCGTGATTCCCGCTTACGCTGTAGGCAAGACCGACGGAGCGCGCCCCTTGACCGACATCGACGAAGCTCAGGACCTGCGGCGGCAGATCCTCGCGCTCACGGCCCGCTATGCCGAACTGGCCCACGCGCCCAAGCCCTTCGCCGCGGGCCAGTCGCCCGTGCCGGTCTCGGGCAAGGTGTACGGCGCGCCCGAGATGGCCAGCCTGGTGGACTCCGCCCTGGACTTCTGGCTGACCGCCGGCCGCTTCAACACCGCTTTCGAGCAGCGGCTGGCCAAGTATCTGGGCGTGATGCGCAAGGGCGTATTGACGGTCAATTCCGGCTCGTCGGCCAATCTGGTGGCGCTGACCGGCCTGACCTCGCACATGCACGGCGACCGCGCCCTGAAGCCCGGCGACGAGGTGATCACCGCCACGACGGGCTTCCCCACCACGGTCAACCCGATCCTGCAGAACAACCTGACGCCGGTGTTCGTCGACATCGACATCCCGACCTACAACATCGATCCGGCCCTGATCGAGGGCGCCGTCAGCGAGCGGACCCGCGCGATCATGGTCGCCCACACCCTGGGCAACCCGTTCGCCCTGGACGAGGTCATGCGGGTGGCCGAGAAATATAACCTGTGGGTCGTCGAGGACTGCTGCGACGCCCTGGGCGCCACCTATGACGGCAAGCTGGTCGGCACGATCGGCGACGTCGGCACGCTCAGCTTCTATCCGGCCCACCACATCACCATGGGCGAGGGCGGGGCGGTCTACACCTCCAGCCCGACCGTGCGGCGGGCGATGGAGTCGATCCGCGACTGGGGCCGCGACTGCTATTGCGAGCCGGGCATGGACAACACCTGCAAGCGCCGGTTCGACTGGCAGCTAGGCGACCTGCCCTATGGCTACGACCACAAGTACGTCTACTCGCATCTCGGCTACAATCTGAAGATCACCGACATGCAGGCCGCCGTGGGCCTGGCCCAACTGGACCGCCTGGACGGGTTCGTGGCCGCGCGCCGCGACAACTTCAACTATCTGAAGACCCAGCTGGCCGACCTCGAGCCGTTCTTCATCCTGCCGGAAGCCACGCCGCGCAGCGACCCGTCGTGGTTCGGCTTCCTGCTGACCCTGCGCGAGGATGCGCCGTTCACCCGCGACGCCCTGGTGCGCCACCTGAACGACAAGCAGATCGCCACCCGCTTCCTGTTCGGCGGCAACCTGTTGCGCCAGCCCTACATGCAGGGCCGGCCGCATCGCTTGGCCAGCGCCACGACCAATGCCGACATCGTCGTCGACCGCACCTTTTGGGTCGGGATCTATCCGGGCCTAGGCGTCGACCACCTTGACTTCATGGCCGACACCCTGCGCGCCTTCGTCGCCCAGCACGCCAAGATCCCGGCGTGAGCCGCATCCTGCTGACCGGCGCCTCCGGCTTCGTGGGCGGCCATCTGGCCCGCGGGCTGCTGGACGACGGCCAGCAGGTGTTCGCCGTGCTGCGGCCGGGCGCCTCGACCGCCGACCTCGACCCGCGCGCGCAGGTCCTAGTCCACGACGGCTCGACGGAAGGCCTTCACGCCCTGGTGCGCCAGGCTGCGCCGGACGCGGCCGTCCATGTCGCCTCCAAGTTCACCGCCGTCCACGCGCCAGGCGACATCGACGCCCTGGTCGAGGCCAATCTGCGCTTTGGCCTGCAGCTGCTGGACGCCCTGGCGCGCGAGGGGGTCACCCGGCTGGTGAACTTCGGCACCGCCTGGCAGCACTACCAGACCGACGGCTATCGCCCGGTCTCGCTGTACGCCGCCACCAAGCAGGCGTTCGAGGACCTGGCCGCCTATTATGCCGACGCCGCCGGCCTGCGGGTCGTGACCCTTCGGCTGTCGGACACCTACGGCCCGCGCGACCGGCGCGGCAAGCTGGTCTCGGCCCTGATCGCGGCGATGGCCTCGGGTCGGGCGATGGCGCTGTCGCCGGGCGAGCAGGTGCTCAATCCCGTCCATGTCGACGACGTGGTCGAGGCGGTGCGCATCGCCCTGGCGCGTGAAGCCGGCGGCGCCTTCGCCGTGCGCGGCCTTGAAGAAGTCACCCTGCGCGGCCTCGTCGAGACGCTGGAGGGCTTGGCCGGCAAGCCGGTTCCGGTCGAGTGGGGCGCGCGGCCCTATCGCGACCGCGAGGTCATGACGCCCTGGCGCGGCGAGATCCTGCCGGGCTGGACGCCGCGGATCGGCCTTGAGACGGGCCTGCGCGCCCTGCTGGACGAGGCGGCCCATGCGGCTTGAAGACACCGAGGTCGACGGCGTGCGCTTCGTGCGGCCGTTCAGCGCCCACGACCTGCGCGGCGGCTTCATCAAGGCGTTCCACGCCCCGACCTTCGCCGAGCACGGCCTGCCGACCGACTATCCCGAGCTCTTCTGGTCCAGCTCACGGGCGGGGGTGATCCGGGGCATGCACCTGCAGGTCCCGCCGCACGACCACGACAAGCTGGTGCTGTGCGTGACGGGCCGGGTGCTGGATGTGGCGCTGGACCTGCGGGCCAGCTCGCCAACCTATCGCCAGATCACGGCGCGCGAGCTCGACGGGCGGGAGGGGACCGGCCTCTACATCCCGCGCGGCTGCGCCCACGGTTTCCTGGCGCTGAGCGATGACGCGGTGCTGCTGTACGCGGTGACCAGCGTCCACAGCCCCGCCCACGACACCGGCGTGCGGTTCGACAGCATCGGGTTCGACTGGCCGGGGCAGGACTTCGTGGTCTCCGACCGCGACCGCGCCCTGCCGCCGCTCGAGGCTTGGGCGACGCCGGTCTAGGCCAGCGCTTCGTAGGCCTCGATCTGGCCCTCGGTGAGCGCAGCGACGTCGGCGCCCGCCGCCTCGGCGCGGTACCAGTCGACCGACCATTGCAGCGCCTGCGCCGCCGTCAGCCGCGGCCGCCAGCCCAGCCGCGGCCGGGCCTTGGTCGGATCCACGCGCAGCAGCATCGCTTCGTGCGGCCAGCCGGCCGGATCCTGGGCCCAGCGCGCGCCATCGCCCCACAAGGCCGCCAGGCGATCGGCGACCTGGGCCACCGTCCAGGCGTCGGCGTCGGCCGGACCGAAGTTCCAGCCCTCGGCCGCCGTCTGGCCCTGCTCGACCAGGGCCTGGGCCAGGACCAGGTAGCCGCTCAGCGGTTCCAGCACATGCTGCCAGGGCCGCGTGGCCAGCGGGTTGCGGATCAGCACCTCGCGGCCGTCGGTGAAGGCCCGCACGCAGTCGGGCACCAGCCGGTCGGCCGCCCAGTCGCCGCCGCCGATGACATTGCCGGCCCGGGCCGAGGCCAGCCAAGGCCCGCCCTGTTTCAGGAACGACCGCCGCCAGGACGAGGCCACCAGCTCGGCGCAGCCCTTGGACGCGCTGTAGGGATCGGCCCCGCCCATCGGCTCGTCCTCGCGATAGGCCCAGATCTGCTCGCGGTTCTCGTAGGCCTTGTCGCTGGTGATGTTGACGAAGGCCTCCAGGCCTTGCGCGCAGCGCGCGGCCTCCAGCAGGTTGACCGTGCCCATGACGTTGGTCGCAAAGGTGCCGACCGGATCCTCGTAGCCGGCCTGGACCAGGGCCTGGGCGGCCATGTGGATCACCACCTGCGGCCGGGCCGCATCGAACGCTGCCTGCACGACCGCCGGGTCTCGAATATCGCCCAGCGTCGTCGTTCCAAGCCGCTCCAGGCGCGCGGCCGCCCACAGGTCGCGCGGCGTCTGCGGGGCCAGGGACAGGCCATGCACCTGCGCGCCCAGCCGGGTCAGCCACAGGGTCAGCCACGCGCCCTTGAAGCCCGTATGGCCGGTCAGCAGAACCCGCCGGCCGCGCCAGAAATCGGGGGAGGGCGTCACCACGTCTTCCACGGCGCCTGGCCGCTGGACCACAGCTCCTCCAGGTGCAGGCGGTCGCGCACCGTGTCCATCGGCTGCCAGAAGCCCTCGTGTCGGAACGCCTTCAGCTGGCCGTCGCGCGCCAGGCCCTGCAGGGGCTGCTGCTCCCAGATGCTGTCGTCGCCGTCGATATAGTCCAGCACGCCCGGCTCCAGGACGAAGAAGCCGCCATTGATCCAGCCGCCATCGCCGCGCGGCTTCTCGACGAAGCCGGCGACATGGCCCTCGTCGTCCATGTCCAGCGCGCCGAAGCGGCCGGGCGGCTTGACGGCCGTGACCGTCGCCATCCGGCCGCCGGCCTTGTGCGCGGCCAGCAGGGCGGTGATGTCCACGTCGCCCACGCCGTCGCCATAGGTCATGCAGAAGGGTTCGTCGCCCAGGTGCCTGGCCACCCGCTTCAGGCGCCCGCCGGTCATGGTGGCCGCGCCCGTGTCGACCAGGGTCACCCGCCAGTCCTCTGCTCGCCCGTCGTGGACGGTCAGCTTGTTCTGAGCCAGGTCGAAGGTCACGTCCGCCTGGTGCATGAAGTAGTTGGCGAAGTACTCCTTGATCACATAGCCCTTGTAGCCCAGGCACACGACGAACTCGCGCACGCCGTGCTGGGCGTAGTGCTTCATGATGTGCCACAGGATCGGCATGCCGCCGATCTCGACCATCGGCTTGGGACGGACCTCCGTCTCCTCGGCCAGTCGCGTGCCCAGGCCGCCCGCCAGTATGATCAGCTTGGTCAAGAGCATCCCCCGCTCGGAAACCGACGATTCGGGAATCATGATACCCGGATTGTGTGGCGTCAGCCTCGGGGAACCCATGCTCAAGACCTATGTCGCCAGTCATATTCTGACCGAGCAGCCGACTGCGCCCTATCTCGAGAAGATCCAGACCGGTTCGCTGGGGAAAGAGGCTTGGCCCGGCTTCCTGCGCGACGACACCGGCGACAACATCTCGCACCTGAACCGCAACTACGGCGAGCTCAGCGGCCTCTACTGGGTGTGGAAGAACACCACCGAGGAAAAGGTCGGCTGGTGCCACTACCGCCGCTTCTTCTCGCCCACCCTGTGGCCGGCCGACCAGTACAAGGGCGTCAGCGTCGACGTGCCGATGGCCCAGGTCCTGCTCAACCAGAACCCCACCGGCTCGCTGTACGATTTCGAGCTCAACATGTGCGACATGATCCTGCCGGCCATGATCCCGGTCGAGTTCGCCGGCGCGGCCTGGTGGAAGGGCGTCTATCGCGAGGAGGACTGGAACGGCCTGCTGGAGGCCCTGGCCGAGATCTATCCCGACGAATACGACGGCTTCGTGAAGTTCTTCAACGAGGTCCACCCGCTGCACTTCTGGTGCATGTTCATCACCAAGCGCCAGACCCTGAACGCCTATTGCGAGTGGCTCTTCCCGCTGCTGGCGCACATGTCGACCAAGATCACGCCGTCGGAAGACAACTTCCAGTGCCGGGTCTACGCCTTCGTCACCGAGCTGATCTTCAACTGGTGGACCGCCTCGCGCGGCGTGCGCGCCGTCAACCGCCCGATCATCTTCCTGTCCGAGGCCAAGCCGGCCGGGGTGTTCTAGCCGTTACCGCCGCCAGGCGATGCGGCGGCCGATCCTGATGGTCTCGGTCGACATGGCGCAGGCATGGACCAGCACCTCGACCCCGGCGTCTGCGGCGCGGTCCAGGCCCGCCGCGAACTTCGGATCCAGGTCGGCGCAGGCGCTGAAGGCGTCGCAATCCTCGCGCTGCACGACAAACAGCGCCACGGCCCGATCGCCTTGGGCCACCTGCGCGGCCAGATCGCCCAGATGCCGCGTCGAGCGCTCGGCCTTGCAGTCGGGGAACTCGGCGAGGCCCGGGCTGCGCGAGAAGTGACAGTTCTTGACCTCCAGCCAGCAGGGCGGCCGATCGGGGTGGGTCAGCAGGAAGTCGACGCGGCTGGCCTCGGCGTATTTCACCTCGGGGCGGATGGTTGCGTAGCCGGACAGTTCGGGGATCAGGTCCTGCGCCAGGGCTTCGGCGACCAGCTTGTTGGGCAGCAGGGTGTTGATCCCGACCAGCGCGCCGTCTTGTTCGACCAACTGCAGGGTCCAGGCCAGCTTCCTCTTGGGATCGTCCGACCACGACACCCACGCGCCCTGGCCTGGATCCTTCACGCCCAGCATGGCCCCGGGGTTGGGGCAGTGGGCAGTGATCTCGCGCCCGTCGTCCAGCACCAGGTCGGCGAAGAAGCGCTTGTAGCGGCTGACCAGGCGGCCATGAACGAGCGGTTGCGGGAGCAGCATGCGGGGCCTAAGTCGATAATCCGAACAGGCGACATAAGGGATCGACTCGATGACGACCACCCAGGGCGGAACGGGCGAGCGCGTGACGGCGGCGGTGATGATCATCGGCGACGAGATCCTGTCGGGCCGGACCCAGGATGTGAACCTGTCGGCGATCGCCAAGTATCTGGCGACCTACGGCGTCGATCTCTGCGAAGCGCGGGTGGTCTCGGACGTCGAGCAGGACATCGTCGACGCCGTCAACGCCCTGCGGGCGCGCTACGACTACGTCATCACCACCGGCGGCATCGGCCCGACCCACGACGACATCACCGCCGACTCGATCGCCAAGGCCTTTGGCGTCACCGCGCCCGAGCATCCCGAGATCATGGCCATGCTGCGCGAGCGCTGGGGCGAGCCCAACGCCGCCCGCCGTCGCATGGCCCACGTGCCCGAGGGCGGGACCCTGGTGAAGAACCCCGTCCAGGGCCCGCCCGGCTTCCAGAAGGGCAATGTCTTCGTGCTGGCCGGCGTCCCGGCGATCATGCGCGGCATGCTGGAGGATGTGGGGCCGCGCCTGCGCACCGGGGCGGTGGTGCTGTCCAAGACCGTCCGCGTCACCGGCACCGGCGAGGGTTCGATCGCCGCGCCGCTAGAGGCCGTCGCCAAGGCCCATCCGGACATGTCGCTGGGCAGCTATCCGTTTTTCGCCCTGCCGGACGTCTACGGCGCCAACCTGGTGCTGCGCGGTCGCGACCCTGAGGAGCTGGACGCCGCCGTCGGCGAACTGATCAGCGCCCTGGCCGAGGCCGGGGCCAACAACATCGAGCTGCTGGCTGATCCGGCCTAGCGGGGTCTATTCCTCGCCGGCGATGGCCTTGGCCAGGTCCACGAGGTGCTTGCGCATGCCGGTCGAGGGGATCGACACATAGGCGCGCGCCAGGTCCGGGCCACCCGACAGCGACCAGAAGTCGGCCATTTCGTTGGCCAGGTCCGCGGCGCTGGTGTCGGCGCCTTCCGGATCGTCCAGACCTTCGAAGAAGAAGCCGATCGGCGTCTTCAGGAACATGGCCGTGGCGTGCAGCTTGCTGGCGCTGATGCGGTTGGCGCCGCCCTCGTACTTCTGCACCTGCTGGAAGGTCAGGCCCAGGGCGTCGGCCAGCGACTGCTGCGAATAGCCCAGGTCCTTGCGGCGCATGCGCAGGCGGCGGGCGACGGGGGTGTCGACGGGGTGGGGGGTGTTGTCTTCAGCCATGCTTACTCACTCGAACGCAGACGGGGGGAGGGGAGAGCGGGTCAGGGTGACCATGCCGAAAGCCAGGCTGGCGACGACGGCGCAGCTCCACAGGCCCAAGGCGACGATATAGGGGGCGGCCTGGATCTTGTCGTCGATCATCATCGCCCCATGGGTGGCCACGCCCAGCAGATGAAAGCCGCTGGCGGCCAGCAGCCAGCGCCGGCGAAAGGTCAGGGACAGGCCGATCAGGGCGGCCAGAAGCGCGAGATCGACCGCCAGGGTCGCCCATTGAATGTCGGAAAAGCGACGGTCCAGGACGAAGGACGTGCCGATCCAGGCGGCGACCACCGCCGCCGCCGCCAGGCGTTCGGGTTTGCCGCCGCGCCAAAGGGCCCAGCCGCAGACGATGAGCATCAGGGCCAGGGAGGCCTGACCCAGGAGCTGATGAAACACGGCGGCCCTCCGTCGCGCGAAATGCCGCCGTGATCCTGACCGGAGTCGAGCCCCGGTGAAACGCTTAATCGGTTATGGTGGCTTATTCACCTACCGCGCGTAGGTGGCCTTGCGGGTTTTCAACCGGCGGTTTGTCCTGCACGCCAAAGCCGACGTGGCGCAGGCCGACCTGGTCGCGGACCTCCGCCAGACCGCCATGGGCCTTGACCAGGGCGCGACGCGCCTGCAGCAGGTGGGCCATGGCGGCGTTGACGTCTTCCATGACCTCCTGGCCATAGACGGCCGACAGATTGGCCTCGACGCGGGCGCCGGCCAGCAGGCCGGCGAACTGGGCCATGGCGCCGTAGGTGGTCTCGACCGCGGTCTCGACGGCGAACAGTTCCTGGGCGACGCGCGCCCCGATGATCTTGCGTTGCATGCAAAGCTCTCCCGTCGCGCGGACGTGTCTCCTGCGCGCCGTGCTCTCGAAATGTCGGGAAGATTCAGTGGGCCCCCAGAACCTGTAAGGTTCTGGTCTCTTCTGGCTTCGGAGCGCTTATCGCGCTCCGAAGATGCGCCAGAGCCAGTCCTGGATCGCGACCAGGAAGCTGTGCGCGGCCATCAGCAGACCACTGAAGAGGATGGCGGCGACGATGGCGAACAGCGCCATGACCGCCAGGCTGGCGAAGGGGCCTAGGTCATGGTCCAGCCTCCCTCGCCATCCTGGCGGGGGGCGTCGTCCAGCAGGATCGAGGCCGCGATCAGAAGCTCGCGCAGAACCAGTTCCGGCGGTTTGCCAGCCTGAGCGTCCCGGATGGGGCGCAGCATCGCCGCCACCGCGTCCGGGCCACAGGACGAAAGGGCGATGAGCTGGCGCTGCAGATGGTCCCACGTCGTCCTCGGCCAATCGTCTCGGGGCAGATCTGGTCGCGGCTCCGGAAGTCCTGGAAACCGCGTCCGGAAGCGTCGGTGCTCGAGAACCCTGCGCGAGGCCAATCGGCTCGCCGTTCTCGTCCGATCGCTGCTGGTCTGCGGCTGGTCCATGCATCTCCCCCGTGCCGCCCTCAGGAGAGAGCGGTGGGGGCGACGGCGTCAGTGGGGACGTTTCGTAGGCGTGAAAATCACTATGCCCGGAGAACAGGCGCGCCGCCTCGCGACGGGTGCTCACGCCCAGCCGCTCGCAGGCCTTGCCGATGCGCACGTCGACGCTGGCCGGGGATATGCCCAGCTGCTGGGCGATTTCCTTGGACGAAAAGCCGCGCGCGACCCGCGCCAGGCATTCGCGCTCGCGCGGCGTTAGGCGAGCGATGCGTTCGGTCGGCGAAGGAGCGACGTCGGCCATGACATCAAGCTACGCGAGTCGCGTGACGCCGGCAGCCGAGGTCGCCGCGAACCGGGGAGGCTTTGGTAGGGACGGTGGGACTCGAACCCACACGGATTGCTCCAACGGATTTTAAGTCCGGCGCGTCTACCATTCCGCCACGTCCCCGTCCCGCGTGGCGTAAGGGTTTCTGGCCCTGATCACAAGGCATCTCGCTGATGTGAGGCGTGGACCGATCGGCGAACGGCGGGAGGTGTCTGAGTCTCGACTCTTCGCTGGCCTTGGCAGGGTCTGCTTCCTGGCTGCCGCTAGCGGAAGGCGGCGAGGCGAGCGGCGAGTTCCAGTTGCCGGTTCACGTCCAGCTTCTGATAGATGGATCTGAGTTGCGTCCTGATCGTGCCGGCGGAAACCTGGCGCGCCAGGGCGATGCCTTCGGGGCTTTCGCCATTTCCCAGACGGGCGGCGACGTGGGCCTCGGCCGCCGTCAGGCCATAGGCCGCCTGCAGCAGTTGCTCGATGTCCGATTGGCTGCGACCGGCGCCCTGAGCCACGACCAGAACGCGAGGCTCGAAGCCCAGGGCGTAGGGCGCCGCAGAAAGGGCGATGACGTCGATGATCGTCGGCGCGCCGATCTCGTCGCCCGGCGCCGCCAGGGTCACGGCCGAGGGGTGGCCCGGGGAAGTCGCGCCGCGGCTGGCGCGGTCGATCGCGGCCTCCAGCCTATGGGAGGCGGCGGCATTGGCCACGCCCAGCCGGCCGCGCCGGAGCTTCAGGGGACCGGTGTGCAGGGCCTGCTCGGCGGACGGCGTCATGGCCTGGACCTGGCCGTGCCGGTCGCAGACGAAGGCGATGCGGCCCAGCCCCTCCATTGCGCCGGCCAGCAGTTGAGCGCCCCGGCCTTCCAGCGCCTGCTGCAGCTTGACGGCCGCGCGGACATGCGGCGCCAGGGTCTCGAAGGCTCGGCGGTCGGCCGCGTCCGGCGCGCCTTGGGCCTTGGTTCGCAGCACCGCCAGCCCCACCAGGCCCGAAGCGTCGCGCGCCAGGTTCACCTGGCTGCCATAGGGGATGTCGTGGCGACGGCAGAAGTCGCCGTAGGACGGGCTGGCCTCGGCCGCGTCGAGGCAGTCGACCTCGTGCCAGGCTTCGAGCACGGGCAGGCGCAGACCCATCCGCACGCGCGGGTTGGTGGCCGGATCCGCGCCGCCGATCGCGACGAACTCGTCCAGGTCGTCAGCCGCCAGCCGGGGGGAGAGGTTGAACTGGATCGAAGGCGAGGGGCCGACGCCGATCAACTGGCCATGCGCGCCGCCGCATCCGTCGGCGAACCCGTTCAGCGCCTCGGCCCAATCTCCGCTCAGGGCCGCCGCGCCAAAGAGGTCGCTGATCTCAAGCCAATGATCGTCACTTCTCAGCACGATCGCCCCCAGGGATCTCGATACGCCGTCGCGGAGAAGGTTTAGGGAGGCGGCGTGGAAGGGCATCCCCATTTGTAGGGGGAGCAGCGTTGACAGTCGGGAGCCAGGCGGCACAGGTCGGATCCGCCTGGACGTCCTGTGCGGGTCGCAATCAGCAACAGGCCGCAGACCTTGGCGCCGTCACCCCGCTCGACCGTCCAGCCCGGCGTTCCCCTGGTCGAGGTCGGCATCGTCGGATGGGATGGCGCGATCCTCGACGACCCCCATGGCTTCGTCGCCGACTACAGCTTGGCGATACGCTTGAACCTGATCGAGATCGGCCGGAGCAATCCGCGAGCGACCTCGTACGAAGTCGTCTCCGCGGAGGAGCGCGATGGGGCGGTGACCGTGGTGGCGGTGGCGCCGCTCGACCACGCGAAGGGGTGGCTCTCGCCGCCCGCGCGGCTGGTGCGAGCGCAGTCGGGGGTGGCCATTTGCCGGCTCGCGCCGGCCGGGGTGCGCATTCGCCTGGAGCGGTTCGGAGACGCGTTCGGGCTGTCGCCGGCGGTCATCCGAACCGTGATCGCCCTCTACGAACAGAGTGACGTCAAGGCCGCCGCCAAGGCGGCGAAGGTCAGTTTCAACACCGCCCGTGAGTATCTGGCGCAGGCCAGGGCGGCGATATGGGCCCCCAATCTTCCGCGCCTGATCACCTGGGCCGGGGTCGGATCCCTGGGTCTCGACGCCAGCGGCGAGAGCGACCACGGGATGGGCGAACTGTTTTCGCTGTCGGTGACCCAGCGGCGGCTGGCGGGTCTGGTGGCCGACGGCGCCAGCCGCAAGGAGGCGGCGCTGGTCCTGGGGATTTCCGAGGCCCTGGCGAAGAAGCAGCTGGCGGCGGTGTTCGCCGCGACCGGCGTCTCGAGCGCCATCGGACTGGCGCGCCTGTTCGCCGATCTGCGGGGCCTGGCCGTCGTCGCCGGCGAAATTCCGACTCCCGAGCCCTATCCGCCGCCGTTCAGCCGCACCCTCGTCGTCGAGGACGGGCGTGGTCGCAGGATCGTCGCCAGCGACTATGGTCCCGCGGGCGGACGTCCGGTCATCATCCTGCACAACACGATGAACTGCCGGGGTGTCGACCGCGCTCTGGTCGCCGCGCTGCAGGATCGGGGCTATCGGCCGATTTCGCCGGATCGTCCCGGCTATGGCGACACCGATCCGGCGTCCGCCGATTGCCATGGCGAGGCCTATCTTCAACGCTGCGCGGACGATGTCGCGGCGCTTTGCGAGCAGATGCGATGGTCTCGGGTCGCCGTCATCGCCCACGGGCCGGTGCACGTCGTGCTGGCCTTGCTGCGCGCCTATCCCGACCTGATCGAGAAGGTCGTCATCGACGCGCCGGAGCCGGATTCCGCGTCTGGCGAGAAGGCCGTCGGCATGATCCCCAACCTCAAGCGTCAGTTCGCGAGGCGTCCCTGGGCCGTGGCGTCGGTGTTTCGCGTCATCACCGCCTTGGCCAGCTATCAGCGCATCGCCGGGATCATGCGCGAATGGACCTCAGCCAGTCCGGCCGATAAGGCGGCCATGGATGATCCGGCCCTGATGATGGATTTCTATCGCAAGCTGATCCCCTTCCGCGAGGGACGCATCGATGGCCTGGTCCGCGAACAGGTGATCCAGGCGACCTCGGGCAAGCCGGCGCTTCAGCCGAACTCGCAGAAGCTGACGTTCCTGATCGGCGCGACCGATTTCATGCACGATGCGACCGAAACCCACCACTACTGGCGGTCGGTCCTGCCCCAGGCGCGGTTCGACATGATCCCCGACGCTGGCCGGTTCATCTCGTACAGCCACCCGCATCTGCTCTTGGACGCGCTGAAGCGCCCCGCCGCCGGGGGCGAGAGCGCCTGAGAGGGCCGCCCCTTTTTCGCGCTTCTCTCCATCCTCTCTACAATTGTGAAGACGCCGGCTCACGTCGCCGACGCCTAGTCTCCGACCGCCGCGGGTGTTCGCGGCGACGTATGGGGGATCGGCGCGGGCGGTGGGCAGCTGTCGCGCGCCGACGGTGGATCGGGCAAGCGACATGGCGAATTTCAACGGCGACGCGAACGACAACGTCCTGACGGGTGGCGACGGCGACGACATGCTGTTCGGCAATGGCGGGGCCGATACGCTGAACGGCGGACGGGGCGACGACTATCTGATGGGCGGCGAGGGCGCCGACGCGATCGACGGCGGCGCGGATCGCGACACGGCCGCGTTCGGCCTTCCCACCGGCACGACCGGGACCTTCCGCGCCGTGGCGGGGACGGGCGCCGACACCGGCAGTACGATCATCGAGCTGGTCAATAGCGGAACCGGCGTGGCGGTGTTCAAGGTCACCCCGGGCGGCCAGCCGGGCGCGGCGACCGTCACGGGCTTGGGCGTTGCGGCGAACCTCGGCGTGGACACCGTCACCAATGTCGAAGAGCTGCAGTTCTTCGTCTCCAATACCCCCTTCAACCCCGCCCAGTCGCTGAATGTGAGGATCGCGCCGAACGCCTGGGTCTATGAGCCGAACCACAACATCGGGGTGGACGGAACGGACGGCGCCGACGTCATCGATCTGGCCAGCTACCACCAGGGCAAGGACGCCAGCTGGGAGCGCTTCGTCAACGCCGGCGCCGGCGCCGACACGGTGACGGGGACGGGCTTCAACGAGCATCTGTTCGGCGACGCCGGCGACGACGTCCTGAACGGCGGCGGTGGTCATGACGAACTGAAGGGCGGTGCGGGCGACGATACCCTCGACGGGGGCGCTGGCGGTGATGCGGCGTCGTGGGAGCTGCCGGCCGACATGGCGGGCAAGCTGCGGATCGTGGCCGGCGCCAACGCCAACGAGAAGATCGTCGAGCGCTTCGACGCCTCGACCACCGAGCAGCTGTTCCGGATCACCATCGGCCAGTCGAACGTGAAGGTGACCGGCCTGGGCGCCCAGGCCGACAAGGGTGTGGGCGCGGGGAGCCAAGGCGCGGAGCTGCGGTTGTTCCTCTTTGGCCGGCCCCGCGGCGGCGCCCTCCCGGTCCTCGGTCCCAGCCCGTGGGCAGACACGGTCAACAAGCAGGGCGGCGTCTCCAGCGGCGACGGCAACGACGTCATCCACCTGACCGACTTCCACAGCGGCAAGGACACCAGCGTCTGGACCTTCACGGTCAACGGCGGCGGCGGCGACGACCAGATCCACGGCATGGGCAGCGCCGATACGCTGCGGGGCGGGCAGGGGGCGGACTCCCTGTTTGGCAATGACGGCGCCGACTCGCTGTTTGGCGAAGACGGCGACGATTATCTGATGGGCGGCGGCGGCAACGACGCGATCCAGGGCGGGGCGGGAAACGACACGGCCTCGTTCGGCCTGCCGACCGGTACGCTGGGGACGTTCCGGTCCGTGCAGGGCACGGGCGACGACGCGGCGGCCTGGTTCATCGAGCTCGTCAACGGCGCCGACGTCCAGCGAGTCTTCAAGGTTGTCCCGGGGGGCGCGAGCGCGCCGACCGTGGTCACGGGCCTGGGCATCGCCGCCAACCTGGGCGTGGACACGGTGACCAATGTCGAGCGGCTGCACTTCCAGGTCTTCACCGGCTCGTCCAATCCTCCCGACCAGTGGCTGGAATTCAAGCTGGGCGCGACGCCTTGGGTCTATGAGCCCAATCATCATGTCGGCGTCGATGGTTCGGAATTCGCCGACACCATCAACCTGAACACCTTCCACCAGGACAAGGACGCGTCCTGGGGCCGTTTCGTGAACGCCAAGGGCGGCGACGACACGGTCTACGGCAGCGCCTATGGCGACACCCTGAACGGTGACGCCGGGAACGACACGATCTATGGCAACGATGGCGCCGACACCCTGAATGGCGGCGCGGGCGATGACGTTCTGTTCGGCGGGGCCAACGGCGATGTCGCGGCCTATGAGATCACCGTCACCGGCAAGCTGCAGGCCGTGGCCGGCGCCAACGCCAACGAGACCTTGATCCAGCGTGTCGACGGCGGCGGCACCGAGACGATGTTCCAGGTCACCTATGGCGAGACCAACATCACCGTGAAAGCCCTGGGCGCCTATGCGGCGACCTATGGCACGGACACCCTTACGTCCATCGAGGAGATCCGTTTCTACATCGTGGGCCGTCCCAGCGACGGGACCTCGATCTATCTGGGCCCGGCGCCCTGGGCCGACGAGCCCAACAAGATCGCGGGCGTCAATGGCGGCCCGGGCGACGACTTCATTGACGTCGTCGGCCTGCACCCGACCCGGGACTTCGCGGTCTGGACGTCCAGGGTTACGGCCGGCGCGGGCAATGACACCGTCATCGGCACGAGCGGGGTCGATACGATCAACGGCGGGCTGGGCAGCGATACGCTCAATGGCGGCGCCGGGAACGACACCCTGAACGGGGGTGACGGCAACGACTACCTGGTCGGCGGCGCGGGCGATGACCTGCTCAGCGGCGGCCAGGGCGAAGACACCGCCCGCTACACCCTGCCGGACAATACGGCGGGGCAGCTGCGTCTGGTGCAGGGAACCGGCGCCGAGGCCGGCAACTGGCTGGTCACGCTGGTGGATGGCGAGACCAACACGACGATCTTCCGTCTGGCGCGTCAGTCCAACACGGACGTCGTGGTCACGGGCCTGGGGCCGGCGGCGGACTTCGGCGTCGACACCCTGGCCAGCATCGAACGGATGCAGGTCAACGTCACCCAGGGCGGGATGCTCAAGACCTTGCAGGTCAATCTGCGCCTGACGTTCCAGTCCGACGACGCTCAGAAGTTCGCCAACGTCACGGGGTCGATCTACGACGACACCATCACGATGGACATCGCCTATCCGGGCAAGGACGGGACCTGGAACCGCTACATCAGCGGCGGCGCCGGCAACGACACGCTGCACGGCTCGGCCTATCGCGACAACCTGGACGGGGACGCCGGCGACGACATCCTCAACGGCAACGACGGCGACGACTATCTGCGTGGCGGCGGCGGCGCCGACACGCTGAACGGCGGCGCGGGCAACGACACCGTCGGCTACTTTGCCGCCGACGACACGCCGGGGACATTCCGGATGGTCCAGGGGACCGGCGGCGACGCGGGCCTGTGGTTCGTCGAGATCAGCGACGGGACCGCCACGGAGCGGCTGTTCAGCGTCAAGAAGCTGCCGTCCGGCGCGTTCGAGGTCACCGGCCTGGGCCAAGCGGCGGGCGCCGGGACCGACACGTTGAGCAGCATCGAGACGCTGCACCTCTATGTTCGCCAGAACAGCGTCAATGTCGGGATGAACTTCAACCTCGCCCCGACGGCCAGCACCTACGTCAACGGCGACAACAAGAACGCCAACGTCTTCGGCTCGATGTTTGGCGACATCATCAACGCCGCCGACTACCACCAGGACAAGGACGCGACCTGGACCCGCTACGTCAACGGCGGAGAGGGCGACGACACGGTCAACGGCTCGGACCGGAAGGAAAACATCGACGGCGGCGCTGGGGCCGACACCCTGAACGGTGGCGGCGGCGACGACTATCTGACGGGCGAGGCCGGCAACGACACGCTGGACGGCGGCGCGGGCGTCGATATCGCCGGTTATCGCCTGCCGGCCGGCACGGTCGGCGCGCTGCGGGCCGTGGCCGGGACGAGCGGTGACGCCGGCGCCTGGTTCATCGAGCTGGTCGATGGCGCGACCGTCACCCAGGTCTACAAGGTCACGCAGGACGGCGCGGCCTACAAGGTCCAGGGCCTGAACCTGATGGCCGGGGATGGTCTGGACACCGTCACCAACGTCGAGCAACTGCACTTCTACGTGTCGAACAACAGCGCCAGCAATCAGTTCGCCCAGCTGCGTCTGACCCCTGCGGTGTTCACCTCGACCGCCAACAACACCAAGCAGGCCTGGGTCGAAGGCTCGATCGGCGGCGATGTGATCGACGCCGACGCCTTGCTCAACGGCTATGACGCGACATGGTCGAGGTCGGGCCGCGGCGGGGCCGGCAACGACAGCATTACCGGCGGCGCGGCCAACGAGTCGTTCTGGGGCGATGATGGCGACGACACGCTGAGCGGCGGCGGCGGCGACGCCCGCCTGAGGGGCGGGGCCGGCAACGACACGATCAGCGGCGGCGCCGGCGCCGACATTGCGATCTTCAACCTGCCGACGGGCACATCCGGCAGCTATCGCGCCGTGGCCGGCAGCGGCGCGGACGCGGCGGCGACCTTCGTCGAGCGGGTCGACGGCGACACCGTCGAGCAGGTCTTCAAGATCACGACCGCTTCGGACGGGACGGTGACGGTGCAGGGGCTCGGCACGGCCGCGGGCCTGGGAACCGACACCCTGACCGGTGTCGAGACCCTGCAGTTCTTCCCCGAACCGTTCAACCAGAGCCGGTTCCTGAACATGCAGATGTCGACCTCGGTCGGCGGCGTCACGAATGGCGTTGCGACGGTCAATGGCACGGTCCTGGCCGACACCCTCGACGCCGCGGCGCTCTATCCCTCGGCCGGCGCAAACGTGCGCATCGTCGTCAACGGCAATGCGGGCAACGACACGCTGAAGGGGCATGCCGGCGTCAACTGGCTGTTCGGCGGACCGGGCGACGACCAGCTGTTTGGCCTGGGCGGCGACGACCTCCTGGGCACGGACGCCGGCGTGGATTCCTACGACGGCGGCGAGGGGTTCGATCGTCTGTCCTTCGCCAATGTTCTGGCGACCCAGGGCGCGATCGCCGACCTCGCCACGGGCCAGATCGCCAACGACGGGTTCGGCAACGCCGAGACCATGACCAGCATCGAGGCCATGGGCGCCGGCACGATCTTCGCCGACACGTTTCATGGCGACGCGGCCGGGAACCTGCTGACCGGCGGAACAAGCGACATCATCGACGCGCGTGGCGGCGACGACACCATCATTCTGCACGGGGCGGCGGCGAGCCTGGACGGCGGGACGGGAATAGACTCGCTGCGCATGGACTCGGTGCGCTTCACCGGGGTGAACACGGCCCGCACCGACTTCGTTCGCGAAGGCGCCCGCAACGGCGTCACGATCGACCTGTCCAGCGAGAAGATCATCGACGATGGCTTCGGCGGCGGCGGCGACGTGCGCAACATCGAGAACGTCACCGGCGCGGCGCTGAACGACACGCTGATCGGTGACGCGGCCAACAACGAACTCTACGGGCTGGCCGGCAACGACATTCTGATCGGCGGCGAAGGCGACGACATCCTGATCGGCGGCTTGGGCGACGACACGCTCATTGGCGGCAAGGGCGTCGACACCGCGCTCTATCTCGGAAACCGAGCGGGCTATCTGGTCACCGCCACGGCCGGCGGCAGCTACACGGTCAGGGACATCAACACCGGCGACGGCGACGACGGCCTGGACACGCTGAGCGGCGTCGAGACCCTGAGGTTCGCAGACGGCGTGGCGTCTCTGGCGGCCGGCGTCTCGATCGGTCCGGCGACGGTCAGCGCGAACGAGGGCAATGCCGGCGTCACCTATTTCGAGTTCACGGTCACGCGCGACGCCACCACCTCGGCCTTGATGCTGCCCTATGTCATCGCGCCGGGCGAGACGCACGGCGTCAGCGACACCGACATCTCCGGCATGGTGGGCGGGGTGCTGAAGGGCTCGGTTTCATTCGCGGCCGGCCAGGCCACGGCGACGGTCCGCGTACCGGTCATCGGCGATGCCGTGATTGAGGAGGTCGAGACCTTCACCGTCACGCTCAGCCAGCCCGACCTCGGCGCGGTGCAGTTCATCCGCCAGCAGGCCACCGGCCGGATCCTCAATGACGACAACGCCACCAACATTCCGACCAGCTGGGCGCGCGGGATCAACTTCGGCGACCCCCATCTGGTGACGCTGGACGGCCTACAATACGAAATGCAGGGCGTCGGCGAGTTCACCCTGGTCAAGAGCACCACGGGCCCGGCGGTCGATGTCCAGGTCCGCACGGCGGCGGTCAACGCCTTCGCGTCCGAGATCACGGCCATGGCCACCAAGGTCGGCACGGCGCGGGTCACGGTCGACGGAACGCGGACGGACGCGGTCTGGGTCGACGGCGTGGCGCTGACCTTCCCGACCGGCCAGACGACCGTCGCGGTCGGCGGCGCGGGCGGGGGGGCGATCAGCCGCTATTCGCAGAACGGCACGGAAGGCTGGCTGATCTCGTATTCGGGTGAGACCAAGGCGGCGGTCATCGTGCTGGACCTGGGCGACCGCCTGGACGTCTCTTTCGCCACCGATCCCAGCCGCGCCGGCCAGTTCCAGGGCCTGCTCGGCAATTTCGACGGCAATGCCGGTAACGACCTGGCCCTGCCCAACGGCACGCCGATGCCGCAGCCGGTGTCGTTCGCCGACTTCTACGGAACCTATGTCAACGCCTGGCGCGTGACGCAGTCGGCGTCGCTGCTCGACTACGCAGGCGGTCAGACGACCGCGACGTTCACCGACGTGGCCTTCCCGCCAGCCCAGGCGACGGTCGGCGACTTCCCGGCCGATCTGGTCGCGGCCGTCGAAGCCGCGGCCACGGCGGGCGGGATTAACCAACCCGCGCTCAGGGCGGCGGCGGTTCGCGACTACCTGCTGACCGGCGACGCGGGCTTCCTGGCTTCGGGCACCGGGGCTTCGGGCACGGCCCCGCCGACCGTCAGCGCCGATGTCGGTCCTTCGGCGACGGTCGCCCAGTCCGTGGGCGTAGGCGCAGCCGTCACCGCCCGTGACGAGGGTCATGCCGGGACGGAAGCGACCTATACGTTCAAGGTCTATCGCACCAGCGACGCGGGCGCGCTCGAGGTGGACTGGGCGGTGACGGGCCAGGTGTTCGAGGGGGCGCCGGTCGCGGCCAACGCCGCCGACTTCGCTGCGGGCCAGGCCCTGACGGGCCGGGTGTCGTTCGCCGCCGGCGAAACCGAGAAGCTGGTCACGGTTCGGGTCAAGGGCGACGCGGACTACGAGCAGACCGAGGGCTTCCGGTTCAGCATCACGCCGACCACCAATGTTCCGATCATCGCCGGATCGGTGCAGGCCACGATCGTCAACGACGACGCGCCGCCCGTGCCGGAGGTGGCCTTCACCACCAGTGTGGTCAGCCATTCCGAAGGCGACAGCGGGACGGTCGCCTATGTCTATACGGTGGCGCGGACCGGCTCGACCACCGGCGTCAGCACCGTCAACTGGGCGGTGTCGGGCGACGTCGATGCGGCCGATTTCGGTGGGACCTTGCCGAGCGGCGCGCTGAGTTTTGCGGCGGGCGAAATCAGCAAGGCGATCACCATCCAGGTCTCGGGCGACACGACCTTCGAGCCGACCGAGAGCTTCAAGCTGTCGCTGAGCGGCGCGGTCGGGGCGACGATCGGCCTGGGCGCGGCGATCGGGGCGATCATCAATGACGACACCGCCCCGGTGACGACGGTGGGCTTCGCGGCCGCGACCGTCATGCAGAAGCAGGAAGGCGCAGGGACCACGGTCTACGAGTACGTGGTCATGCGCGGCGGCGACGTCTCGGCGGCCAGCACGGTCGCATGGTCGGTCGGCGGCGGTACGGCGAACGCCGCGGACTTCGTCACCGGCGCCTTGCCCAGCGGTGTTGTCAGCTTCGACGCCGGCGCGACCAGCGCGACGATCCTGGTCTCGGTGGCGGGCGACACGGTCGTCGAGGCCGATGAGACCTTCACGGTGACGCTGGCCAGTCCGTCGATCGGCGGACTGACCTACGCGACCGCCCAGGGCGTGATCCTCAACGACGACACTACACCGCCGCCATCGGGCGGGGGCGGCAACACGGGAGGCGGCAATACGGGGGGAGGCGGACAGGAGCCGCCGCCCAAGCCGACGGTGGAGGCCATCAAGGTCGCGTTCAGCGCCCTGACCGGCGTGACCAACGACAAGGCGCTGGCCCCGACCATCACACTGGCCGACGGCAGGGTGGTTCCGAACCAAGTCTATCTGGAGAACCAGGCGCTCACCAAGCTCTTGGAAGGGTACAGCGCCGGCACGGTGACCCAGGCTCAGGTGCAGGCGGCGATCGTCGAATATGCCGAGGACACCTCGATGGTGGCCCTGCAGGCCTACCAGTTCTTCACGGGCAAGACGCCCAGCAAGCTAGGGATGTCCTATCTGATCGACAGTCCTGACAACCCGCACGACCTGACCGATCCGTACTTCGCGCTGTTCAACGTGGGCAACCGCTTCATCAACTTCGCGGTGAACCTGGGGCGCTTCGGCGAGGGGCATGACGCCTTCGCCCAGGCCTATGGCGCGCTCAGCTTCGAGGCGGCCGTCGCCAAGGCGTACGAGTCGATCATCGGGCGCACCGCCGCCCAGGCCGATGGCGTCAATGTCGACGCGGCCATCCAGTACCTGGTCAGTCAGAAAGACTACTTCATGGCCGTCGGGAAGGACGACGTCGGAGGCAAGGCGGCGATGGTCGGCTTCGTCATGTACGTCGGCGTCGATTTCAGCGTCGGCAAGTACTACGACGCCACCGTCGACTATCTCGGCGGCATGTTCGCCGGGAAGGCCAGCAACAACATCGACCTGATGGGCGCGGCCTCGTCCAGCCTGATGACGGCGGATCTCTACTAGGCGCACGGGCTGCTGGCGGCGCGAAACGGCGCCCCCAGCAGCCCTACTCAGCGATGGCCAGCGGGTCCCGCCGCTACGGGGTGGGCTGTCACAAGCCCATCACGCGCGTGAGGTAACTGCGCCATCCTCTGCGGTTCTTTGAGCCCAGGCGTCAGCGGGGCGAGAACATGTCGGCGGAACCGATCTCGCTCGGTCGGAATCGCGGTCTGACGCTGGCCTATTGTGCGGCGCACTTCGGCAAGAGCCTGTTCTGGAATTGCGGCACGCTGCTGCTGGCCTTCTTCCTGACCGAGGTCGCGGGCCTGTCGCCCCTGGCCATGGGCGCTGTCCTGGCCGTCAGCCTGCTTTTCAGCGCCGCTGCCGATGTCATTCTCGGCCGATTGTTGCGCCAGTGTCTGTCGCGTCCGTTGCCGGCCGGGTCCTTGCAGGTCTGGGGCTGCATCTTCGTGAGTCTGGCCCTGCTGGCCCTGTTCGCCGCGCCGCTGGCGCCCGTCGAAACCCGTTTCGGATGGGTGATCGCGGCGCTGCTGGCGTTTCGCATCAGCTACAGCGTCTATGACACCCCGCAAAACGCCCTGATGACGCTGGCGACGCGAGACACGGCGTCTCGGTCTCGCATCGCCGCCTTGCGGGTGGCGGTCAGCGGTCTGGCGGCGCTCGTCCTGGCGGCGGGCGTGCTGCCGATGCTGGCGTCAGAAGCGTTCGCCGCGCCGCGCCAACGGATCGTGCTGTTCGTGGCGCCCGGCTGCGGCATGGCCGTGATCGGACTCTGCACGGCGATCTGGCTCAGATGCGCGCTGTCCCGACCGGATGTCGCGCAAGCCTCGCCGCCTGAAGCGCCGCCGTCCCTGGGCGCGCGGCCGCAGCGGCCGGGCGCGTCGATCGCCGCGTTGGCGCCCCTCTACGGCATGGCGTTCGCGTTTCCCTTCGCCATGTCGGCCTTCGCCAAGCTGGAGCCCTACTACGTCGCCTACGTGTTGGCCTCGCCCGCATGGGCCGGCGCTCTGGCGATCGCCGGCTCCACCGGCGTGCTCGTCTCGCAGCTGGCTTGGGGGCGGGTCTTGCGACGCCTTGGGCGCCGGTGGGCGTTCATCGTTCTGAGTTTCGCCCTGCTGGCCAGCGCCGTCGTGTTCGGCGTATCGGCGCAGACCGCCTGGAAGGCGACGATCGCGGCGGGCTTCATCGGCGTGGCCAGCGGAGGGCTGAACAGGCTGATCTGGTCGACGGTGGCTGACGAGGCGGCTGTGCGCGGGCGCGAGCAAGTCGGCTTGATCTACGGCGTCTTCACCGCCGTCTCGAAAACGGCGCCGGCCGTCAGCGGCCTGGGTCTGGGCGCCTTGCTCAGCCGGTTCGACTACCGCGCGGCGGGCGGCGACGGGCTGATCTTGCTGATATCAGGGTTTCCTGTGCTGGGCGCCCTGGCCTGCGCCGGAATCGCCCTGAGTTGGCGCGCGCGTCCCGCAGCGTGAAATCGGCAGGTCTTTGCGCGCTGGCCTGTCGCCGCCTAATACCATCGCGGTTCGTGACCTTGCGCACTGATTTGTGGCGGAAACCATGGCGTCGGCTTTAGATTCGAACACTCCTCCGGGGCTTCCGTCGTCAGAGCGACTGATCGACGTGGCGCGCCGCGAGCTGGCGTCCGGCGGGCTGCGCTCGATGAGCTTTCGCCGGCTGGGTGAAGCGGCGGGCGCCACCTCCGGCGCCTTGACCTATCATCTGGGCGCCAAGGCCCAGATCCTGGCGGACGTCGTCGCGGGGGAGCGCGCGCGCGATCGAGTGTGGCATGAGGCCTGGCTGGAGCGGTTCGCCCCGCTCGGTCGACTGGACGCCAACGCCGTGGCCGCCCTGCTCGAGCACTATCTCGAGGCGATCACGCGGGATGACGCCCGGCTGACGCAACTGATCTGGACGGACCTGATGCTGCGCGCGCCTCAGGACGAGGAGGTCAAGGCGTTGATGCAGTCCTGGCGACACGAGCGTGGCGACTTCTGGATGCGCCTGCTGGAGGGGCGCATCGAGGACGCCTCGATGTGGGGCGTGGCGCTATGGGCCTTTGTCGCCGACGAAGGGGTGCACAGCTTGGCCCTGGGTGAGAATCCGGACTACCGGCTGCTGCGCCGCATGGCGGTCGATCGCCTGTCGCGCCGATTGGACCCCGCGCAACGCGGCGGCGTCGACGGCGCCTTCGCCTGCCTGGTCGATCGCTTGAACCCGAGGCTGGATCTGCCGGGGAGGGATGCGGTCTCCGACCTGCAGGTCGCCGGACGCCGTCATGACATCGCTCTGGCGGCCTGTGGCGTGCTGCTGGATGACGGGATCGACGGCGTCACCCATCGGGCCGTCGGCGATCGGGCCGGCATCCCGCCCTCGACCGTCGCCTATCACTTCCGCGCCGCGCCGGATCTGGTGCGCGCGGCCCTGGCCATGGTCTATCTGGTCGCGCAGGGCAGATCGCCCGCGCCCGCGCCGGACTCCTACGAGCGGCGCGCGGCCGTCGTGGTGCGCGGTACGCTGTCCGTCGCCCTGGCCGCCGCCCGGGACGCCGCCTTGGTGCAGCACTCGATCGATCTGCGTCGTCTGCGCGGTGAAAACTATGTCCACACGCTGCGCGAAGATGGCTGCGTCCATATCGACGATCTCGACGGGCAGGTTGCGTCCCTGGTGATGACGGGCGCGGGCGCGTTGAGCGGCCTGGGCGACTGTGGGGCTCTCGACGGGCTCAGCGCGTGGCTGTCGAAGAAGCTCAGAAGCTGAACAACCGTTCGCTCGCGGCGGTCGTTTTCCTGACTGCTGGCCTGATGTTTTTGCACATGTGTTATGTTGCCGTCATCAATGGCGGCCATAAGCCCTCCTCATCGACAACGATCCGAGGGGCTCAACTGTGTCTTTTCGCCTTCTTTCGGCGGCTTCCCGCCTGGTTCTGATGTGCGGCGTCAGTCTGCTGGCGACTGAACAAGCGTTCGCTCAGGGCGCTGGCGCTAGCCAGATCAGCGTCGTGGACGAGGTTCTCGTCACGGCCCAGAAGCGCGAGCAGCGCCTGAGCGATGTGCCGATCTCGATCGTCGCCTTCGGCGCTGAGGCGCTGGATCGCGAAAACCTGACGGACTTCGAGCGGCTGTCGCTGCGGACGCCGGGCTTCTTCGTGCAGCAGCAGACCGACAGCTCGGCCAGCTTCGTCATGCGCGGCGTCGAGGCGGCCAGCGCCGGCGCGGCCTCCGAACCGGGCATCTCGTTCTTCCTCAACGATGTCGACACCAGCCGCTCGCGCGGCGCGCTGAAGGAGCTGTTCGACATCGAGCGGGTCGAGATCGCCAAGGGCCCCCAAGGCGCGCTCTACGGCCGCGGCTCCCAGACCGGCGCCATCGCCGTCTATACCAAGCGGGCCGATCCTTCGGAGACCTTCTGGTCGCTGGAAGGCCAGGCCGGCAACTACAACCTCTACAGCGTGACCGGCGTGGTCAATGTTCCGGTCGTCAAGGACGCGCTGGGCCTGCGCGTCGCCGTGCGACGCCGCGACCGCGATGGCTATGCCCGCAATATCGTCGATGGCCGCATGCTCAACGACGACGACCTGTGGGCGGCGCGCGCGTCGTTGCGCTGGCAGGCCGCGCCGAACGCGACCATCGACCTGATCATCGACCACCAGGCCGACGCCGATACCGCCGCCATGACCAAGGCCATCAACATCGCCTCGCCCGGCGGCGACAGGAACCCGTTCAGCGACGCCGCCCAGAACTATTACGACCCGCCCCAGAGCCGGAAACAGACGGGCGCGACCCTGATTGGCGAGTGGACCATCAACGACGCCTGGAGCGCCCGCTCGATCAGCGCTTGGCGCAAGGTCGACTTCGCGGAGTCGTGGGATATTGACGGCACGTCGTACGAGTTCGCCATCGGCAAGAACCTGGCGGATGACCAGAAGATTCTCAGTCAGGAATTCCGCCTGAACTATGACGACGGCGGCCGGGTGCGCACGGCGTTCGGCGCCAGCTACTACAACGACAAGACCTTCAATCTGGTCGATCTGACCCTGAACGAGCAACTGCTGCTGGCCGGGTTCCCGCGGGTGACGACGCCCGTCACCCAGCTCCAGGTGGCGCCGGGCGTCTTCCGGCCGGTGACCAAGGGCGTGAACAACCTCACGTCCACCCGCAACGATCGCGACAGCTGGTCGGCCTACGGCAACATCAGCTACGATCTGGCCTCGCGCCTGACCCTGGACGTCGGGCTGCGCTACACCCACGACGAGGCGACGGTCAGCGTCTGGTCCAAGGTCTCGACGATCGATGGCGTGGCGCCGATCGCCTTGCCGAACGGCCTGGGCAACTCGCTGGGCCAGGAATTCTCCAACACCGGCAAATACGACCTGATCCAGCCGCGCGCCTCGGTGATGTGGAAGCTGAACGACGGCCTCAATGTCTATGCCGGGGTCTCGCGCGGCCTGCGCTCGGGCTATCCGCAGGTGACGTTCGCCGCGCCCGTCGGCGGCGCGGCCCGCCCCCTGTTCACCGAGCTCAAGACCGAGGAGATCATCAACTACGAGATCGGCGCCAAGGGTACGCTGGGCCGGAACCTGTATGTCGAGGCGGCCGCCTTCACCTACGACTACAGCGACTTCCAGACGCGCGCCATCGACCTCACCGTGGGCACCGTCAACGCCGGCAAGGCCTCGGCCTATGGCCTGGAGACCAGTGTGACCTGGCGGGTCTCGCCCGACCTGAAGCTGACGGCCGCGCACGCCTATCTGCACAGCGAGTACGACGAGTTCTACGAAGTCGTGGGCGGCGTCCTCACCGATCGCTCGGGCAACGTCTTCCGCATGGCGCCCAAGCATACCGCGTCGCTCGGGGCCGACTGGCGCCGGCCGGTCGCCAACGACTGGGAGATTTTCGCCAACGGCAACTACGCCTGGCGGTCGAAGTTCTACATGAACAACGACAACCTCGAGACCGAGATGCAGAAGCCTTTCGGTCTGCTCGATCTGCGTCTGGGCGTCGAGCGCTCCGACGGGCTGCGCATCGAACTCTATGGCGAGAACCTGCTCGACCAGGACTGGGTCCGCGACGTGGGCAACGGCGGCAAGAGCTTCGGCGTGCCGACCGCGATCCGCGCCAATCCGCGCTTCTTCGGCCTGCGCTTCCGCATTCAGGGGTGAGCCGGATGAAAGCCATTCTGAAAGGGGCCGCGGCGTTTGCCGTGGCCCTCACCGCCCAGGCCGCAACCGCCGCCGAGCCGCGTCTGAACCAGATCCAGGTGATCGGCACGCACAACAGCTACAGCCAGCCGGCCGATCCGCGGGTCTTCAAGGTGATGACGCCGCTGCTCCAGCCCATGCTGGACAAGATGCTCACCTCCCTGCCGCCCGAGGTGATGAGCCTCCTGCGCGAAGAGCACCCCAACAGCGTCTTCGAGAACCTGCAGGCCGGGCTGGAATACATCCACCCACCGATCGAAGCCCAGCTGCGCGGCGGGCTGCGCAGCCTGGAGTTCGACCTGAACGTCGACCATGAGGGCGGCCGGTTCTCGACGCCGTTGCCCTACCGTCTCCTGCGGGCGCAGGGCGAGCGTGATCTGGCGCCGATCTATTCCGAAGCCATGGCCGAGCCGGGCCTGAAGGTCATGCACGCCGTCGACGTGGACTTCCGCAGCCACTGCCCGACCTTCCGCATCTGTCTGCGGCAGGTCCGGACCTGGTCCGACGCCAACCCCGGCCATTCGCCGGTCTTCATCCTGCTGGAGCCCAAGTTCCAGAGCCTGGCCGCCGCGGCCCCCGGCGCGACGCCGCTCGATCCGTTCGACGCCCGCGCCTTTGCGGAGATGGACGCCTCGATCGCCGACATCATCGGCCGCGACCGGGTGATCGCGCCCGACGACCTGCGCGGCGCCTATCCGACGCTGGAAGCCGCCGCCCTCGCAGGCAACTGGCCGACGCTCGAGAAGGCCAAGGGCAAGATCGTCTTCCTGATGATCGTGCCAGGACTGAACCTGGCGACCTTTGCGCCGTACATGCAGGGGCGTCCGAACCTGGAGGGCCGTCTGGCCTTCGTGCAAGGGCGGCCGGGCATGGCCCACACGGCGTTCGTCATGCTGGACAACGCCCTGACCCGCGGCGCTGAAATCCGCGATCTGGTCTCGCGCGGCTATTTGGTGCGGACGCGGTCGGACATCGACACCGGCGAGGCCAGGACCAACGACGTGGCGCGCCGCGACGCCGCCCTGGCCAGCGGCGCACAGATCGTTTCGACCGACTATCCGTTTGCGCCGAACATCTTCGGCAACAGCTATGTCGTCAGTCCCTTCCCGGGCGGATCGCGCGCCAACCCCGTCGTGGGAGGCGGAAAGTGACCGCAAGTACGGGTCTTTCCCGTCGCCAGGCCTTGGGAGCCGCGACTATGCTGGCGGCTCTCGCACCAGCCCGAGCGCAGGCCTTGAACGACGTCCAGCAGCGTGCGGCTTCGGGCCAGGACGCGCCCTTCCTGTGGGGCGTGGCCACCGCCGGCCACCAGGTCGAGGGCGGCAATGTCGGGTCGGACATCTGGCTGCTCGAGTCCGTTTCCCCGACTGTCTTTTCCGAACCCTCGGGGGACGCCTGCGACTCCTATCATCGCTATCGCGAGGATATCGGCATCGCCGCGGACCTGGGGCTCAATGCCTGGCGGATGGGCGTGGAGTGGGCGCGGATCGAGCCTGAGCCGGGCCGCTTCTCGCTCGCCGCGCTCGACCACTACGAACGCATCGTCGATCACGCCCTGGAGCGGGGGCTGGCGCCGTTCGTGACGCTGCACCACTTCGCCTCTCCGCGCTGGCTGGCCGCGCGGGGCGGTTTCGAGGTCGAGGAGGCGGCGGATCGCTACGCCGCCTATGCCGAGCGGGTTGGTCGGGCGCTGGGTGATCGCCTGGCCGGGGCGGTGACCTTCAATGAGCCCAATGTCGTCCAGCAGGTGACCTGGTCGCCGACCGGCTATGACCTGGATGCGCGAACGATGGCCGTGTTCAACGCCATGCTGCAGTCGGCCGCGCGCGCCTGCGGTTCGGACCGGTTCTCCACCTTCCTGTATGGCGACATGCAGAAGCTGCATCCGGTGATCATGCGGGCGCACGCCAAGGGCGTTCAGGCCCTCAAGGCGGGTCCCGGCCGCTACCCGGTCGGCATAAGCCTCGCCATGGGCGACGAGCAGGGCGTCGGCGAGGGCAATCTGGCCGAACGCAAGAAGTCCGAGGTGTACGAGCCCTGGCTACGCCTGGCTGCGGAGCACGGCGACTTCGTGGGCGTCCAGACCTACACCCGCGCCCTGGTCGGGCCGAAGGGCAATCTGCCGCCGCCGCCGGGCGCGGAGCTGACGGCCGCGCAGTACGAGTTCTATCCCGAGGCGCTGGAGGCGACGATCGCCTATGCCGCCCGCGTCTCGGGCAAGCCGATCTACGTCACCGAGAACGGCGTCGCGGCGCACGACGACGCGCGCCGGGTCGTCTATATCGACCGAGCCCTGGACGCCCTGGCGCGGGCGCGCAAGGCCGGCGCCGACGTGCGCGGCTATTTCCACTGGACCCTACTGGATTGCTACGAGTGGCTGCATGGCTATTCGCGGCCGTTCGGCCTGGTGGCGGTCGACCGCGAGACGTTCGTTCGCACGCCCAAGCCCAGCGCACGACGCTATGCGCAGCGGGTCGCCGAGGCGCGATCTCGGGTGCGTTGAGGCCGCGCCGGGGTTGACGTCTTCCTGTAACCGTTGGTCCTTATTGGACCCAGAATGACCCTGGCTGCGGCGATCAAGGCGGTATCGGACACGCGCAAGTCGGCCGCCCGTCTCGACCTCAATCGGCATCTCTTCTGCGCGGGCAACTTCGGCAAGTGCGTGCCGTGGCTGACGACGGACATGTTGCTGGCCTGGCGGCTGCATGCCGAGGTCGGCCTGGCGGGGGAAGCCGTCGGGCAGGTGCTATTTCTGTTCCTGTCGGTCGGGGCTTTGGCTACGCTGGGCGCGGGCTATCTGATGACGGCGCTCGGCCTCTCGCCGCACAAGCTGCTCTGGCTGCAGCTGGGCGGCGCGATCGTGACCGGCGTGTCCTTCGTCCTGCAGTTCACCGCCCTCGACCTTGGCGTCGTCCTGGCGGCGGGGCTGGCCTTCCGCGTGGGGTACGCGTTGCAGGACATCCCGCAAAAGGCGCTGAGCTCGATCCTGCCCCGCGACGACGAGGACACCCGTCGCTACGTGCGACTGCAGACCATGCTGTCGCCCATCGCCAAGCTGGCGATCACCCTGGCCTATCTGTGGGCCGGCGGACGTCTGGTGGGCTTGGCCTTGCCGGTGTTGTCCCTGGTCGCGATCGGCGTGGTCGTCAGCGCCGCGCTCATGTTGGGCGTCCGGCCGACTGCGCCGATGCCGGCGGCCGAACCGACGGTGTTGGAGAGGCGACGGGCGCCGGCCGGCTGGGGCGCGGTCTTCCTGGTCATCTGCGTGGCCGCGATCATCCTGCCGGTGACGCGACGCCTGCTGATCTTCGCGCCCGACGCCGACGGCTGGCGCAATCTGGGCGCCTGGTTCCTTTGCGCGTTCTGCGCGGGCTCGATCCTGGGGCCGGGCGTGCTGAAGCGACTCGAGCGCGCCTTCGGCGCGGCGCGCGCCCTGATCGCGATCGCGGGCGTCGCGGCGGTCACGGCCTGGGCGCAGGCGATGGGAGAGGCGCAGACGGCGCCGCGCCTGGTCGCGGCGCTGGTCCATGGCGTGGCGATTGGCGCGTTGCTGACCAGCATGTGGACGGCGGTGGCGCTGCTGGCGCGCGACGACGCGGCCCGGACCGGACGGCGGCGGGATGCGGCGATCTTCGGGATCGCGATCGCCGCGACCCATGCGGCGGGCGCGGTCGGGGCCCTGATCGTGGGACCGCTGATCGAGGGGGCAGGGCGGCATGACCTGGCCAGCATGACCGGGGCGGCGCTGGCCACTTCGATCGCTGCAGTCGCCATGGCCTGGCTCCTGCTGCGCCGCGAAAGGGCGGGACAGCTGGCCTGAACGCCTAACGGCTGTAGAGATACGCGGCGACGGGCAGGGCGGTCGCCCCGACCGACAGGCAGTCGGTCTTGGGATCGACCAGGATCATGGGCGACGGCGCCTGGAAGCCGGCGAAATTGACCGTCTCCACCTTGATCCGGCCCGCCAGGGCCTGGCGGACGGCGGGTGAGAGCCGTCCGGCCAGGATGACGGCCTTCGGATCCAGCAGGCCCGCGACCACGGCCAGGGCCTGCTCCAGGGACTGCCCGGCGCCGTCCAGCCAGTCCAGGATCGCTGGATCGCCGTCGCGCAGCGCCGCGTCGATCTGGGCGTCGGTCGGCGGCGCGCTCCATTTCTGGCGCAGGAAGTTGGTCAGGCTCTCGGCCGTGGGGCGCTTGGTGGACGGGCTGCGGGGAACGAAGCCCGTCAGGTCGCCGGCGTTGCCGAGGCTGCCGCGGATCAGTTCGCCCCTGTAGACGAAACCGCCCCCGATCCCCTTGGTCATCAGAACCAGGAAGAAGCTCTCCAGCCCGCGCCCGATCCCGTCGACGGCCTGGCCGGTGGCGGCGGCGCGGCCGTCGGTCTCGGCGAAGGGA
>CAZRPD010000010.1:0-51724 GCA_964601775.1 uncultured Caulobacter sp. | reverse complement strand
GGGGCGGGTGCGGGGTTGCGGGCGCCCCCCACGGCGGGGGGCGGGCTGGTGGGAGGGGGTGGCCTCGCGTGAGCGTCGCCCGCCGCGGGCGACCGCTCAGGTGGCTTGGCGCTGGTCGTGACGCCCGGTGACGTCGTGGCGGCGTCGCCATCGGCTTCGGGAGCGCCGGGCGATACGTCTGCCGGCGACTTGGAGGGCGCAGGCAGCGTCGCCGCCTTGCCCAGCCAGGCCGACAGCGCGCCACGGAAGACCAGCAGGGCGGCCTTCATGTCGGCGGGGCGAAGCGGTGTGTCTGCGGCCGGCGTCGCGGCGGCGCGCGCCATGTTGGCTTCCAGGAACGCGCCGGACCGCTCGACGGCGCGGCGCAGGCCCTGGGGCGTCGTCAGCTCGGCAAGCGGCGGCGTGCTGGCCAGCAGCGCCCTGCCCGCCTCGCGCACCGGCGCCGGCGTGTCGGGACGTTCGACGACCGCCCGAACATTGGCCATCAGCGGCGCCAGACCCGCCTGACGCGGCGCGGCTTCGGCGGCGGCGACTCGCACGACGCGGGCCATCAGGGTCTCGGGCGTATCGCGCACGACCGCGCCCTGAATTGGAGCCTGCGGCGTGGTCCTTGTCTGGCCAGGGTCGAGATTGGCGATCTGCGAGCCGGTCTGGCCCGCTTCCTCGATCGGCGCGCTGGCCTGGGGCGTTGCGCCAGCCGAGCGACCGACCAATTGACCCAGCTGCTGCGTCGTGTCGGCGATGGCCTGGCGCGCCATTGCCTGAAGCATGGCTACGGAGTCCGGCGACTTTCCGACCGGCAGGGGCGGAAGGACGGGGGTCAGGGGCGTGGTCGGGTCGATGGCCACGACGCGGCTCCGAGCGGAAGGTCTCTAGAGACTGGGGCCGAGTCGTGAATCAGCCGTTAACCCCTGCCGCGCCCATTGGCCGCGCACCAAGCTTAACCGATGGAAATGCCGCGTGTTTTCAGGAAGTCCAGCAAGGCGTCCGCAGCCGCCTCGGAGGGATCGGGCATGCCGCGTCCCATCTTCTCCAGGGCGGCCGATTGCTCCGCGACCTGGCGAGCGCGCAGGTCCGGATCGTCCAGAAGCCGTCCGATCTCGCGCGCCAGACCCTCGCCCTCGCAGGCGTCCTGCAACAGCTCGGGGGCCACGGCCTTGTCGGCGGCGATGTTGAACAGGGTCACCCACTTAGGCTTCATCAGCCGGCGCATGATGGCGTAGGTGATGGCGCCGGTCCTGTAGCCGACCACCATCGGCGCGCCGGCCAGGGCCAACTCGGTGGTCACGGTGCCGCTGCACGCCAGGGCGACGTCGGCGGCGACGAAGGCGTCGTCCTTCAGCGCCTCATCCTCGATCACATGGGCGCGGAACGGCCAGCCGGCGACGCGGGCCTTGACGGCCTCGGCCACGGTATAGGCGGCGGGCACAACGACCGCCAACGCGGGCCGATCGGCTTTCAGACGCTTCACGGCGTCTTCGAACGCCGGCAGCACGCGCTCGATCTCGGAAGGCCGGCTGCCGGGCAGGACGAGCAGGACCGGATCATGGGCCCCGATGCCGATCGCCGCGCGCAGGCGGCCTGCGTCGGCAGCGTCGAAGCGTTTGGCCAGGGCAGAGTTGCCGACAAAGACGTTCCGAAGGCTCACGGCGTCGAAATAGGCCCTGTCCATCGGTTGGATTGAGAGCAGCAGGTCCACGGCCTTGGCCAGCACCCCGGCGCGCCTGGCGCTGTGCGCCCAGACCTGGGGCGCGACGTATTTCACCAGGGGCAGCTTGGGGTCCAGTTTCCGCAGGGCCTTGGCCAGCCGGATGGTGAAACCCCAGCTGTCGATCAGGATCGCCACGTCGGGCTTTTCCCGGGCCGCCAGGGCCACCGCATCGTCCAGGCGGGCCTTGACCGTCGGATAGGCCTTCAGGCCCTCCCAGATGCCTAGGATCGACAGCTGGGCGATGTCGAAAGGGCTATCGACGCCCTGCTCGGCCATCTTGGCGCCGCCGATACCCACGAAGGTCACCTGGTCGCCCAGTCGCGTCCGAAGCGCCTTGCCCAGCCCGGCGCCCAAGGCCTCGCCCGAGGCCCCGGCGGCCACCAGCATGACCTTCAGCGCCACTAGAACCGCCCCTGCGGATCGACCCCCAGCACGAAGAGGCCCAGATCGTCGGCGCAGGCGATCACGGCGTCGCGATCGACGACCAGCAGACGGCCGGTCTCGCCGACGACGCCGGCCAGGCCCGCACGCGCCGCGCGCTGGATGGTGGCGACGCCGATGGTCGGCAGGTCAACCTTGGTCTCCTGGATCGGCTTGGGGGCCTTGGCCAGGACGCCGCGGGGACGCTCGGCGACGCCGCGGATGGCCTGGGGCAGTTGCTCGACCCGGCGCAGCATGGCGTCGGTGCCCTCCTGGGCCTCGACCGCCAGCACCAGGCCGTCGCAGACCACGGCGCCCTGCCCTACATCCAGGCGGCCAATCTCGCGGGCTACCAGCAGCGCCTTGTCGATGTCGGCCATATGGGCCTCGGCCGGCGACCATTTGCCCAGGCGGCCTTGAGGCAGGGTCATCTCGCCCATCACCTCGTGCGCGCCCTCGATATCGAAGCCTTCCTTCTCAAACTCATCCAGCACCCGGCGCAGCAGGGCGTCGTCGCCCTTGCGCGCGGCGACGATCAGGCCCGGCAGAACCTTCAGGCCGCGGCCGTCGGGCATCAGGGTGGCGAAGTCGGGACGGCTGACATTGCCGGCGAAGCAGACGACCTCGCAGCCCTCCGCTCGTAGCGCCTTGAACACCTTGCCGAACTCACCCAGGCCCACTTCCAGGCCGGGATAACGAGCCAGGACCGGCTCGGCGAAGCTCTTCAGCCGCATGACGGAAAAGGCGCGCCCGGCGGCCTCGCAATGGGCCGCCAGTTCGACGGGCAGCGAACCGCCGCCGGCGATCAGGCCAAGCTTACGCATTACCAGACCTAGACCTCGCGCTCGGGCAGGCAGAGCGGCCGGTTGGCGTCGGCGCGGATGAAGTCGACGATCTCCATCACCTCGGGATTGCCAGCGTGGATCTCGGCCACGTCGTCCAGGCGCTCCTGGAAGGTGCCCTCGTCGGCGAACATCAGGCGATAAGCCGCGCGCAGGGCGTTGATCGTCTCGCGCGAGAAGCCCCGGCGCTTGAGGCCGACCAGGTTCAGGCCCTCGAGGTGGGCGTGGTTGCCCCAGACCGAACCGTACGGAATGACGTCCTTGGTCACCGCGGCCAGGCCGCCGATGAAGCTGTAGCGGCCGATGCGCGAGAATTGGTGCGCGGCGGCCAGGCCGCCCATGAACACGTAGTCGCCGACGCTGACGTGGCCGCCCAGGGTCGCGCCCTTGGCCATGACCACGAAGTCGCCCAGCTCGCAGTCGTGCGCCACGTGCGAGCCGACCATGTAAAGGCCGTCCGAGCCGATCTTGGTCACGCCCTTACCCGACGCCGTGCCGGTGTGCATGGTCACGTGCTCGCGGATGATATTGCGCGGGCCGATCAAGAGCTCGGTGCGCTCGCCCTTGTGACCCAGGTGCTGGGGTGGTCCGCCCAGATTGGCGAACGGATGGACGATGCAGTTCTCGCCGATCGTCGTCGCGCCCTCGATCACCACATGCGACAGCAGACGCACGCCGGCCTCCAACGTGACGTCGGGACCGACGATGCTGAACGGACCGATCTCGACGTCCGAGGCGATCTTGGCGGCGGGATCGACGATAGCGCTGGGGTGGATCGTCATGCCTTGGGCCCCGTCTCGACGACCATGGCCGCAAACTCGACCTCGGCGGCGACCTTGTCGCCCACCTTGGCCACGCCCTTGAACTTGAAGATCGTCGAGCGCGCGCGCACGACCTCGACCTCCATGCGGATCACGTCGCCGGGACGCACGGGATTGCGGAACCGGGCGTTGTCGACCGACATGAAGAAGATGGTCTTGCCCTCGGTGTCGACCTCCAGGCTCTTACTCATCAGCACCGCGCCGGTCTGGGCCAGGGCTTCGATGATCAGCACGCCCGGCATCACCGGATTGCCCGGGAAGTGGCCTTGGAAGAACGGCTCGTTGATCGTCACGCACTTGATGCCGACGATCGACTTGTGGGGAGTGTAGTCCTCGGCCCGATCGACAAGCAGGAACGGATAGCGGTGCGGGATACGCGCCAGGATTTCCGCGATGTCGATGTTGGTCTGCACCGTTTGCTCGGCGTTCTCGCTCATGGGTTCTAGTCCTTCGTCCCTCGGCCGCCCGCCTTGCGTGACAGCCATGCGGTCTCCCGCAGCCACCGCTTCAGCGGTCGCGCGGGGAAGCCCGTCCAAGTTTCACCGTCCGGCACGTCCTTGAACACCGAGGCGGCCGCCCCGACGCTCGCGCCCGAGCCGATCTTCAAATGGTCCGCGACACCGGCCTTGCCGCCAAACGCCACGCCGTCGCCGACGATCGTGCTGCCCGAAATCCCGGTATAGGCGGCCAGCACGCAATTGCGCCCGATACGGACGTTGTGCGCGACATGCACGAGGTTGTCGATCTTGGTGTTCTCGCCGATCGTCGTGTCGCCAAATGCGCCGCGGTCGACGCAGCTGTTGGCGCCGATCGTGACGTTGTCCTGGATCACCACCCGGCCCAGCTGCGGCAGGTCGACCATGCCTTTCGGACCCGGGGCGGCGCCGAAGCCCGCCTCGCCCAGCACTGCGCCGGCCGAGATCAACACCCGGTCGCCCAGCAAAGCGAAACCGACGACGGCGTTGGGGCCGATCACGCCGTCGCGGCCGATGAGAGCGCCCGGTCCGATGACGGCGCCCGGTCCGATGCGTGCGCCACGCCCGATGCGCGCGCCCTGTCCGATGGTCACGTTGGGCGACAGCAGGACGCCCTCCTCCAACACCGCTTCGGGATGGATGGCGGGGGCGGACGGATCGTGCCGGCGCGGCGTCAGCAGGAGACCGACAGCGGCGGCCCAGGCGGCCTGCGGATGGCGGGTCAGCAGCGCGGCGCAACCGGCGGGCAGCGCGTCGGCATGTTCAGGACGCACGAAACAGGCCCCGGCCTGGGTGGCTGCGGCGGCGTCCTTGCGCTTGGCGTCGGAGAAGAAGGTGATCGCGTCAGGGCCGGCCGTATCGAGCGGCGCGGCGGTCGCGATCAGATTGTCAGCCAGACCGGCGTCCACCAATTCGGCGGCGCCGGCCCGGGCCAACTCGGAAAGCGCTGCCGGACCCAGGCTGTCGAAAAAACGCGGGTCCGGCATGGTTCCTCACGGCGAATTGTTCCCCTAGGTAAACCTAAAGGACGCGATTCGCTTACTTATTGGTCGGTTGCAGAGCGCCGGCGGCCGGGGCCTGGTCCAGACGTTCGCGGTCGAAGGTCAGCGTCTTGATGCGGGCGTCCAGGGCCGTGATCACGGCGGCGGTGATGTCCATCGCCGGGTTGGCCAGCATCACCGAGTCGCGTTCGAGCAGGATGCTGCACTTCTGCGCCTGGTAGACTTGGCGGATCGGCATGTCCATTTCTTGATAGACGCGCTGCAGGGCCTTCTGTTCGGTGGCCTCGACCTCACGCTGGCGCAGTTGCGCTTTGCGCTGCCAGGCATTGCCCTTGACCTGCAGAGCGGCGGCTTGCTGCTCCAGAGCGTCCTGAGCCGTGGTCGCCTTCTTTGCGTCCAGCGCCTTACCCTCGTTCTCCAGGGCCGTGCGTTCGCCGTTCAGCTCGGCGCCGACCTGCTGGGTGATGGTCTGCAGGCGGGCGACGACCGCCTTGCCGACCGCCGATCCGCCAACGGCGCCCTGGCTCGAGAAGATGCACACGCCGGTGATGGCTGGGCCGTGCGTGACAGCCGGAGCGGCAGGCGCGGCGGCGGCCGGAGCAGTCTGGGCCGAAGCGCTGGTCGCGATGGCGATGGCGACGACGCTGGCGGCCGCGGCGGACAGGAACTTGGACATGTTTATTGGAACCTTGTGGAGGTGGAGAACCGGAACGTTTCGGTTCGGTCGTAGCTTTCCTTGGCCAAAATACGGCTGATATCGAATCGGATGGGACCCATGGGGGACTTCCAGTCGATCGAGATACCGGCCGTGGCGCGCAGGCCGAGGTTGTCCTTGATGTTCGGATTGAAGACGCCGGGCGACATCTGACGATCCGAATCATCCAGAAGACCGGCCGTACCCACGTCGCTGAACAGGGCGGCCTTGATGCCGTACTGCTCGGGCAGGAAGGTCGGCACGGTCAATTCGAAAGTGCTGATGGCGTAGAGCTTGGCGCCCATCGAATTGTTGGTGCTCGAGATGTCGCGCGGACCGATACCGGCGATCTCGAAGCCGCGGAACGAGGTGCCGCCGCGATAGAAGCGGTCGTTGATGCGGACATTGTCGCCGCCCCAGCCCTGGATATAGCCGACCGAGCCCGTGGCGCTGAACACCAGATCCTTGGTGAAGCCGTAGTACATGCCGGCGTCGGCCTCGGTCTTCAGGTATTTCACATCGCCGCCGAAGCCCGCCAGATCCTGGTTCAGGTCGGCGAACCAGCCGCGCGTCGGGTTGATCGGGTCGTTGCGCTTGTCGATGCGCAGGCCGTAGCCGATCATCGAGGTGATGTAGGCGCCGCGCTGCAGGCAGAGGATCTGCGAGACCGAACCGCTGGTGCAGAGGCTGTCGGCCACGCTCACGTCGTCCTGACGGACCGTGTAGCGCAGGCTCATCGACGAGTTCTGGGTCAGCGGGAAGCCGAAGCGGATGTCGCCGCCGACCGACTTGGTGTCGTAGGCCGCGAACTGCGAGAGGTCGTAGCGGAAGGTGTACAGGTTCAGGCCGCCGACCAGGTTGCGGCCCAGGAAGCGCGGTTCGCTGAAGCCGAAGTCGATCTGCTGACGCAGCGAGCCCATCGAGGCGCGGGCGCGCAGGTTCTGGCCACGGCCGCGGAAGTTGCGCTCGGTGATGCCGACGTCCAGCACCAGCTTGTCGATCGAGCTGTAGCCGGCGCTGAACGACAGTTCGCCCGTCGGCTGCTCCTCGACCTTGACCCGCAGGCTGGTGCGGTCGGGCGCGCCGCCGGGGGTGTCCTCGATATCGACTTCCTTGAAGAAGCCCAGGCGGCGGATGTTGTTCTTCGAACGGTCGACCAGCACGCGGTTGTAGGCGTCGCCCTCGGCCACTTCCAGCTCGCGGCGCAGGACGTAGTCCAGCGTGCGGGTGTTGCCGACGATGTCGATGCGATCGACATAGACGCGCGGACCTTCGCGGACCTGGAAGACCACGTCGACGGTGTTGGTTTCGCGGTTGGGCACGTAACGCGGACGCACGTCCACGAAGGCGAAGCCGGCGGCGCCCGCCGCGAAGGTCAGGGCGTCGGTCGCCTGCTCGATGCGCTCGTCTTCATACAGCTGACCGGCGCGGATCGGCAGGATCTGGGCCAGCAGGTTGCCGTCCAGCTTCTTCAGCTCGGTTTCGACGGTGACCTTGCCGAACTTGTACTTCGGGCCCTCTTCCAGGGTGTAGCTGACGGCGAAGCCGTTCTTGTCCGGCGCCAGCTCGGCCACCGACGACACCACGCGGAAGTCGAAGAAGCCGCGGTTGCGATAGTGCTTGCGCAGCTGTTCGCGGTCGTACTCGATCCGGTCAGGATCGTAATTGTCGTTGCTGGTCAGGAACTTGTACCAGTGACTTTCCTTGGTCACGACCACGTCGCGCAGGTCGTTGTCCGAGAACTCGCTGTTGCCCAGGAAGTTGATGCCCAGCACGCCGCTCTTGGGGCCTTCGGCGATCTCGAACACCAGATCGACGCGCTTCTGCGGCAGCTCGACCACCTTGGGCGTCACGGTCGCCGAGATGCGGCCCGAACGGCGATACAGCTCGATGATGCGCTGGACGTCTGCCTGCACCTTGGCGCGGGTGAAGATGCCGCGCGGACGGATCTGCACCTCGTCCTTCAGCTTGTCTTCCTTCAGGGACGAATTCCCCTCGAAGACAACCTGGTTGATGATCGGGTTCTCGACGACCTTCACGACCAGATCGCCGCCCTGCATCTCGATCTTGACGTCGGCGAACAGGTCGGTGCGGGCCAGGGTCTTCAGCGCCAGGTCGAGGCGCTGGGAATCGACCGTGTCGCCCGGCTGGATCGGCAGATACGACAGCACCGTGCCCTGCTCGATACGCTCGTTGCCCTGGACGACGATGCGCTGGACCACGCCGGTCTGCGCCTGGGCGTAGGCCTGCTGCGGCGCCGTCAGGGCCGTCGAGCCGAGGAGTAGCGCCACGCCGGTGGCGAAGGCGGCGCTTTGGGCGCGTAGTTTGCTCATTTGACCAATCATGGACGGAGGACGGGCGTTCACGTGAAGAGCCCGCCGATGAATTTGAACACGTCGTAGCGGTTGAGGTCGTTCCACGCCGCGAACAGCATGAAACAGAGGATGAAGGCAAGCCCTGCGCGGAAGCCTGCCGCCTGGAAGTCCGCTCGCAGCGGCCGCTTGGCGATCGCTTCATAGGCGTACATCAGCAGGTGGCCGCCATCGAGGACCGGGATCGGCAGCAGGTTCATGAAGCCGATGCTGACCGACAGGCTGGCGATCAGCAGCATGGACGAGATGAACACCCGCAACGCCATGGTGGCGACATCGGGCGCGTTGGCGGCGCTGGCCTTGGTCACCGCGCCGGCGGTGTGGCCGATGCCGATGAGGCCGCTGATCTGATCGGCCGGCAGCTGACCCGTGACGAGACGGCCCAGATAGAAGGCGATCGTCTTGATCATGCGCCAGACCTCCACCGTGGCGTCGGGAATGGCGGTCAGCAGCGTCGAGCGCTTGAACTGGGTGACGCCGGCGTTCTCGATGCCCAGCATGCCGGTCTTCATGCGACCGGTGATCTTGTCGTTGACCTCGACCAGACGCGGCGTCGCCGTCAGCTGCAGCTCCTGGGCGCCGCGGGTGACGGTGAACTTGATCGGCAGGTTGGCGCGCAGCGAGACATAGCCCTGCAGGTCCTGGAAGCTTCCGACCTTGCGGCCGTCGGCGGCGACGATCACGTCACCCTTCTGGAAGCCGGCCGCCTCGGCCGCCCCGCCTGCCACGACGCCGTTGACGGTCGCCGCCCGCTGTGGCGTGCCCATCATGACCATGAACACGGCCATGATCAGGATCGCGAGAATGAAATTGGCCATCGGTCCGGCCACCGCGATGATCGCCCGCTGCCAGACCGGCTTGAAATGGAAGTAGCGCGAAAGGGCCGCCTCCCCTTCCCGCTCGGCGATCGACCGACGCATGGCGGCCAGATCGTTCTGGTCGGGAACGCTGGCGGCGTTCTCGTCGCCCGAGAAGCGGACATAGCCGCCCAGCGGAATCGAGGCGATCCGCCACTCGACGCCATGCTTGTCGCGCCACGAGAAGAGCGGCGCGCCGAAGCCGATGGAGAAACAGTCGATGGCCACGCCGCAGGCGCGCGCGGCCCAGTAGTGTCCCAGCTCGTGGATCGTCACCACGACGGAGAGCACGAAGACCGTGGACAGGACGAAGATCAATACGTCGGTCATTTGGTGGCCGGGTCCCCCGGATCAGAGCCGGCGATGCTTTTGCGCGACAACCTCGGCCGCAATGCGGCGAGCGCTGGCGTCGATCATCATCGCGTTTTCGACCGCATCGCTTTGCGCGACGGCGAGGTTGCCCAGACTGTTCATACGCTCGAGGGTCCCCGCCACCGCGGCGGCAATATCGAGAAACCCAATCCGCCGGTCAAGGAAGGCCGCAACGGCGACCTCGTTGGCGGCGTTCATAGCCGTCGGCGCGCCGCCCGCCAGGCGCAGGGCCTCGCGCGCGATGTCCAGGGAGGGGAAGCGATCCAGGTCGGGCGATTCGAAGGTCAGCTGCCCGTAGGCCGCCAAGTCCAGGCGCGGCGCCGGCCACGGCAGACGGTCGGGCCACGAAAAGGCGCAGGCGATGGGCGCACGCATGTCCGGCGCGCCCAGCTGGGCCAGGGTCGAGCCATCGGCATATTCGACCAGGCTGTGGATCACCGACTGCGGATGGACCACGACGTCGATCTTCGCCTCGGGCGTGTCGAACAGATAGGACGCCTCGATCATCTCGAGGCCCTTGTTCATCATGGTCGCGGAATCGACCGAGATCTTGGCGCCCATCGACCAGTTCGGGTGGGCGATGGCCTGCTCGGGCGTGGCCACTTCCATGGCGGCCTTGTCCCAGGTCCGGAACGGACCGCCGGACGCCGTCAGGATCAGGCGCGATACGCGATGGGCGCAGTCGGGCTGCAGCACCTGGAAGATTGCCGAATGCTCGGAATCGACCGGGATCACCGAACCGCCGGCCGCCTTGGCGATGGCCAGCAAGGCAGGGCCGGCGCAGACGAGGCTTTCCTTGTTGGCCAGGGCGATCACCGCGCCGGTCTGGGCCGCCGCTACGGTGGGCGCCAGGCCCGCCGCGCCGACGATGGCCGACATCACCCAGTCCGCGCCCATGGCGGCGGCCTCGGCGACCGCTGCAGCGCCGGCCGCCGCGCGCACTTCGGTGCCGGCCAAGCCGTCCTTCAGGGCCGAAAGCTTGGTCTCGTCCTCGATCACCGCCACGGCGGGGCGCCAGCGCCGCGCCTGTTCGATCAGGCGCTCGACATTGCGCCCGGCCGTCAGAGCCAGGATCTCGACGGGCGCACCGGATTCCTCGAAGAGGCTCAAGGTCGAAAGGCCGATCGATCCGGTCGAGCCCAGCACCACCACCTTGCGGGGTAAGGTCAATGAGCCCATCCCCAGTGATCGACCAGCCGGATGGCGGCGACCACGATCACGGCGAACATCAGGCCGTCGACGCGATCCAGCAGGCCGCCATGGCCCGGAATGATGTCGCCGCTATCCTTGACGCCGAAGCGGCGCTTCAGGATCGACTCCCACAGGTCGCCGGCCATGGTCGCCAGGCCGCCCAGGAAGCCGACCAGGGCCGCGGCCGGCCAGACCAGGCGCAACTGGGCCAGGTGCGCCACCACGATCGCACCCAAGGTGGCGGCGATCAGCCCGCCGATGAAGCCCGACCAGGTCTTGTTTGGCGAGATCTGCGGCCACAGCTTGGGGCCCTTGAAGATGCTGCCGACCACATAGGCGAAGATGTCGGCGAACCAGGTGACCACGAACAACAGCAGGGTCCACCACAGGCCGTCCGGCAGCGAGCGCAGCCAGACCAGGGCGATCACCGCCGGGGCGATATAGACGACGCCATAGGCCGCGTCGGCCCGGCGATCGACCGCGCCCCGCGCGATCAGCCCCGCCAGGAAGGCGCCGGCCAGGACGACGGTCCAGGCGGTGAAGAAGGAATGCAAAAAGGCGGCGATAACCGCGACCGCGCAGAACACGCCGACCACGGCGCCGACGGCGCGATGCGCCTTGGGCGCGCTGATCTTGCCCCACTCCAACGCCAGAAGCGCGGTGCAGACCAGGGCCAGGGCCAGGAACCAGAAGCCGCCCAGCCAGACGGCGGCCACGACGGTGGGCACGAGCACGGTGGCCGAAACCACGCGCATCCGCAGATTGCCCCAGTTGAAGCGCTTAGCCGGCGACGGCGACGTCATCGGCAGCGATCCCTCCATAGCGTCGATCCCGACGGCGATACTCGGCGATGGCCGCCGCCAGGGCCTCGGGACCGTAGTCGGGCCACAGCACGTCCTGGAAGATCAGTTCCGCGTAGGCGCACTCCCACAGCAGGAAGTTCGAGATCCGGCGCTCGCCGCTGGTGCGCACGATCAGGTCCGGCGCCGGAGCGGCCGAGGTCGACAGATAACGCTCGAACGTCGCCTCGGTCAGGTCGGAAGGCTGGGCCTCGCCCCGCGCCACGGCCTCGGCGAAGGCCCGCGCAGCATCGGCGATATCGGCCTGGCCGCCGTAGTTGAAGGCCACCTGCAGGGTGAACTGGGTGTTCTGAGCCGTGCGCTGCTCCGCGCGCTCGATCACCTCGGCGATATCGGCCGACAGGCCGGTGCGGCGACCGATGATGCGCACGCGAACGCCGGCGCGAGCCAGACGCTCGAGGTCCGATTCGACATAGGCCTTCAGCAGGCTCATCAACTCGGACACTTCATGCGCCGGTCGGCGCCAGTTCTCGGTCGAGAAACCGAAAACCGTCAGCACGCCGACGTTCTGGCTCTGGGCGCCTTCGACGGTGCGCTTCAGGGCGTTGACCCCGGCGCGATGGCCCAGGACGCGCGGCATCCCCCGCTGCTTCGCCCAGCGGCCGTTGCCATCCATGATAATGGCCACATGCAGCCGAGCCTCCGGCGCGTCGCCCCCAGCGCGCGCCGAAACGTTCTGCAGGCCGGTGGTCAGCGGCATTCGCTTCAACCTTCCCTCGTCGTCTTCCTCAAACCCACCAGGAAGACGATCAGACCTGCATGATCTCTTGTTCCTTGATTTTCAAGGCCTCGTCGATGCGCTTGATGGCTTCGTCGGTCATCTTCTGGACCTCCGTCTCCATCTTCTTCAGGTCGTCCTCGCTGATGACGCTGGCCTTCTCAGCCTTCTTGAGGTCGTCATTGGCGTCGCGACGGATGTTGCGCACGGCGACCTTCTGGGTCTCGGCGTACTTGCCGGCGATCTTCGACAGATCCTTGCGGCGCTCTTCGGTCAGCGGCGGGATCGGGATACGCAGGTTGTTGCCTTCGACGACCGGATTCAGGCCCAGATCCGAGCTGCGGATCGCCTTTTCGACGGCCGAGACGACACCCTTGTCCCAGATGTTGACGTTGATCTGGCGCGGCTCGGGCACGCTGACCGAGGCGACCGTGTTCAGCTGCACCATCGAGCCATAGGCGTTGACCAGAATCTGGTCGAGCAGGTTCGACGACGCGCGACCGGTGCGCAGGCCGGCGAAATCTTCCTTCAGCGACAGCACGGACTTTTCCATGCGGTCCTTGTATCCGGACAGAACGGGCTTTTCGGGAGCGGCCATGGCTTGGGCTCTCTTCTTTGGAGTTTAAGCGGCGCGGTCGGCGGCGACCACGGTGTGGGTCCCCTCGCCTCGCAGGACGGTCAGCAGATTGCCGCGCCCTTTGATCGAGAAGACCACGATCGGAATATTGCTGTCGCGCATCAGCGCCACGGCCGAGGCGTCCATGACCCGCAGGTCCTTGGCCAGCACGTCCATATAGGTCAGGCGGTCGTAGCGCTCAGCCGACGGGTCCTTCTTGGGGTCGGCGGTGTAGACGCCATCGACGCTGGTGCCCTTGAACAGGGCGTCGCACTGCATCTCGGCCGCGCGCAGGGCCGCGGCGGTGTCGGTGGTGAAGAACGGATTGCCGGTGCCGGCCGCGAAGATCACGACGCGGCCCTTCTCGAGGTGACGCTGAGCGCGGCGGCGGATGTAGGGTTCGCAGACCGTGGCCATCGGAATGGCCGACTGCACGCGCGTCTGGACGCCGATGCGTTCCAGGGCGTCCTGCATGGCCAGCGCGTTCATGACCGTGGCCAGCATGCCCATATAATCGGCGCTGGAACGTTCCATGCCCTTGGCCGCGCCGGCCATGCCGCGGAAGATGTTGCCGCCGCCGATCACCAGGCACAGCTCGACACCGGACTTGACGATCTCGGCGACGTCGTCGGCCACCGACTGCACCGTCTTGGTGTCAATGCCGTAGCCCGTGTCGCCCATCAGCACTTCGCCGGAGACCTTCAGCAGGATGCGGCGGTATTTCGAAGGTGCGCTGGTATCGGACATGGACCGCTGTTCCTGAGTCGTCGGCACGCACATTACGGTGCGTTCTACAAAAGTGGGATGGGTTTTGCCAACCACGGCGCGCCTTCTGATGAAGCGCTGCATGGCAGGCGCAAAAAGGGCGCGGCGCGCGCTGAATGCGCGCCGCGCCCTGATTGTCGATCCGGAACCCGAGAGCCCCGGAAGCTCAGGCGATTAGCCCTGGCCGGTCATCGAGGCGACTTCGGCGGCGAAGTCGTCCTGCTTCTTCTCGACGCCTTCGCCCAGGGCCAGACGGGTGAAGCCCTTGATGGTGATCGGCGCGCCCAGGGTCTTGCCAGTCTCGGCGACCAGTTGCTCGACGGTCTGGTCCGGGTTCATGACGAAGGCTTGCTTCAGCAGCACGACTTCTTCCAGGAACTTGCGGATGCGGCCTTCGATCATCTTTTCGATGACCGCCGGCGGCTTGCCCGACTCGAGAGCCTGCTCGGTGAACACGGCCTTTTCACGCTCGATGGCGGCCGGGTCCAGATCGTCCGGCGACAGCGACAGCGGGGCGGTCGCGGCCACGTGCATGGCGATCTTGCGGCCCAGGTCGCGCAGGGCGGCCTTGTCGCCGGTCGACTCGACAGCCACCAGCACGCCGATGCGGCCGAGGTCCGGCGCGGTCGCGTTGTGGATGTACGAGGCGACGACGCCGTTCTCGACCGTGTGCTTGGCGGCGCGACGGACCATCATGTTCTCGCCGATCGTGGCGATCAGGTTGGTCAGGTGGTCCTGCACGCTCTCGCCGCCGGCCAGCTTGGCGGCGGTGATGGCGTCGATCGAGCCGTCGGTGGCCAGGGCCGCGCCGGCGATCTGACGGGCGGCGCCCTGGAACAGGTCGTTGCGCGACACGAAGTCGGTTTCGGCGTTCACTTCGACGGCCGTGGCGGTTTCGCCCGCGCCTTGCTCGGCGGTGGCGACGGCCACCAGGCCTTCGGCGGCGGCGCGGTCAGCCTTCTTGGCGGCCTTGGACAGGCCCTTGGCGCGCAGCCAGTCGATGGACGCTTCGATGTCGCCGTTGTTTTCCGACAGCGCCTTCTTGCAGTCCATCATGCCGACGCCGGACTTTTCGCGCAGTTCCTTGACCAGCGCAGCCGTGATCTCAGCCATGGAAAATCTCCAGATTCAAACGGTTAGGACCGGGCTCTAGCCCGCCATACTCATAAAAACGTAGCGACCGGGCTTGTAGCCCGGTCGCATGTCAGGGTCGCGACGGTTCCCGCGGCCGACCTCAGGCCGGCGCGGGATCGCGTGGAAATCAGCCTTCGGCCGATTCCGGAGCCACTTCAGCGGCGGCTTCAGCTGGCGCTTCCGGAGCGGCTTCGACAGCAGCTTCCGGGGCAGCCTCGACGGCGGCTTCCGGAGCGGCTTCAGCAACCGGTTCCGGCGCCAGAGCGCGAGCCAGGGCCGGCTCGGTCGGGTTCACGGCGGCGCCCAGGTCGACGCCCGAACCAGCTTGGCCAGCGGCCAGACCGTCCAGAACGGCGTCGGCGATCAGGTCGCAGTACAGTTGCAGCGCGCGGGCGGCGTCGTCGTTACCCGGGATCGGATAGGTGATGCCGTCCGGATCGCAGTTGGTGTCGAGGATGGCGACGACCGGGATGTTCAGCTTGCGGGCTTCCAGGATCGCGATCGCTTCCTTGTTGGTGTCGATCACGAACATGATGTCGGGGATGCCGCCCATGTCCTTGATGCCGCCCAGCGACAGTTCCAGCTTGTCGCGCTCGCGCGTCAGCTGCAGCAGTTCCTTCTTGGAACGGCCTTGGCCTTCGCCGGTCAGGACGCCTTCCAGCTCGCGCAGACGCGCGATCGAGCCCGAGACGGTGCGCCAGTTGGTCAGGGTGCCGCCGAGCCAGCGGTGATTCACGTAGTACTGGGCGCAGCGCTTGGCGGCCGTGGCGACCGGGTCGCTCGCCTGGCGCTTGGTGCCGACGAACAGCACGCGGCCGCCGGCGGCGGCGACTTCACGGACCTTCACCAGGGCCTGGTGCAGCAGCGGGATCGACTGCGACAGGTCGATGATGTGGATGTTCGAGCGCGAGCCGAAGATGTAGCGGTCCATCTTCGGGTTCCAGCGGTGCGTCTGGTGACCGAAGTGGGCGCCGGCTTCCAGGAGCTGACGCATGGAGAATTCGGGAAGAGCCATCGGGCCTTGATCCTTTTTCCGGTTGAACCTCCGTGGACACCCCCGCTCCAGACCATTCTGGAAGCAGGACCGGAACGGCGTCGCCGGGATGTCTCCCCGGTGCAGCCGAACGTCCACGTGTGGAATGGCGGCGCAGATAGTCCCTTACGGACCAGATTGCAAGGCCTAGTCGCCAGAAGCGGCTTTGACGAACAGGCTATTCGCCATTTCGCGGACGGCTGCATAATCTATTCGGCGATCGTTCGAAGGCTGCGTAGACGCCCCTCCCAGCGGGCCGGTCACCAGCGACCTCAGAACGACTTGCCGTCCACCTGCTGCGGCTTCAGCGCGAAAACATCGACATCGTCCAGGCAGCGGACATTGATCGCCACCATCTCCGCGCCATTGGGCGCAGCGCCGCGCCCGAACGACTGGATGCCGCAAGTCGCGCAGAACAGATGCGAGATCTTGTGGGTATTGAACTGGTAGCTGGTCAGCGCGTCCTCACCGCTCTTCAGGTCGAAGGTGTCGGCCGTGGCGAAGGTCAGGATCGAGCCCAACTTGCCGCAGCGCGAACAGTTGCAGCTGATCACGTCGTCCAGTTCGACATCGACCGCGTAGCGCACGCGTCCGCATTGGCAGCCGCCTTCGTGTCGAGCCATTCGCCTCTCCTCCCCAAACCAGAAATAGGAAAATATTCCTATACGTCTTCCAGCAAGGCCACGCCTGGCGCGGTCTTTAACGCGCCGCGCAGGGCGGCGTCCAATGTGTAGCGCCCTGGCAAACGCAGCTCGATCTCGCGACCGCCGCCGATAGCGGCGACGAACGTCACCTCGCCGCCCTTCTGGCCCTGGGCAGGCTCCAGACGACGTTTCAGCGCTTCCATCTCGGTGGCTGACGGCGACAGGTGGACGCGCAGCCCCGCCACGACGTTCTCGATGGCCTTCTCGATAGGCTCGGCGTCGTCGCCGAAGAAGCGGACCTCGCCGTCGCGGGCCTTGGCGCGGACCTTGATGACCACGGCCTTGCCCGGCTCCAGCACGTCGCGGCACTTGCGCAGACTTTCGGGCGGGAACAGCACCTCATACTCGCCGGAAGGGTCCGACAGCGACACGAAGGCGAACTTCTCGCCGCTCTGCGAGGCGCGCTCCTGGCGGCGACGCACGACGCCGCACATGCGCAGGGCCTCCATGCCGGCCTCGGCCTGCGCCATAGCCTCGGTCACCAGCGCCACCCGCTTGCGGCGCAGCATGCCGACCACGTCCTCCAGCGGGTGACCGGTCAGGTAGAAGCCGACGGCCGACAGTTCCTCGTCCAGCAGGTCGACCTGGTTCCAGTTCTCGGTCTTGGCCAGGCGCGGGCGCCCTGCTCCGGAATCCGAGCCGAACAGGCCGCCCTGCCCGCCCTGGCGGTCGGCGTGACAGCTCTGGGCGTGAGCGATCAGCACGTCGGCCGAGGCGACGATCTGGGCGCGGTTCTTGTGGATCTGGTCGAAGGCCCCGGCCCGGGCCAGGTTTTCGATCGCACGCTTGTTGACCTGCTTGGGGTCGATGCGCTCGACGAAGTCGAAGATGTCGCGGAACGGTCCACCTTCCTCGCGGATGGCCACCAGATGCTTCATGGCCTCCAGGCCGACGTTGCGGATGGCGCCCAGGGCGTACAGCACCTCGCCATTCTCGACCTCGAAGTCCGCGCCCGAGACATTGACGTCCGGGGCGCGCACCGTGATCTCGAACTTGCGAGCGTCCTGGTGGAAGACGGCCAGCTTGTCGGTGTTCGACAAGTCCAGGCTCATCGAAGCGGCGAAGAACTCGACAGGCGTATTGGCCTTCAGCCAGGCCGTTTGGTACGAGATGAAGGCGTAGGCGGCGGCGTGCGACTTGTTGAAGCCGTAGCCGGCGAACTTGGCCACAAGCTCGAAGATCGAACCCGACTGTTCTTCGGGGACGTTCTTTTCCTTGGCGCCCGAGACGAAACGGATCTTCTGGAGATCCATTTCCTCTTTCTTCTTCTTACCCATGGCGCGACGCAGAAGGTCGGCCTCGCCCAGGCTGTAGCCCGCCAGGATCTGGGCGATCTGCATCACCTGTTCCTGATAGACGATAACGCCGTAGGTCTCCTTCAGCACCGTCTCCAGCGAAGGGTGCAGGGTGTCGACGGGCTTTCGGCCGAACTTACAGTCGACGAAGGTGTCGATGTTATCCATCGGCCCCGGGCGATAGAGCGAGATCAGCGCGGTGATCTCCTCGATCGAGCCACAGCGCATCTTGCGCAGGGTGTCGCGCATGCCCTGGCTTTCGAGCTGGAACACGCCGACCGTCTGGCCCGAGGCGAGCAGCTCGTAGGTCGTGGTGTCGTCGAAGGCCAGCTTGCCGAGATCGATCTCGAAGCCGCGCTTCTTCAGGTGCTTCACCGCCCGGTCCAGCACCGTCAGGGTCTTCAGGCCCAGGAAGTCGAACTTCACCAAACCGGCGCTCTCGACCCACTTCATGTTGAACTGGGTGGCCGGCAGGTCCGAGCGCGGATCCTTGTAGAGCGGGGTCAGCTGGGTCAGCGGCCGGTCGCCGATCACCACGCCGGCGGCGTGGGTCGAGGCGTTGCGGAACAGGCCTTCCAGCTGCAGGGCCACGTCCAGACAGGCCGAGACGTTGGCGTCTTCCTTCTTGGCCTGCTTGAGGCGCGGCTCAAGGTCGATGGCCTGGGCCAGGGTCACCGGCGCAGCCGGGTTGTTGGGCACCATCTTGCAGAGACGGTCCACCAGGCCCAGCGGCAGCTGCATCACCCGGCCGACGTCGCGCAACACGGCGCGGGCCTGCAAGCTGCCGAAGGTGATGATCTGGGCCACGCGGTCGCGGCCATATTTCTCCTGCACATAGGAGATCACCTCTTCGCGGCGCTCCTGGCAGAAGTCGACGTCGAAGTCGGGCATGGAGACCCGCTCGGGATTGAGGAAGCGCTCGAACAGCAGGCCAAAGCGCAGCGGATCCAGGTCGGTAATGGTCAGCACCCAGGCGACCAGCGACCCGGCGCCGGAACCCCGCCCCGGTCCCACGGGAATGCCGTGCGACTTGCCCCACTTGATGAAGTCCGAGACGATCAGGAAGTAGCCCGGGAAGCCCATCTTCTTGATGATGTCGAGTTCGAATGCGAGCCGGTCCCAATAGGCGTCCTCGGGCGCGGCCAGTTCCAGACCCGCCAGACGCGCCCTCAGACCTTCCTGGGCCTGGTGCGTCAGCTCTTCACCTTCGTCGCGGCCGTCGCCGGTCGGGAAGCTGGGCAGGATCGGGTTGCGCTTGTGCACCATGAAGGCGCAGCGGCGGGCGATGTCGAGGGAGTTGTCGCAGGCTTCCGGCAGATCGGAGAACAGCTTGCGCATGTCGGCCGCCGGCTTGAACCAGTGCTCGGGCGTGACGCGGCGACGCTCATCTTGGCCGACGAACGAGCCGTCGGAGATGCACAGCAGCGCATCGTGGGCGTCGTAGAAGCTTTCCTTGACGAAATAGACGTCGTTGGTGGCGACCAGCGGCACGTCGTGATCATAAGCCCAGTTGACCAGACCCGGCTCGGCCGCCGCCTGCTTGGGCAGGCCGTGGCGCTGCAGCTCGACATAGAAGCGGTCGCCAAACACCCGCAGCATCTCGGCCAGGGCCGCTGAGGCCTCGACGGTCTTGCCGGCGGCGAACAGCGCATCCACGGGGCCGTCCGTGCCGCCCGACAACAGGATCAGGCCTTCGCTATATTCGACGACCTTGGCCCAGGGCACGATCGGTTCGGGCAGTTCGGCGCTGTCGAGATAGGCGATCGACGACAGTTCCGAGAGATTGAGATAGCCCTGCTCGCTCTGGGCCAGCAGCATGATCGTCGGCGCTCGAGCCCAGCGCTCGGTCGGGCCGCCGCCGATGCCCGTGATCGGAATGGCGCAGCCGATGATCGGCTGAACCCCAGCGTCCTTGGCGTAAGACGAATATTCCAGCGCCCCGAACAGATTGGCCCGGTCGGCGATCCCCGCCGCCGGCATGCCCAATCCGGCCGCCAACTTGCCGATCTGATCGGCCTTGATGGCGCCTTCCAGCAGCGAATAGGCCGAACGGACCCGCAGGTGGACGAAACCCTGTCCTTCCGCGTCCGCCATGACCGTTCCTCCGCTACGCCCGTCTACTCAGACAGGCCTTCTACATGATTCAGGCCACCAACTGGGCGACCGTGCACATCATCCAAACGAAGCTGGCGACCGACACAAGGGCCAAAGACTCACGCGCGATACGGATCATCGGAACCTCCACAGATTTCTTGTTTTGTTCCATATTCCGCTTTTGTTCCGTTCACAAGATGTTCCGCGACGTTCCACCACATTTTCTTTGGCCGAGTCACTCGGCAGGCCGTAAATCGAGCCCATGCGCCTGATCATCGATACCGACACCGCCGGCGACGACGTGTTCTCGCTGATGCTGGCCCTCACCCGCCCCGGGGTGACCGTGGACGCCATCACCATCGCCCATGGCAATGTCGGCTTCGTGCAGCACGCCGAGAACGCCCTGGTGACGCTGGAACGCTGCGGCAAGGCGGATCAGGTTCCGATCTACCTGGGCGCCCAGGCGCCCTTCAGCCGCGCACCGCTGGATGCGGCCTATGTCTTCGGCCACGACGGCATGAGCGACAGCGGCTTCGCCCAGGCCGCTCAACGCCCCGCCGAAGGCCACGCGGTCGACGAGCTGGTGCGACGGATCATGGACGCCCCCGGCGAGATCACCCTGATCGCTCAGGCGCCGCTGACCAATATCGCTCTGGCCTATCTGCGCGAGCCGCGGATCGCCAAGGCCTTGAAGCATCTGTGGGTGATGGGTGGCACGGACAACGGCGTCGGCAACGTCACGCCAGCGGCCGAGTACAATTTCTATGTCGATCCGGAAGCGGCGAAGATCGTCGTCAACGCTGGCTTCAACCTGTCGATCGCCACCTGGACCCTGACGCTGAAGGACGGCCTGTGGACCACGGCGCAGCTGGCTGAGCTGGAGGCGCTGGACACGGACAAGGCCCGGTTCTTCACCGACGTGAACCGCGCTTCGCTGGCCTTCGCTCGCGAGACGGAAGGGCTGGATGGCAGCCTGCATCCCGACGCCCTGACCTGCGCCATCGCCCTGGACGAAAGCCTGATCCTGGAGGCCGAGGACTGCGTGGTCGATGTCGAGACCATGGGCGAGCTGACGCGCGGCTACCTGTCGGTGTCGCACGCCATCCTGCCGGATATCGAGATCGCCGACCCGGCCCTCAAGCGCCGGCCGCCCAACGCCCGCGTGATCAAGAGGATCGACCAGGCGGGGTTCTTTGCGGCCATGAAGCAGGCCCTTCTCTGAAGGCCGTCCTCTAGAAGGTCTGGGCTTCCAGATGCCCGTCCTTCAGGGCCAGGACGCGGTCCATGTAGCGGGCCAGTTCCATGTTGTGCGTGGCGATCACGGCGGCGACGCCCTGCTCGCGACAGATCTGATACAGGGCCTGGAATACCGCCGAGGACGTGGCTGGATCCAGGTTGCCGGTCGGCTCGTCGGCCAGCAGGAGCTTGGGCCGATTGGCCAGGGCGCGGGCGATGGCCACACGCTGCTGTTCGCCGCCGGACATCTGGGCCGGCTGGTGCTCGATGCGATGGCCCAGACCCAGGCTCTCCAGCAGCGCCTTGGCGCGCGCCTCGGCCTCCTTGCGGCTCTTGCCGGCGATGGTCAGCGGCATGGCCACGTTCTCGAGGGCCGAGAACTCGGGCAGCAGGTGGTGGAACTGGTAGACGAAACCGACGGTGCCCAGGCGGATGCGCGTACGAATACGCTCGGACAGCTTGGAGCAGTCGCGCCCTTCCAGAGCGACAAGGCCGCCATCGGGCCGCTCCAGCAGGCCAGCCGAGTGCAGCAACGACGACTTCCCCGAGCCCGAGGGCCCGATCAGGCCGACCACCTCGCCCGGATAGACATCGATGTCGACGCCGCGCAGCACGGGCAGCGGGCCAGCCTCGGTCTTGTAGACGCGCTCGACCCCCCGCAGGGCCAAAATCGGTGAGGACTGTATTGGATCACTCATAACGAAGCGCCTCCACCGGATCGAGACGCGAGGCGCGCCAGGCGGGCGGCAAGGTCGCCAGGATGCTCATCAGGGCCGAGGCCCCGACAATGCCGGCGACCTCCGTCCAGTCGATCTTCGCCGGAATGTGCGAGAGCATGTAGACGTCGGCGCTGAACACGGCCGTGCCGGTCGCCCACTCCACGAAGTTCTGGATCGGGGTGATGTAGGTGCAGAACAGTGCGCCCAACGCCAAGCCGCACAGGGTGCCGGCGACACCGATCGAGGCGCCGGCCATCAGGAAAATCCGCAGGATTGACCCCTGCCCTGCCCCCATGGTGCGCAGGATGGCGATGTCCTTGCCCTTGTTCTTCACCAGCATGACGAGGCTGGAGATGATGTTCAGCGTGGCGATGGCAACGATGCAGAACAGGATCAGCCGCATCACCTTGCGTTCCACCTGGAGGGCGGTGAAGTAGCTGTGGTTCTTGTCCATCCAGTCGCTGACCAGCGCGCCAGGGCCTGAGGCGATCTCGACGTCGCGCTTCAGCTCCTTGGCCTTGTCGGGGTCGTCGAGCTTGATCTCGACATAGTCGATGGTGGTATCGCGGCCGAAGAACAGCTGGGCCTGCTCCAGCGGCATGTAGACGAAGGCCTCGTCGAACTGGCTCATGCCCACGCTGAAGACGCCGCCGACGATGTAGTTCTTCTCGCGCGTCGAGGTGCCGAACGCCGTGGCCGGGCCCGACGGCGAGATCAGGGTGATGGCGTCGCCGACCTGCACGCCCACGCTCTGGGCCATGCGTTCGCCGATCAGCACGATGTCGCCGCCGTATTCGCCCTGGCCAAAGCCGTCGATCGTGCCCTTCTTGATGTTCCCGGCGATCAGCGACATGTGCTTGAGGTCGGACGTCGTCACCCCCCGCACGATGGCGCCGGTCACCTGTGTCGGGCCGATGACCATGGCCTGGGCCTCGACCATCGGCGCGGCCTGGATCACGCCCGGCGAGGCCTTGATGCGACGGATGATGGTGTCGCGATCCGGACCATTGATCAGCGGCGACTGGGCGTAGAGGTGCCCGTTGAAGCCCAGGATCCGGCCCAGGAGCTCGGCCCGGAAGCCGTTCATGACACTCATCACGGTGATCAGGGCGAAGACCGCCAGGGTCACCGCGCAGAACGAGATGATCGAGATCAGCGCCACGCCGCCGTTCTTGCGCTTGGCGAACAGGTACCGGCGAGCGACGGAGCGCTCCCAGCGACTGAAGGGACCGGCGGCGCGGGTGTCTGGCATCAGGCGTTCTTGCTCTTGGTCAGGCCGTCCAGGACCGACTCCAGCGAGGCGGTGTGGCGTTCGCCGGTCTTGCGGTTCTTGATCTCGACCACGCCCTCGGCGATGCCCTTGGGGCCGACGATCAGCTGCCAGGGCAGGCCGATCAGGTCCATGGTGGCGAACTTGGCGCCGCCGCGGGCGTCGGTGTCGTCGTAGAGCACGTCCTTGCCGGCGGCCTGGAGCGCGGCATAGGCCGTCTCGCACGCCGCGTCGCAGGCCGCGTCGCCCTGGCGCATGTTGACGATGCCGACCTGGAACGGCGCGACGCTTTCCGGCCAGATGATGCCGCCGTCGTCGTGGCTGGCCTCGATGATCGCGCCCAGCAGGCGCGAGACGCCGACGCCGTAGCTGCCCATCTGGACCGGCGTTTCCTTGCCGTCGGGACCGGTGACGGTGGCCTTCATCGGCTCGGAATATTTCGTACCGAACGAGAAGATATGGCCGACCTCGATGCCGCGCGCCGACAGGCGGTCGCCTTCCGGCAGGGTGGCGAAGGCGGCTTCGTCATGCATTTCCTCGGTCGCGGCGTAGAGCGCCGTGCGCTCGTTCACCAGCGGCTGGAGGTCGCCGTTGATCCAATCGAGGTCCGGACCAGGCGCGGCCATTTCGACCAAGTCCTTGTGGCAGAACACGGCGCTTTCGCCGGTCTCGGCCAGGACGATGAACTCGTGGCTCAGGTCGCCGCCGATCGGGCCGGTGTCGGCGCGCATCGGCACGGCCTTCAGGCCCATCCGCGCGAACAGGTTCAGATAGGCCACGAACATGCGGTTGTAGGACTTGCGCGCGCCCTCGGCGTCGAGATCGAAGCTGTAGGCGTCCTTCATCAGGAACTCACGACCGCGCATCACGCCGAAGCGCGGGCGGCGCTCGTCACGGAACTTCCACTGGATGTTGTAGAGGTTCTTGGGCAGGTCCTTGTAGCTCTTGACCGAGGCGCGGAAGATGTCGGTGACGACCTCTTCGGCCGTAGGCCCGAACAGCAGCTCGCGCTTGTGGCGGTCGGTGATGCGCAGCATCTCGTCGCCATAGTCGTCGTAGCGGCCGCTCTCGCGCCACAGCTCGGCCAGCTGGATGGTCGGCATCAGCAGCTCGATGGCGCCGGCGCGATCCATTTCCTCACGGACGATCTGCTCGATCTTGTTGAGCACGCGCAGGCCCAGTGGCAGCCAGGCGTAGATGCCCGCGGCTTCCTGACGGATCATGCCGGCGCGAAGCATCAGCTGATGCGAAACGATCTGGGCGTCGGACGGTGCTTCCTTCAGCACCGGCAGGAAATAGCGCGACATGCGCATGCGCGTGAAAACTCCGGGAATTCAAGGAGGCCTGAGATAGCCTCTCGTCCGACAGCTTGGCAACGCGCGAGGCTAAAGTATGGCTCCGCTAGCCGAAATAAAAGAGAGGCCGCGCGGATCGCCGCGCGGCCTGTCAGTTCATCGTCGGGGAAGACGCCACAGAGCGAGACCGGCAGGGCCGATCTCCTGAAGTCACCTTACCCATCGAACGGGCGTTGGGGCACGGTCATGCGACGGCAGCGCTGACATCGGACCATTTCGCCCAAGACTTGGGCGACCGTAGGCAAATCGCCCACGTCGCGCCCAAGGCTTGTGCACTTGCACGTCAGGCGGCGGCCGGCAGGTCGGGCAAGCGGATCAGGTGGAAGTGCATGACCAGGAACAGCAGCACGAACACGGCCGCCGACACCCAGGTCGTGGTGATGAACTTGCGCTTCAGGTTCGGATTCATCGGCACGCCAGGATCCACGCCCAGCGGCGGGGTGACGCCGGCGTCGTAATAGCTGCGCGTGCCCAGCGGCAGGACGGCGAACAGCACCGTCCACCAGATGGTCATGTAGATGGCGAACCAGGTGATCGGGCTCATATCAGTGAGCTTCCTTTGGAGTCTCCATGAGCTCGACCAACAGGCCGCCCATGTCCTTGGGGTGTACGAAGATGATCAGTGTACCATGGGCGCCGATGCGGGGCTCGCCCAGCACAGTCGCGCCCTTGGCCACCAGATCGTCACGCGCTTCGTAGATGTTCTCGACCTCGAAGCAAATGTGATGCTGGCCGCCTTTGGGGTTTTTGGCCAGGAAGGCATGGATTGGCGAGTTCTCGCCATAGGGCTCGATGAGCTCGATCTGGCTGTTGGGCAGGTTGACGAAGCAGACCCAGACGCCCTGCTCCGGCATCGCCCATTTCTCGGTGACCGAGGTCGCGCCCAGCAAGTCGCGGTACATCTTCACCGAGTCGTCGATGGACGGCGTGGCGACGCCGACGTGGTTGAGCTTGCCGATCATGATCTTCCTCCCGTTTCTTTTGATTATCCGCCGAAGGTGCCGATCGGGTCGCGGAACGCCGAGTGCAGGTCGGCCAGCTTGCTGATCGGCATGTAGAAGCTGCAGCCCTTGCAAGGGTCGGGCACGCCGCAGCCTTGCCAGTCCCAAAGGTGGCGCACCTTCTCGGAACCCAACAGCTCGGCCAAGCTGTGCTCGCGAATGTCGCCCAGCATCAGGGCCGTCTTGCCGTCAAAGTCGGCGCAGCCGCAGAACGACACCTTGCCGCTGGACAGCACCTGCAGGCTGATCAACGGCAACGCGCACTGCTCGGTGTTCTGCTGCGGCGGCATCCATTCGGCGTCCAGCGGCAGCGGCTTGGAGGTGTCGAAGACCGTCCAGTTGGCGTAGGTGCTGGTGCCTGGCAGCGACAGCTTGCCTGGATCCACGCCGGCGCGCTGGGCGACCTCGGCGAGCCAGGCGTCGACCTCCTCGCCCGTGCGAGCGCGCAGGTGCCGGGCGCCCAGGCCGACCTTGTCGACGCCGAAGATCCGGATCAGCCGGCCCAGCGACTCCATGAACTGGTCGTACTGGTCCTTGCGGGTCATCAACGCGAACTCTTCGGCGTCCAGGCCGTAGACCGACACCGTGATCCGGTCGAAATAGCCGGCCAGCTCGGCCAGCTCCTCGTCGGAATAGAGATAGGCCATGGTGGCGTTGGTGATCGCCGAGACGCGGCTGATCGCCGGCGTGGCGCGCAAGAGCTTCAGGCGTTCCAGCAGCTGCTTGTCCAGCAGCATCTCGCCCACCATCGGCGTCAGGGTGATCTGGCCGCCGCCCAGCGCTGCATAGTCAGACACGATCTTGGCGAAGATCGCCATGTCCATGCCCTGCTTCTTGCGGGTCTGGATCGAGTACGGGCAGATCACGCAGTCATTGTTGCAGATATTGACCGTCTCGATACTCAGCGCCAGCGGCCGGAAACGTCCGCGATGCGTGAAGTACGAGATGTTGTCCGGCGTGTAGATGGCCGGAAACTTGGCGATCGGATGGCTGCCGACCTTCTGGCGGTACTCCGGCGAGCCGACGATCTCGGCCTTGATGTCGTCGATCGTCGCGCCGTTGGCCATCCAGGCCACGCAGGCGGCCAGGGCGTCGTCGTCAGGCTCGCGCTTGAGAAGATCGCGATAGAGGTGGCGAACGATCTGGGCCGCGTAGCCGTTCCCGTCCGCCGCAGCGGCGGTGGAGGCCGCCTCTGGCTTCGGGGAACGGCGGAAGATCACAGGCGCAGGACCGTCGTTTCGACGACGGGCTTGCGTTCCCAGATCCGGAACGCGGCCTTCTTCACGGCGCGGGAGATGGCGCTCTCGATGTTCTCGTCGATCTCGCGCGCGTCGCCTTGCAGCTTCTTGTAGGCGGTCTCGGCTTCCTCGGCGAGATCGTCCAGGGCGTCGTCCAGCGTGTACTCGTCGTCGCCGGTCATGCCGATGCCACGCACCTGCGGGCCCGAGACGATACGGTTGCGACCGTCCAGCACGATAGACACGGCCAGCATGCCGTTGAACGCCGCGTGACGCCGCTCGCGCAGGGCCTCGCCGTTCTCGGGCGTCATCACGCCGCCGTCGACGTAGAGACGCCCGGCCGGCACCTCGTCGATGATCTCCGGATGGCCCGGCGCCAAGCGGACCATGTCGCCGTTGCGCGGACTGACCGCGTGCGGAACCTGCAGGTCCTTGGCGAAGGCGGCGTGCTCGATCAGGTGGCGGCGCTCGCCGTGGGTCGGGACCGCGATCTGCGGACGGACCCACGAATACATCTGGCGCAGCTCTTCACGGCACGGGTGACCCGAAACGTGAATGCCGGGCGTGTCACGCTCGGTGTGCAGGCGCACGCCGCGGTCGGCCAGCTTGTTCTGCAGGTTGCGGATCGGGATCTCGTTGCCCGGAATGACCCTTGACGAGAAGACCACGTGGTCGCCCTGCCCCAGCTTGACATGCGGGTGGCTGCCTTCGGCGATGCGCGACAGGGCCGCGCGGGCCTCGCCCTGGCTGCCGGTGCAGAGGAACAGGACCTCGTTCTCGGGCAGGTGCTTGGCTTGGTCGTCGTTGATGAAGGGCTCCAGGCCCTGCAGCAGGCCGACCGAACGGGCGGCGGCGGCCATGCGGTGCATCGAGCGCCCCGCCAGGCAGACCTTGCGGCCGCAGGCCTGGGCCGCGCGGATCACGGTGTCCATGCGCGCCACGTTCGAGGCGAAGCAGGCCACGGCGATCTTGCCCGACAGGCTCTGGATCAGGTTGCCCAGCGCCACGCGGACGCCGGCTTCCGAACCGGCCTCGCCCTCGACGAAGACGTTGGTGCTGTCGCAGACCATGGCCAGCACGCCCTCGTCGCCCAGGCGGCGAATAGCGGCCTCGTCGGTGGGGGCCCCCAGTTGGGGCTCGGGATCGATCTTCCAGTCGCCGGTGTGCAGGATCGTGCCCAGCGGCGTCTTGATCGCCAGGCCGTTCGGCTCGGGGATCGAGTGCGTCAGGGTGATCAGCTCCAGCTCGAACGGACCGAGCTTGAACGTGCCGCCCAGCGGCACCTCGGTGATCGGCACGTCGTCCAGGATGCCGGCGTCGCGCAGCTTCTCGCGCAGCAGGAAGGCGGTGAACGGCGTGGCGTAGACCGGCGCCTTCAGGCGCGGCCACAACCAGTGCACCGCGCCCAGGTGGTCTTCGTGGGCATGGGTCAGGACGATGCCGACGATGTCCTTGGCATAGGGCTCGATATAGGACGGATCGGGCAGGATGATCTCGACGCCGGGCGTCGTCTGGTCGCCGAAGGTCACGCCCAGGTCGACGACGATCCACTTGCGATCGTGCGCCGGGCCAAAGCCATACAGGTTGAAGTTCATGCCGATCTCGTTCGACCCGCCCAGCGGCAGGAAGACGAGCTCGTCGCTCTTGGATTTTTTCATCAGGTCTCGGAAATGGTGTTTCGACGATAGATTTCGAGAAGACCCCGTATCGTCAGGTCGGAGTCGAAGTGGTCGATGCTGTCGGTGGCGCCCTCGAACAGGGAGGCGACGCCGCCGGTGGCGATTACGGTCATGGGCTCGCCGCGCTCGGCCTTGATGCGCGAGACGAGGCCTTCGATCAGGGAAATATAGCCCCAGAACACGCCCGATTGCATGGCCGACACGGTGTCGGTGCCCACGATCCTGTTACCGGCGGGGCGCTGGATGGCGATCCGGGGCAGCTTGGCCGCCGCCTCGTGCAGGGCCTGCATGGACAGATTGATGCCGGGGGCGATGATGCCGCCCTCGAAGGCGCCGTCCGGCGCCACGATGTCGAAGGTCGTCGCCGTGCCGCTGTCGATGACGATCAGCGGCCCCGGATAGACCATCGACGCGCCCACGGCGTTGACCAGGCGGTCGGCGCCGGCTTCTGACGGCTTCTGGATCCTGACCTCTACGCCCAGCTTGGCGTTCTCGCCGATCACCAGGGGCTCGACGTTGAAATAGCGGCGGCTGAGGTTTCGCAGGTTGAAGATCGACTGCGGCACGACGCTGGAGATGATCACCGCATCGATCGCCCGAAAGCCGATACCCTGCATCGAGAGAAGTTGCGACAGCCAGACCACGTATTCGTCGGCCGTGCGGGTGCTCTCGGTCGCCGAACGCCACTGCGCCACCCACGACTGACCGTCGTGAATGGCGAACATCGTATTGGTGTTACCCTGTTCAATGGCCAGCAGCATTACGCGACTCCGAAGAAGACGTCGCCAGCGGTAATCCGGCGGACGCGGCCGTCGTCAAGCCTCAGTCTCAAGGCCCCGTCATTATCCAGCCCTTCGGCAATGCCCTCGACGGTCTCGTTGCCAAGACGGGCGGTGCAGGCCTCGCCCAGGCCGTGGGCGCGCGCCGTCCAGGCGTCGGCGATGGCGGGAAAGCCCAGGGTGGTCCAGGTGCGCGACCAGCGCTCGAACGCACCGGCCAGCACCTCGGCGGCCTCGGCCGGATGCGGCGGCGGGACTTCGCGATAGGTGGCGATGGAGGTGGCGGGACGCTCAGAGTCGATCGGCTTGCGGGCTAGGTTCACGCCGATGCCGACGGCCAGCCACAGGCCACCCTGAGGCGAAGCGCCGGATTCGATCAGGATGCCGCTGACCTTCAAGCCGCCCAGTAGAGGGTCGTTGGGCCATTTAAGGCTGACTAGCGAGGCCGGCACGTAGTGCGCCAGCATGTCGGCCACAGCAAGCGCGGCCACGAACGAGACCTGGGCGGCCTCGGCCGGCGGCTTGTCGGTGCGGAGAAGCAGGGTGGCGGCGAGGTTGCCCTCGCCCGTCTCCCAGGCGCGACCGCGACGGCCGCGCCCGGAGGTCTGGCGCAGGCCGAGCAGCCAAACCGGCCCGGCCTCGCCCGCCTCGGCCCGGCGACGGGCTTCGGCGTTGGTGGAGTCGATCTCGTCCAGAACGACGACGGGCGGGACGCCCGTCACGTCACGCGTGACCAAAGGCGGCCGCGGCGGCCTTGGCGGCCGGATCCAGCCAGACCAGGGCCACGAGGACGACCGGGAACGAGAACAGCGCAGCGGCGAAACCGACGGCGCGAGCCGAGGGCGACGGGGCGTCGACCGAGCCGACCGGGGCGTCAAACCACATCGCCTTGATCAGGCGCAGGTAATAGAACGCCGCGACCACCGAGCCGACCAGACCGAGAACGGCGGCCCACTGCAGCATCACGTCGCCCGTGCCCAGAGCGGCCTTGAAGACGTAGTACTTCGACCAGAAGCCCGAGAACGGCGGCAGGCCCAGGGCCGACAGCGAGAACGCGGTCATGGCCAGGGCGATGCCGGGGCGTTCCTTGATCAGGCCCGCCATGTCCTCGATGGTTTCCATCGGACGGCCATCACGGTTCAGCGCCTGCAGGCAGGCGAAGAAGCCGGTGACGTCAACCATGTACAGCACCATGAAGACCAGCATCGACTGCAGGCCGACCTCACCGCCGGCCGCGACGCCCAGCAGGGCGTAGCCGACATTGGCGATCGAGGAATAGGCCCACAGGCGCTTGAGGTTGGTCTGGGCCAGGCCGGCGAAGGCGCCGACGAAGACCGACAGCAGAGCCGCGATGACCAGGACCTGGCGCCATTGCTCGACCGAGGCCGGGAAGGCGTCGCCCAGCACGCGGGCGAACATCATCATGGCGGCCAGCTTCGGCGCGGCGGCGAAGAAGCCGACGACCGGGGTCGGGGCGCCTTCGTAGACGTCCGGGGTCCACATGTGGAACGGCGCCGCCGAGACCTTGAACGCCAAGCCGCAGATCAGGAACACCAGGCCAAACAGCAGACCCGTGCCGTGCGTGCCGCCATGGGCGGCGGCCAGAGCGATCTGGTCGAAACGGGTCGAGCCGGTGAAGCCGTAGATCAGCGACGAACCGTACAGCAGCAGACCCGACGACAGCGCGCCCAGCACGAAGTACTTCAGGCCGGCTTCCGAGGCCTTGGCGTCGTCTCGGCGGAAGGCCGCCAGGACGTACAGGGCCAGCGACTGCAGCTCGACGCCGACATAGAGGCTGATCAGGTCGCCGGCCGAGGCGGTGACGCCCATGCCTAGGGCGGCCAGGATCACCAGGACGGCGAACTCGAACTTCTGGTCGTCGCGCTGGGCCAGCCAGCGGTCGCCGAGCACGATGGCGATGGCGCTCGACAGATAGATGGCGACCTTGGCGTAGGTCGCCGCGGCGTCGGCCGCATAGACGCCGTTGAAGGCCGGGCCATGCGGACCCAGCACCGCCGTGGCGGGCCGCGCGGTCTGCGCGGCGGCGGCCGGCCGGGTGGAGAGGCCCCCCCCCCTGCCTCGGAAGGCGCCGGCGACCAGCAGGACGAGCGCCGCGATCGCCAGGACGATCTCAGGCAGGACGAGCGTGAAGTTGGCGGAAAAGGTCATAGGCTCCTCACCCGCCCACGGCGGCGCGCCAGGCGCCGACGAGGCCGTCGACGGACGTCGCGGTCAGGTTGAACACGAGATTGGGATAGATGCCCAGCACCAGGGTCATGATGATGAGCGGCACGAACAGCGTGATCTCGCGAGCGTCCAGATCCTTGATGGTCTTCAGCTCGGGATTGGTGATTTCGCCGTACATGACCCGGCGGTACAGGGTCAGGGCGTACATGGCCGACAGGATGACGCCTGAGGCCGACACGATCGCCGTCCAGGTCGACGCCTGGTAGACGCCGGTCATCGTCAGGATTTCGCCGACGAAGCCCGAGGTGCCCGGCAGGCCGACATTGCCCATCGTGAACAGCAGGAACACGAAGGCGTAGTGCGGCATGCGGTTGGTCAGGCCGCCGTAGAAGGCGATCTCGCGGGTGTGCATGCGGTCGTAGACGACGCCGACGCAGAGGAAGAGCGCGCCGGAGATCACCCCATGGCTCAGCATCTGGAACAGAGCGCCCTGCTCGCCCGCCGCATTGCCCGAGAAGATGCCCATGGTCACGAAGCCCATGTGGGCGACCGACGAATAGGCGATCAGCTTCTTGATGTCGGTCTGACGGAAGGCGACCAGCGAGGTGTAGACGATGGCGGTCGCCGACATCGCGAACACCAGGGGCTGGAACAGCTCAGAGGCGTTGGGGAACATCGGCAGGCTGAAGCGCATGAAGCCGTAGCCGCCCATCTTCAGCAGCACGCCGGCCAGGATGACCGAACCGGCCGTCGGGGCCTCGACGTGGGCGTCGGGCAGCCAGGTGTGCACCGGCCACATCGGCATCTTCACCGCGAACGAGGCGAAGAAGGCCAGCCACAGCCAGGTCTGCAGCCACGGCGCGAACTTGAAGGTCATCAGCTCCGGGATCGACGAGGTGCCGGCGATGCTGATCATCGCCAGGATGGCGGCCAGCATCAGCACCGAGCCGAGCAGCGTGTAGAGGAAGAACTTGTAGGCCGCGTAGATCCGGCGCTTGCCGCCCCAGATGCCGATGATCAGGAACATCGGGACCAGGCCGAACTCGAAGAACAGGTAGAACAGCACCAGGTCCAGAGCGGCGAACACGCCGATCACCAGGGTCTCGAGGACCAAGAAGGCGATCAGATATTCGACGACCCGCTTCTCGACCGACTTCCAGCTGGCCACGATGCAGATCGGCAGCAGGAAGGCGGTCAGCAGGACGAACAGCACCGAGATGCCGTCGACGCCCATGCGGTAGTGGATGCCGGCAAACCAGGCGATGTCTTCCACGAACTGGAAGCCCGGGTTCTTCGGGTCGAACTGGACGGTCACGATGATCGACAGCGCGAACGTGACCAGGGTCGCGACGAGCGCGATCCACTTGGCCAGGGTGTCGGTCTTTGCGCTCTCGCCCTTGAAGGCGCGCGCGGCGAGGATCACCGCGACGCCGACGATGGGCGCGAAGGTCGTAAGGCTGAGAAGGCCGCTCATTAGCTCCGTCCCCCTCAACGGAAGGCGTACAGGGCGAAGGTCAGCAGGCCGGCGACGCCGAGCAGCATGACAAACGCGTAGTGATAGACGTAGCCGGTCTGCAGCTTACCGGTGCGCTTGCCGACCTCGTAAGAGACCGCGCTGACGCCATCCGGGCCGAGGCCGTCGATGATCTTCTGGTCGCCGCCCTTCCAGAACAGGTCGCCGAGGAACTTGGCGAAGCGCACGAAGGTGGCCGCGTAGAGTTCGTCGAAGAACCACTTGTTGTAGAAGAAGACGTAGAGCGGACCCTTGCGCTCGGCCAGTTTCAGGCCCAGGCGCTCGTTGCCCTTGATCAGGTAGACATAGACCGCGATCAGCAGGCCCAGCAGCGAGGCGATCAGCGGGCTCCACTTCACCCAGTTCGCCACCTCGTGCGCTTCGTGCAGCACGTGGTTGCTCGGGGCGGTGTAGATCGCGCCGCGCCAGAACTCTTCCTGGTGGTGACCGACGAAGTAGCCGGTGAACACGAAGCCGGCGGCGACGGCGCCGATCGACAGCACGATCAGCGGGAACAGCATCACCCACGGGCTTTCGTGCGGCTTGTGATCGTGGCCATGGCCGTGATCGTCATGGGCCGCGTGGTCGTCATGACCGTGCGCGTCGGCGGCATGAGCGTCGTGCCCATGAGCGTCATGACCGTGGTCGTCGTGACCCCAGCGCGCCGTGCCGTTGAAGGTGAAGAAGGCCAGGCGCCACGAGTAGAACGAGGTCAGGCCCGCCACCAGCACGCCGATCACCCAGGCGAACATCGCCAGCGAATTGTGACCGCCCGCCGCGAACGCGGCTTCGATGATGGTGTCCTTCGAGTAGAAGCCGGCGAAGCCCAGGTGCAGCGGCGGGAAGCCGAGGCCCGTGATGGCGATCGTGCCGATCGTCATGGCGATGAAGGTCACCGGCAGCAGCTTGGCCAGGGCGCCGTAGCGACGCATGTCCTGCTCATGGTGCATGCCGTGGATCACCGAACCGGCGCCCAGGAACAGCAGCGCCTTGAAGAAGGCGTGGGTGAACAGGTGGAACATCGCCGCCTGATAGGCGCCGACGCCGGCCGCGAAGAACATGTAGCCCAGCTGCGAACAGGTCGAGTAGGCGATGACGCGCTTGATGTCGTTCTGGGTCAGGCCGACGGTCGCAGCGAACAGGGCCGTGATGGCGCCGATGACCGTGACGATGTTCTTGGCGACGGGCGCGTATTCGAACAGCGGCGACAGCAGGCACAGCATGTAGACGCCGGCGGTGACCATGGTCGCCGCGTGGATCAGGGCCGACACGGGGGTCGGGCCTTCCATGGCGTCCGGCAGCCAGGTGTGCAGGAAGAACTGCGCCGACTTGCCCATCGCGCCGATGAACAGCAGGAAGCAGGCGATGTCGATCAGCGGCCAGGTGTGGCCGGCGAACTCCCAGGTGCGGCTGGCGCCGGCCTGGATCATCGGGAACAGCTCGGCGAACTGGATGGTGCCGAAGGCCCAGTAGACGGTCATGATGCCGAGGGCGAAACCGAAGTCGCCAACCCGGTTGACCACGAAGGCCTTGATGGCCGCGGCGCTGGCCGAGGGCTTCTTGAACCAGAAGCCGATCAGCAGGTACGAGGCCAGGCCCACGCCTTCCCAGCCGAAGAACAGCTGCATGAAGTCGGCGGCGGTGACCAGCGACAGCATGGCGAAGGTGAACAGCGACAGGTACGCGAAGAAGCGCGGCTTGCTGTCGTCCTCGGCCATGTAGCCCCAGGAATAGATGTGCACGAGGGCCGAGACCGTCGTGACCACGATCAGCATGGTCGCCGACAGGGCGTCGATGCGGATCGACCAGTTGGCGACGAAGTCGCCGACGTGGATGAACGGCAGCAGGTTGACCGTGAAGGCCTCCATGTGCCCCCAGGTCCACTGGCTGAACGTGTACCACGACAGGCCGCAGGCCAGGATCAGCGCGCCGGTGGTGACCGACTGCGAGGCCACATTGCCGACGCGGCGGCCGAACAGGCCGGCGATGATCGCGGCGATGACCGGCGCGAAAACGAGGATGGTTACAAGCGTCTGCATGACGTCGCTTAGCCCTTCATCATGCTGGCGTCGTCAACCGCGATGTCGCCACGGTTGCGGAAGAAGGTGACGAGGATCGCCAGACCCACGGCCGCCTCGGCGGCGGCGACGGTCAGCACGAACATGGCGAAGATCTGGCCCGCCACGTCGTGCAGGAAGGCCGAAAACGCCACGAGATTGATGTTCACCGCCAGCAGGATCAGCTCGATCGACATCAGGATGACGATGATGTTCTTGCGGTTCACGAAGATGCCGAAGACGCCGATCGTGAACAGGATCGCGGCGACGACGAGATAATGCGACAGGCCGATCATTCGGAGATCCCCTCACCCGGCTTGATCTGAACCAGTTCCATACCGGTCTTGGGCGTGCGCGCGACCTGCTTGCCGATGTCCTGGCGCTTGACGCCCGGCTTGTGGCGCAGGGTCAGGACGATGGCGCCGATCATGGCGACCAGCAGCACCAGGCCCGCCAGTTGGAAGAAGAAGACGTAGTCGGTGTAGAGCACGCGACCGATCGCTTCGGTGTTCGGCACGCCGCCCGGCGAGGCGTTCGGCAGCGGGTTCTTAGAGGCCGCGCCGTTGTTGGCCACCGTGGCGGCGACGAACACCATCTCCAGCGTCAGGATGCCCCCGACCAGACCGCCGATCGGCAGGTACTGGGCGAAGCCCTGGCGGAGCTCGGCGAAGTCGACGTCCAGCATCATGACGACGAACAGGAACAGCACCGCCACCGCGCCGACGTAGACGACGATCAGCAGCATCGCCAGGAACTCCGCGCCCAGCAGGACGAAGAGGCCGGCGGCCGAGAAGAAGGCGGTGATCAGGAAGAGCACCGAGTGCACGGGATTGCGCGCCGACACGACGAGAAGACCCGCCGCGATGGTCACGAATGCCAGCAGATAGAAAGCGATCGCCTGCAAGGCCATTGGCCCAGGTGCTCCCCTGAAAACTTAAGTCCAATGACGAAAAACCGAGTGGTCAATCGCCGCCTAGGATTCGTCCGACCGTTTAGCGGTAGGGCGCGTCCAACTCCAGATTCTTCGCGATCAGGCGCTCCCAACGGTCGCCGTTATCGAGAAGGCGTTCCTTGTCGTAGTAGAGCTCTTCGCGGGTCTCGGTCGCGAACTCGATGTTCGGACCTTCGACGATGGCGTCGACCGGGCAGGCCTCCTGGCACAGGCCGCAGTAGATGCACTTGACCATGTCGATGTCGTAGCGGGTCGTGCGGCGGCTGCCGTCCTCGCGCGGTTCGGCTTCGATGGTGATGGCCTGAGCCGGGCAGATGGCTTCGCACAGCTTGCAGGCGATGCAGCGCTCTTCGCCCGACGGATAGCGGCGCAGCGCGTGCTCGCCCCGGAAGCGCGGCGACTGCGGGCCGCGCTCGTTGGGGTAGATCACCGTCTTCTTCGGCGCGACCAGGTACTTCATGGCCAGGCCGAACGCGCCGGCGAAGTCCAGAAGGGCCGCGCCCTTGGCCGCTTGAGTGATGCGCTGGAACACCAGAGCTCTCCTAAAACTTTCAACGAGGGAAGAGGCGACGCCCCTTCCCTGCTCGCTATTCGACTGCCTCAGGTCCCCGGGCGGGGAATGACGCAGGTGTAGTTCGACAGCTGGGCGGGATCTCCCCCGTCCTGCTTGGCCCGGATCGCCCCGCCTTCGGACTGGCACTTCTCGCCAGCGCGTCGCAGGTCGTCATAGGCCACCACCCCTTCACCCAGGGAATATGAGCGGACCGGCGCCGGACCTGTCGTGCAGGCCGCCAGCGCCAAGCCCGTCAGGCCCAGGGTTATGAGGGTGGGAAAGCGCATCAGGCCGCCGGACCGAACACGCGCCAAGCGGCGACCGCGGCCACCAGCACCAGCGAGGTCGGCAGGAACACCTTCCAACCCAGGCGCATCAGCTGGTCGTAGCGGTAGCGAGGCACGATGGCCTTGGCCATGGCGAACATGAAGAACCAGAAGCAGATCTTGGCGTAGAACACCAAGGCCAGCATGAAGTTGACCAGGAACGGCGGCCAGTTGGCGGCGAAGTCGATCGGGAAACCGGGGTTCCAGCCGCCGAAGAACAGCACGCTGATCATGGCGCACATCAGGACGATGTTCGAATACTCGGCCACCATGAACAGCAGGTACGGCGTCGAGCTGTACTCGACCTGGTAACCGGCCACGAGTTCGGATTCGGCTTCCGGAAGGTCGAACGGAGGGCGGTTCGTTTCGGCCAGGGCCGAGATATAGAACATGCCCATCGACACGATCATCACCGGCAGCAGCACGATGTTGTGCAGGCCGCCGCCGAAGACGTTCCAGTTCCAGATCCAGCCCGACTGCTTCTCGACGATGGTCGAGAGGTTCATCGACCCGGCCAGCAGGATCACCGTGATGATGATCAGGCCGATGGAGACTTCATACGACACCATCTGCGCCGCCGAACGCAGCGCGCCCAGGAACGGATACTTCGAGTTCGAAGCCCAACCGCCCATGATGATGCCGTAGACACCCAGCGAGCTCATCGCCAGCAGATAGAGAATGCCGACATTGAGGTTCGACACGACCCAGCCCGGCGCGAAGGGCACGACGGCCCAACCCACGAAGCCCAGGATCAGGCTGACCAGCGGCGCCAGCAGGAAGATCGCCTTGTCGGCGCCGGCCGGAATGACGATTTCCTTCAGCACGAACTTGAAGAAGTCGGCGAAGGACTGCAGCAGACCGAAGGGACCCACGACGTTGGGGCCCTTGCGCATCTGGACACCGGCCCAGATCTTGCGGTCGGCCAGCAGCAGGAAGGCCAGGCTGAGCAGGACCCAGATCACGACCAGCAGGATGCCGCCGGTCGTCAGGCCAAACCAGATAAGCGGAGAAGTCGAGCCCACGGTCTACTCCGCAGCGATCTTGGCGGCGCCGGAAGCCACGGCCGCGCATTCGGCCATGGTCACGCTGGCGCGCGCGACAGGATTGGTCAGGTGGAAGGCCTTGATGGCGCTTTCGAACGGCGCGTCCGAAACCTCGCCCGCAACGCCCAGGGCGTCGATGTCGAACGACGTCGCGACCGAGCCCGGCGCGAAGTCGATCTGGCCGAAGGTCGGGTGGTCGGCGAACAGCTTGGCGCGCAGCTGGTCCAGGCTGTCGTAAGGCAGCTTGTGGCCCAGCACTTCCGACAGCGCCCGCAGGATCGACCAGTCTTCCTTGGCCTCCCCCTTCGGGAACACGGCGCGCTTGCCCATCTGCACGCGACCTTCGAGGTTCACGTACAGGCCGTTCTTTTCGGTGTAGGCGGCGCCCGGCAGGATCACGTCGGCCTTGTGCGCGCCGGCGTCGCCGTGCGTGCCGAGATAGATCTTGAAGGCGCCCGTGGCGGCGGTCTCGCACTCGTCGGCGCCCAGCAGGAACAGCACGTCCAGCGCGCCCGGCTTCAGCATGTCGGCCGTGGCCAGACCGCCCTCGGCCGGGACGAAGCCCATGTCGAGACCGGCGACGCGCGCGGCGGCGGTGTGCAGGACGTTCCAGCCGTTCCAGCCCCCATCACCTTCGCTTGAGGGGCGCACGACCTTGATGGTCTTGCCCAGGCCGGCGGCGGCCTTGAGGATCGCCGCGCCATCGGCGCGGGCCAGAGCGCCCTGGCCGATGATGATGGCGGGACGCTCGGCGGCCTTCAGTGCGGCGACGAAGTCGCTCTTGCTCTTGGCCAAGCCCGACAGGGTCTGGGCGCCGGCGCCGAGATAGTCGTAGTCGAACGTCAGGTCGGCCTTTTCGCCGATGACGCCGAATCGGGTCTTGCCGGCGATCCACTGCTTGCGGAAGCGGGCGTTCAGGACCGGAGCCTCGAGGCGCGGATTGGCGCCGACGAACAGGACGACATCGGCGTTCTCGATGCCGGCGATCGTCGAGTTGAACAGCCACCCCTCGCGCGGGCCTTGGCCCAGGGCGGCGCCGTCCTGGCGGCTGTCCAAGTTCTTCACGCCCAGGGCGGTGAAGAGGTCCTTGGTCGCCTTCAGGCTTTCGGCGTCCTGCAGGTCGCCGGCGATGACGCCGATGCGCTCAGGGGCGGCCTGCTTGATCTTGGCGGCGACGGCGGCGAAGGCTTCCGACCAGGTGGCGGGCGCCAACCGACCGGCGGCGTCGCGAACATAGGGACGGTCCAGGCGCTGACGGCCCAGGCCGTCGACGGCGTAGCGCGTCTTGTCCGAGATCCACTCTTCGTTGACGTCGTCGTTGTTGCGCGGCAGCACGCGCAGCACGGCCGAACCACGGGCGTCGACGCGGATCCACGAGCCCAGGGCGTCCATGACGTCGACGCTCTCGGTCTTCTTCAGTTCCCACGGACGGGCTTCGAAGGCGTAGGGCTTGGAGGTCAGGGCGCCGACCGGGCACAGGTCGATGACGTTGGCGCTGAGTTCCGACGTGACCGCAGCGCCCAGATAAGTCGTGATTTCAACGTCTTCGCCGCGCGAGATCAGACCGATTTCCGGCGAGCCGGCGACTTCGGTGATGAAGCGGACGCAGCGCGTGCACTGGATGCAGCGCGTCATCACGGTCTTGATGAGCGGGCCCATGGCCTTCTCTTCGACCGCGCGCTTGTTCTCTTCGTAGCGGCTGTCGTCGCGACCATAGCCGACGGCCTGGTCCTGCAGGTCGCACTCGCCGCCCTGGTCGCAGATCGGGCAATCCAGCGGGTGGTTGATGAGCAGGAACTCCATCACCCCTTCGCGGGCCTTCTTGACCATCGGAGTCTTGGTGAAGATCTCCTGGCCCTCGGCGGCCGGCAGAGCGCAGGACGCCTGCGGCTTCGGCGGACCGGGTTTGACCTCGACCAAGCACATCCGGCAGTTGCCGGCGATGCTCAGGCGCTCGTGATAGCAGAAGCGCGGGATCTCTTCCCCAGCCAGTTCCGCGACCTGCAGAACCGTCATGCCGGGTTCGAACTCGACCTCGACGCCGTTGACCTTGGCGATAGCCATTCTTGTTACTCCGCCGCGATCAGCTTGGCGCCCTGCACGTGCAGGCGACCGCTACGATAGGAAGCGATCCGCTCCTCCACCTCGTGGCGGAAGTGGCGGAACAGACCCTGGATCGGCCAGGCGGCCGCGTCGCCCAGGGCGCAGATGGTGTGACCCTCGACCTGGGTCGTGACGTCCAGCAGGGTGTCGATCTCTTTCGGATCGGCTTCGCCGGTCGCCATGCGCTCCATGACGCGCCACATCCAGCCGGTGCCTTCACGGCACGGGGTGCACTGACCGCAGCTCTCGTGCTTGTAGAAGTACGACAGACGGGCGATGGCGCGGACCAGATCGGTGTCCTTGTCCATGACGATGACAGCCGCGGTGCCGAGGCCCGAGCGCAGGTTGCGCAGGGCGTCGAAGTCCATCGGCAGGTCTTCGCACTGTTCGGCCGGGATCATCGGCACGGACGAGCCGCCCGGGATGACGGCCTTGAGGTTGCCCCAGCCGCCGCGGATGCCGCCGCAGTGGTCTTCCATCAGCTGACGGAAGGGGATGCTCATGGCTTCTTCGACGTTGCAGGGCAGGTTCACGTGGCCCGAGACGCAGAACAGCTTGGTGCCGGCGTTGTTGGGACGGCCAAAGCCCGCGAACCACTCGGCGCCGCGGCGCAGGATGGTGCCGGCGACGGCGATGCTCTCGACGTTGTTGACCGTGGTCGGCATGCCGTAGAGGCCCGCGCCGGCCGGGAACGGCGGCTTCAGGCGCGGCTGGCCCTTCTTGCCTTCCAGGCTTTCCAGCAGGGCCGTCTCTTCGCCGCAGATATAGGCGCCGGCGCCGTGGTGGACGTAGATGTCGAAGTCCCAGCCGTGGACGTTATTCTTGCCAACGAGCTTGGCTTCGTAGGCCTGCTTGATCGCCGCTTCCAGGCGCTCGCGCTCGAAGACGTACTCGCCGCGGATGTAGATGTAGCAGGCGTGGGCCAGCATGGCGCGCGAGGCGATCAGGCAGCCTTCGATCAGGAGGTGCGGATCATGCCGCATGATCTCCCGGTCCTTGCAGGTGCCCGGCTCGGATTCGTCGGCGTTGACGACCAGGTAGTGCGGACGACCGTCCTTCACTTCCTTGGGCATGAACGACCACTTCAGCCCGGTCGAGAAACCGGCGCCGCCCCGGCCGCGCAGGCCGGAGTTCTTCATGTTGTCGATAATCCAGTCGCGACCCGCGTCCAGGATGTCCTTGGTGCCATTCCAGCAGCCGCGCTTCTTCGCGCCCTCGAGGCCCCAATCCTGGAGACCGTAGAGGTTCGTGAAGATGCGGTCCTTGTCTTCGAGGATACCGACCATGACTCAGCTTTGCGGATCGAATGGATGGGCGCGCACATAGCCCGCCCGACGAATGATGACATAGGCGAAAAGCAGCCAACCCGCGCCGATCGTGACGAGGCCGGCGATAACCGCCAGAGACGGCGCGCCCTCAACGGTGCGACCCCAGATCAACAGGAGCGCGCCCATCAGGCAGGCCACGAAGCCGATGCCGCGTTCGCGACGACCGATGCTCCGGATAGTGTCGGCATAGGCCGCCCGACGCAGGTTGATGGCGCTGTCGTCGATCATGACGAAGCCCCTTCCCGCTTGGCCGCGCGCATCCAGCCCAGGATGAACCAGATCTGCGCGCCCAGGCCGCCGGCGACCGCCAGAAGGAAGACCGGCAGCAGCCAGTCTATCTTCAGCGACACCGCGCCGATGATCGCCGCGCCGGCCAGCACGAAGCACACACCGGTGATGGCGAGCATCACGGTCAGGCGCTTCTTCTGGAGGGCGGCGTCAGCGGACATGTTAGGCCGTCGGCTCCGACTTGGCCTTCGTCGCCTTGGGCGGCGGCTCGGGCAGGTTCGGAATCTTGATCTTCTTGGCGTACGAGCCGTCGTACAGCTTCGGGTCCGTCAGGGTGTGGATCGCGCCCTTCGGTTCCGACGCGCCGCGACCGTCATAGCTGCCCGGCTTCGGGGCCTTGCCGGCCGCGAAGTCGTCGAGGATCTGGGCCAGGCTCTCCGGCGTCAGGTCTTCGTAATAATAGTCGTTGATCGCGGCCATCGGCGCGTTGCAGCACGCGCCCAGGCACTCGACCTCTTCCCAGCTGAACTTGCCGTCCGCCGAGACGTGGTTGGCGTCGCCGATCTTGTCCTTAAGCACTTGCTTCAGGTCCAGCGCGCCGCGCAGCTGGCATGGCGTGGTGCCGCACAGCTGCACGAAGGCGACCTTGCCGACCGGCTGCAGCTGGAACATCACGTAGAAGGTGGCCACTTCCAGCACGCGGATGACCGGCATCTCGAGCTGCTTGGCGATCTCCTGGATCGCCGGCTCGGAAATCCAGCCTTCCTGCTTCTGGGCCAGCCACAGCATCGGGATCACCGCCGATTGCTTGCGGACGGCGGGATACTTGGCTTTCCACCAGTCGGCCTTGGCCTGGCTGTCGGCCGAGAAGGCGAAGCTGGCGGGCTGTTCCTTGGCGAGACGTCTCACACTCATTTCGGGGCGCTCATCGTGCGAAATCCACGCGGACGATCTTGTCGTCCTTGAAGGTGTAGATGGCGGCGACCTGGAACGGCGCATCGCCGTTGCCGCGGTCGACATGCTCGTGGTCGATGACGGTCGAACCGACCACGATGCGGTTCAGGAGCTTGGCGTTGTTCTTGGGGAACTCGGCGAAGGTCTTGGCGTAGAAGGCGCGATAGGCGTCGAGGCCCGTGCGCGCCACATCGCCGTTCAGGCCCGCGACGACGACGTCGTCGGCGAAGTGGGCGCAGTGCGCGTCCAGATCCTGGGCGTTGTAGGCGTCGAGCTGCGCCTGGGCGATCGCTTCCACGCTCATCGGTCGACCTCGCCGAACACGATGTCGAGCGAGCCCAGGATGGCCGAGACGTCGGCCAGCTGGTGGCCGCGGTTCATCCAGTCCATCGCCGCCAGGTGCGAGAAGCCCGGGGCCTTGATCTTGCAGCGGTACGGCTTGTTGGTGCCGTTGCTGACGACATAGACGCCGAACTCGCCTTTGGGGGCTTCGACGGCCGCGTAGACCTCGCCTTCCGGCGTCTTGAAGCCCTCGGTGTAGAGCTTGAAGTGGTGGATCAGGGCTTCCATCGAGCGCTTCATCTCGGCGCGACGGGGCGGGCTGACCTTGTTGTCTTCGGTCAGCACCGGACCCGGCGTGCCGCGCAGCATGGCGACGGCCTGCAGGATGATCTTGGTGGACTCACGCATCTCCTGCATGCGGCACAGATAGCGATCGTAGCAGTCGCCGTTCTTGCCCAGCGGGATGTCGAACTCGAACTCGTTGTAGTTCTCGTACGGCTGGTTGCGGCGCAGATCCCAGGCGATGCCCGAACCGCGCACCATCACGCCCGAGAAACCCCAGGCCCAAGCGTCTTCCTTGCTCACGACGCCGATGTCGACGTTACGCTGCTTGAAGATGCGGTTGTCGGTGATCAGGCCTTCGATATCGTCGCAGATCTTGGGGAAAGCCTTCGCCCAGGTCTCGATGTCGTCGATCAGCTCGGGCGTCAGGTCCTGGTGGACGCCGCCCGGACGGAAGTAGTTGGCGTGCAGACGAGCGCCGCAGGCGCGCTCGTAGAAGATCATCAGCTTCTCGCGTTCCTCGAAGCCCCAGAGCGGCGGCGTCAGGGCGCCGACGTCCATGGCCTGGGTCGTCACGTTCAGCAGATGGTTCAGAATGCGGCCGATCTCGCAGAACAGCACGCGCACGATCTGGCCGCGCTTGGGCACTTCGACGCCCAGCAGCTTCTCGATGGCCAGGCAGAACGCATGCTCCTGGTTCATCGGCGCCACGTAGTCGAGGCGGTCGAAGTACGGGATGTTCTGCAGATAGGTGCGCGCTTCCATCAGCTTCTCGGTGCCGCGATGCAGCAGGCCGATGTGCGGATCGACGCGTTCGACGATTTCGCCGTCCAGCTCCAGCACCAGGCGCAGCACGCCGTGCGCGGCCGGGTGTTGCGGGCCGAAGTTGATGTTGAACTTGCGGACGGGCGTTTCCGGGATCGCCGGAACCGTCGGTTCGTCGCGGAAGAAGTCGGTGGGCGCCGCCGGGGCGTTCGTACCAGTCATGGCTTTATGCCTTCTCCGCCTTCTCGTCGCCCGGCAGGGCGTACTTGGCGCCTTCCCACGGAGACAGGAAATCGAAGGCGCGGAACTCGGTGATCTTCACGGGCTCGTACACGACGCGCTTCAGCTCGTCGTCGTAGCGGACCTCGACATAGCCGGTCATCGGGAAGTCTTTCCGCAGCGGATGGCCGTGGAAGCCGTAGTCCGTCAGGATGCGGCGCAGGTCCGGGTGGCCGTCGAAGAACACGCCGTACATGTCGAAGGCTTCGCGCTCGAACCAGTCCGCGACCGGGAACACCGGCGTGACGCTGGGAACGGGCGTGTCTTCGTCGGTCTGCACCTTCAGGCGGATGCGGACGTTCTTCACCATCGACAGCAGGTGATAGACGACGTCGAAGCGCTGGGCGCGCTCCGGATAGTCGACCGCCGTCAGGTCCACCAGCTGGTGGAAGCGGCAGGCAGCGTCGTCCCGCAGGAAGGTCAGGGTCGCGACGACATCGGCGGCCTTGGCCGTGATGTTCAGCTCGCCAAAGGCCACCGAGTGACCCAGCGCGCCGGGCGCGCGGGCGACGATGTCCAGGCCCAGGGTTTCGAGGTCTTGGCTCATCGCTCGATCGTACCCATGCGACGGATCTTCTTCTGGAGCTGCAGCACGCCATAGACCAGAGCTTCGGCCGTGGGCGGGCAGCCCGGCACGTAGATGTCGATCGGCACGACGCGGTCGCAGCCGCGCACGACGCTGTAGCTGTAATAGTAGTAGCCGCCGCCATTGGCGCAGCTGCCCATCGAGATGACGTAGCGGGGCTCCGGCATCTGGTCGTAGACCTTGCGCAGGGCCGGAGCCATCTTGTTGGTCAGCGTGCCGGCGACGATCATCACGTCCGACTGACGCGGGCTGGCGCGCGGCGCGAAGCCGTAGCGCTCCAGGTCGTAGCGCGGCATGGCCGAGTGCATCATCTCGACGGCGCAGCACGCCAGGCCGAACGTCATCCACATCAGCGAGCCGGTCCGGGCCCAGGTGATCAGGTCGTCGGCCGCAGCCGTGATGAAGCCCTTGTCGGCCAGCTGCTGCGAGACGCCGTCGAAGAACGGGTCGTGCAGCTTGGGGTCATAGCCCTGGACCGTCGAGCGGCCAGCGGAAAGAGCCGGGGCCGAGGTGGCGGGAACGATCACTCCCATTCGAGGGCGCCCTTCTTCCATTCATAGATAAAGCCGACGGTCAGCACGCCCAGGAAGGTCATCATCGACCAGAAGGCGAACTGCGCCGCTTCCTGCGGGAGCTTCATCAGCGTGACCGCCCAGGGGAACAGGAACGCCACTTCCAGGTCGAAGATGATGAACAGGATCGACACCAGATAGAACCGGACGTCGAACTTCATCCGCGCGTCGTCGAAGGCGTTGAAACCGCATTCGTAGGCGGACAGTTTTTCCGGGTCCGGCGCCTTGGGCGCGAACACGGCCGCGGCCAGGATGAACACGATGCCGATAATGGCCGCGATCCCTAGGAAGATCACGATCGGCAGGTACTGGAGAAGGAAGGCGGTCATGACAGCCCTTGGCTTGAATCGAGCGGGTTGTAGCCCAGTGTCGCCAAGGCTTCAAACGCCCGAAGCACATTGAGAAACGATCGCAACTACTGACGCTTTCCGTAACGTCGATCGCCCGAAATCCTTTGCAAGGAATGCGCCCGTAACGCGCTCGCGAAGTCGCGCGCACGCGTAGCGCCAAGCTTCGTTCAGAGGCTTCCACAACGCTATTTGTCGCTTCTTCGATATGGCCGTTGACACGAGTCTTTGGCCGACATATCAGACGCCCCTCGCCGATCGGCGGGTCGCACTTTCGCTTCGGCGAACGGTTATGCGGATGTAGCTCAGTTGGTTAGAGCGCCGGCCTGTCACGCCGGAGGTCGCGGGTTCGAGTCCCGTCATTCGCGCCACCCCTCAGAAATGAGGCGTTGGATGCACCCTCCCCTCGGTTTACGGACGACCGTCGCGCCAAGGCGCAACGATGCGGATGTAGCTCAGTTGGTTAGAGCGCCGGCCTGTCACGCCGGAGGTCGCGGGTTCGAGTCCCGTCATTCGCGCCACCGTCCGGTGGTTCTCCTATTCAAATCGATATTGGTCGAAGCAACGTCTTGAGTTGCCGCCTGCGCGCGCCATCTAGCGCCTATGACCAGCACCGCTTACCCGCCGTTCTCCGTCCTCGACCTCGCGCCGGTTCCGCAAGGCACGCCCGTCGGACAAGCCCTCCAAAACAGTCTGGACCTCGCGCAGCAGGCCGAATCTCTGGGCTTTCACCGCTACTGGCTGGCCGAGCATCACAGCATGCCGGGAATCGCCTCGGCCGCGACCGCCGTCGTCATTGGCCACGTGGTCGGCGGGACGAAGACGATTCGAGTCGGTTCGGGCGGGGTGATGCTGCCCAATCACGCCCCGCTGATGGTCGCCGAGCAGTTCGGCACCCTGGCTGCGCTCTATCCTGGCCGCATCGACCTGGGCCTGGGCCGCGCGCCGGGCACCGACCAGGCCACGATGCGGGCCCTGCGCCGCTATGCCGGGGCGGTCGATTCGTTCGCCCAGGACGTCGTCGAGCTGCAGCACTGGTTCAAGCCGGCCGATCCGAACCAGACCGTCCGAGCGATTCCCGGCGAAGGCCAGGACGTGCCGATCTGGATGCTGGGTTCCTCGACCTGGGGCGCGCAGCTGGCCGCGGCCCTAGGCCTGCCCTACGCCTTTGCCGCCCACTTTGCCCCGGACGCCCTACTGGACGCGCTTCTGCTCTATCGGCGCAACTTCAAGCCGTCGGAGACCTTGGACAAGCCCTACGCCATGGTCTGCATCGGCGTGTGCGCGGCCGACACCGACAAGGAAGCGACTCGCCTGGCGACCTCGACCCAGCAGCAGTTCCTGGCGCTACGCCGCGGCCGTCCTGGCCTGCTGCCGCCGCCGGTCGACGACATCCGCGAACACGCTTCCGAAGCCGAGCTGGCCGGCCTGGACCACACCTTCCAGTACTCGGCCATCGGCTCGCCAGAAGCGGTGAAGCGCAAGATCGATCAGGTGCTGGCGCTGACCGAGGCCGACGAGCTGATGTTCGCCTCGCAGATCTACGATCACGGCGCTCGCAAGCGCAGCTACGAAATCCTGGCCGACATCAGGAAGGGCTAGTGATCGCGTAGCGGGACCTGGCCGCCGAACGCAGCGTTGCCCGTCAGGCCGCCATAGATCGCGCACAGCTGGCGGAAAACCGCCTCCCAGCCGTGCCGTTCGACAGCGCGCAGGCGAGCAGCGGCGCCCACGGCGGCCAGATCTCGCGCGAATAGCGCCTCAATGGCCTCGGCGAAGGCGGCGGGCTCCGAGGCCGTGGCCAGTTGGCCGACTTCCTCGTCCACCGACTCGGCCACGCCGCCGGCGGCGACTCCGACCCCCGGCAGGCCGCAGGCCATGGCCTCCAGCACGATCAGGCCGAACGGTTCGTTATCGTTGGCATGAACAAAGGCGTCGCAACTCGCCAGCACGCCGGCCAGTTCGGCCGGGTCGCGGACATAGTCCAGACAGATCGCCCGATCGCTGACCGGCGCGCCGCCACCGGCCCCGACGAACAGCAGCTTGTAGGGTGCGCCCAAGCGTTCCACCGCCCCGACCAACACGTCCAGCCGCTTCTCACGGGCCGGACGGCCGGCGAAGACCAGCAAGCGTTCGTCCGGCGTCACGCCCAACCGGGCCCGCAGGCCGTCGCGGTCGGCGCGTGAGGGATGGAAGATGTCGGTGTCGACGCCCAGCGGCAGGCCGATGGCGTTGTGCACCCCAGCTTCGATCAGCCGGCCGGCGATGAAGCGGCTGGGGGCCACGGCCTGGTCGAACTGGCGATAGATCGCCGCCCAGCGCTTCTGGACCGGCTTTTCCGCCCACTCGCCGATGTGCAGCGCCGCCAGGGCGCCCAGGTCGGTGTGACAGAAACCAACGACCGGCACGCCCAGAGCGTCGCCCGCGCGCAGGGCCGCCAGGCCGGGGGTGTAGGGGTCGCCGGCCTCGATGATGTCCGGGCGCTGACGAATCAACCGCTCCATCCAGGCGGCCTTGACCACGGGCCAGCGATAACCGGCCCCGAACGGCAGCGGCGCGGCATAGATCGAGACTCTGCCTTGCCCGTCATAGGAATCGCGCGCGCCGGGCACCACCAGCGTGTGGCGCACTTCCGGGCGATTGGCGGCCAGCCAGGCGCGCTTGGACGCCAGGTAGCGACGCACCCCGCCGCTGCGCGGCGCATAGAGCATGGTGGTGTCGACAAGACGGGCGTTGCCGTCCGTCGGCGGATCGACTCGCAGAGAAAAACCGCGTGGGCCGAGCGGCCGGGTCAATCTCGTATCGGTCACGCCGAATCCTCATCGGTACTGCAGGCCGCCCCATTCGGCCCCGGAACGATAAAGCTTTTGCGACAATCAGGGTTCCTGACCGTCCCCGGACGATTTTAGGGGAACGCCACGACGCCCAAGAGCCTCTCGCAGCAATACTTCTACCTGAGCATTCACGCTGCGCAACTCGGCGCCGGCCAGCCGCTCGACAGCGGCCAGCACCTCGGGACGGACGCGCATCAGGAATGCGCGCCGTCCGCCCTTAGGCTCGTTCGGATCGCCCGCCACGTCAGCCGTACAGCGTGCCGGTATTGACCACGGGCTGGGCCTCGCGGTCGGCGCACAGCACCACAAGCAGGTTGGAGACCATCGAGGCGCGACGTTCGTCGTCCAGGGTGACGACGCCCCGCTCGCTGAGCTGACCCAGGGCGCTCTCGACCATGTCGACGGCGCCGGCGACGATCGTACGGCGGGCGGCCAGCACAGCCTCGGCCTGCTGTCGCTTCAGCATCGAACCGGCGATCTCCGGCGCATAGGCCAGGTGCATCAGGTGCGCCTCGTCGATGGCGATGCCGGCCACGGCGGTGCGCTGCTGCAGGTCGTTGCGCAGGCGATCACCGACCTCCTCGGCGTGGGCGCGCAGCGTCGGCTCCCCCTCCTCCGCGTGGTCATAGGCGTAGTGCGTGGCGACCTCGCGCAGGCCGGTCTCGATCTGGATGTTCACGAAGGTGGCGTAGTCGTCGACGTCGAACAGGGCCTGGGCCGAATCCTTCACCCGCCAGACGATGTTGGCGGCGATCTCGATCGGGTTGCCGCGCTTGTCGTTGACCTTCAGCGTCTCGCTGGTGACGTTGCGGACCCGCAGGCTGATCTTCTTGCGCCCATACCAGGGCAGGATCCAGCGCAGGCCGGTCTTACGATCGGTGCCGACATAGGATCCGAACAGCGTGATGACGTAGCCCTCGTTCGGCTGCAGCGCGTAGAAGCCGCAGGACATCAGCAGGGCCAGCGCCACCAGCACTACGCCCGACACGCCGAAGACCGCGCCGCCGCCCGTTTTCGCCTGCGAGATCGCCCAGATCCCGGCGGCGAACAGCAACGGGGTGACCAGCAGCGCTAAGCCGCCGTTCATGCCGGCATGCGAGCGTTCCACGGTGGGGTTGATCGTGCGGATGTCAGTCATAGGTCCCTCCAGACTCTGCGATCAAAGTGATATCACTTTGATCGCAACCTGCAACTCCAACGATCCTGCATCGACGGCTCGAACATCCTTGACCCGATCCGGGGCCGTTAACGTCTTATGGGATTGCGAGTGCGGTGCAGCACTTTCTAGCCTGGACGACCTACCGCCACCCCACCGGCGGGACACTATCGGCCGGCCGACGACATGACCGTTGGCCGGCCTTTTTCCGCCTGGACCTTCGTGACCGTCGCTTTCGGTGATGTGTGAAACTGGGGCGACGCCCCAGTAGGCCTTGGTGGGCAGTGAGGGGATCGAACCCCCGACCCTCTCGGTGTAAACGAGACGCTCTACCGCTGAGCTAACTGCCCTCTTGGGAGGCCGCTTCTAGCGGGCCGAAGTCCTGGCGCAAAGCACGAAAAGACTGGCGCCGAAAACGAAAAGGCGGAACGCCGACCGTGACGCCCCGCCCGTTCTGGACGCGGAAACTTAGATCAGCCGTTCAGCGACGACTTCAGGCCTTCGCCGACCTGGAAGCGCGCGGTCTTGGACGCGGGACGATTCACCGTCTCACCGGTACGCGGGTTACGGGCGGTGCCAGCGGCGCGGGCGACGGCCTTGAAGGTGCCGAAACCAACAAGCCGAACGTCCTGCCCCGATTTCAGGGAGTCGGTCACGGCTTCGATGAACGCCTCAAGCGCGTCCTTGGCTTGGTTCTTGTTGATGCCCGCCTTCTCGGCGATCGCCGTGACGAGTTCGGCCTTAGTGGTCATGTTTTTCTCCCAGCCGAGCGGCGACGTGTTTTCGCTTACGACGCTTCGCTCCGCGGGGATTATGGCTGTTGAAAAATTGTCGTCAAACGCGAGCGGCGCGGGAAACTCCCGCGCCGCCTAAGTTATCACCAATAAGTTACAATCAGTGGGTCAGGACGGCGTCTGCGTCGCCATCGTCCTTCTTCGACGACCCGCCGATCGGCTCCTCGGCCTCGTTCCACTCGACCGGCGTCAGCGGGCCCGTGAGCGACAGCTTGAGCACCTCGTCCATGGTCGAGACCGGAATGATCTCCAGGCCGTCCTTCACGCTCTGAGGGACGTCCGCGAGATCCTTCTCGTTCTCCTGCGGGATCAGCACCGTCTTCACGCCCGAACGCAGGGCCGCCAGCAGCTTCTCCTTCAGGCCGCCGATGGCGGTGACCCGGCCGCGCAGGGTGATCTCGCCGGTCATGGCGATCTCCTTGCGGATCGGGATGCCTGTCAGCACCGACACGATGGCCAGGCCCATGGCCGCGCCGGCGGACGGACCGTCCTTGGGCGTGGCGCCGTCCGGCACGTGGATGTGCACGTCCATCTTCTCGAACACCGGCGGCTTGATGCCGAACTGCAGCGAGCGCGAACGGACGTAGCTGTTGGCCGCCGCGATCGACTCCTTCATCACGTCCTTGAGGTTGCCGGTGATCTGCATGCGACCCTTGCCCGGCATCTTCACGGCTTCGATGGTCAGGATGTCGCCGCCGAACTCCGTCCAGGCCAGACCGGTGACGATACCGACCTGGTCGACCTCGTCGGTCTCGCCATAACGGTACTTCTTGACGCCCGCGTACTTGGCCAGGCGCTCGTCGTCGATGGTGATCGTGGTCAGCTTCTCGCGGGCCAGATCGCGCACCGTCTTGCGCGCCAGGGCGCCCAGTTCCCGCTCCAGCGACCGCACGCCGGCTTCCCGGGTGTAGTAGCGGATCAGGTCGCGGATCGCCTTGTCCGGCACGATGAACTCGGCCGGCTTCAGGCCGTGGTCCTTGGACAGCTTCGGCAGCACGTGGCGCTTGGCGATCTCCAGCTTCTCATCCTCGGTGTAGCCGGGGATGCGGATGATCTCCATGCGGTCCAGCAGCGGCTGGGGCATGTTCAGGCTGTTGGCCGTCGTGACGAACATCACCTGGCTCAGGTCGTAGTCGACCTCCAGATAGTGGTCGCCGAAGGTCGAGTTCTGCGACGGATCCAGCACCTCCAGCAGCGCCGAAGCGGGGTCGCCGCGGTAGTCGCTACCCATCTTGTCGATCTCGTCCAGCAGGACGAAGGCGTTGGTAGTCTTGGCCTTCTTCATCGACTGGACGACCTTGCCGGGCATCGAGCCGATATAGGTGCGGCG
>CAZRPD010000009.1:0-52767 GCA_964601775.1 uncultured Caulobacter sp. | reverse complement strand
AGGAAGTCGGGTTGCTTGGCCTGCTCCTGGATCTGAACCTGTTCACCCTTGGCGGCTCGTTCAGCGCGCGCTTCCTTACGGCCATCGGCCGACGACATCGCGAGCCAGACGAGGCCAACCAGAACGGCGCCGCCGATCATAATCGGCAAGTTGTTCAGGGTCTTGGTCCCAGCTCCCCCATCTGGAGCACTCGACAGGACGTCGGGGTCCGGAGCGCCGGCTAGGTCGGTCGCGGGATCAGCCTTCTTCTTGAACAGCGCGATCATTGGGACACCTCCTCAGCGGTCCAGCCACCTGTCCCGACCAGGCCCTGGGGCGTGCGAAAGAAGGCCTTGGCCTTGGCGGGTGAATTGTCGATCTGGAGCCGCAGCACGAGGAGATCCTTGCCTGCGCTCAGCTCATAGCGAACGTAGTGGGCGCCGGGGACGGTGTTCGAAGCTGCGACACCGTAGCCTGAGCTGGCCAGCTGTGCGGCAAGGGCCGGGGTGAACGTGTCCTTGCTCGAGCACCGCGCCTCGGGGACGTATAGCGTCGTCGCCGCCGGGGGCAGCACGGCCTTGATTTGGTCCAGAGTGGCGCGGGCAGCCGTGTTCGCCTCGGCCGAGGCGAGTTCAGCCCCGACCGAGCGCTCCTGCGCCTGCCCGACGCAGCCCAGGGTGATCGCCATCATCATTGCGACGCTCATGCGCCACCCGTGCGCTTGATCACGACCTTCGTCTGATGACGGCCCGAACCTGACAGCAGAGCCCCACGGTCTAGAACCTGGTCGACGATGATGCGGTTTTTGACCTTGCGGTAGTTGACGACTTGCTCGGCCGAGCCGTCCAGCATGACGAGAACCGGAGCCGCCCCGTTCTCGACTTGATCGGGAAACTCGATGTACGTCTTGCGGCCGTCAGAATAGACGCGGAGTGGGCGCCACGAGGGTCGATCACCCGTCATTTCGAAATTGAAGTCCAGATCGGCTATCGCCTGACCAGTGGGCAGGACGGTCGCCCGGCGCTCCTGGTCCTTCGCGGCGGCAGCCACGGCGGCCTGACGCTGCATGTTTTCGTTGAAGGCCTTCCACTGCGCGGCTTGGTCTTCAGGGTAGCTGAAGCTGATACCCATCATCCGGTCGGTCTTACGGCTGGCCAACTGGATGTCGTAAAGACGCTTGTTCGTCGCGATGATCAGGTTGCCCTGCAGCCCGACTTCCTTGGGTTTGACCAAGATCGAAATCGTCTGGTTGCCTTCTTCGCCCACGGCCGCAGGCATGATGTCCCAGCCCAGGACGTCGGCCGCGTTCAGGTTGTTAATCAGCTCGCCGGCTTGCAGTTCGATCCGGCAAATCTGCATCGGAGCGCAGACCAGAACCGGCTGCGTCTGCCCATACACGAACGAGACCAGGCCGTTGTTGCTGCGCAAGGGCGTGACCGGCGCGCCCGCAAACTCGGCGGTCATGGTTACGGCCTTGGTTTCACGCGGGCGCAGCGGCTTCTGCTGACCGGAGAGAACCGGGACCGGCGGCGGAGCGCGCATCGGATATTGTGGACGCTGAGCCAGGTCGACAGAGCCAGGCGTGGCGGTCGGCGCCACCGCGCCTGGTGCGCTGGTGGTCGGCGCTTGAGCAGCGGCGGCAGCGCGCTGCGCTTGGTTGGTCGCCGGAGCAGGCGTGGCGGTCAGGACGATCGGCTGCTGGCGAGCCGCCTGCGGATGCGTCGCGATCGGCGCGTCCAGGGCTGGAACGGACTGCGCCTGCGCGAGGCCGCCCATCGAGAGGGCGAAGATGGCTCCAGTGAGGAGAGTTTTACGCGAGATCATGAAAGCTCCGATCACAGCTGCTTCCCCCAGCTGAGGTCTTGAATGAACAGGCCGATCGGATTGGCGCGGATCGCCGCCTCTTCGTCCTGCTGTTTGATGGTTGTGGTGACGACGGCGAACCACGGCTCCGTGCGCAGCACGCTGCCGCCGCGGTCGCGGACGGTTTCGACCCACTCGATCCGCCAGGTGTTGCCGCCGACCGGCAGGATCGACTTCACATCGACCGACACAGCCTCCGACTCCGCCCGCTTAATCGGCGAGTTCTCCCGGAAGTTCTGGTCAATGACCTTGTAGGCTGACGATCCGCGTAGAAGGACGGCATAAGCTTCCTTCGCGATCGCCTGCGCGGCAGCTGCGTCCAGGTAGACCGTTCGGGCGTTGCGAACGAACCGGCCCAGCTGGTTGCGGATTACGCGCTGATCGGGTCGCGCTGCCTGGTCGGCCTCCCTCACCGGAAGCACCGCGCCGAGATTGTCGACCTCAACGATGTACGGCTTCAACGCCGGCCGGCTCGCCATGACGGTGAGGCCGTAGCCAAAGCCGACATTGGCGACCGCGAGGATGATGGCGAAGGTTCGCCACGTCTGCTCGCGCTTCACGGTCGAGGACTCGCGTTCCAGAAAGTCGCGGCGGGCGTCGAGGTAGATCGACGGCGAAACATCGCGGGATTTACTCATCTAGGTTCCCCTATTCTTCGGTCTGGTCGCGCGAGGCGCGGTCCTGAAATTGTTGTGCAGATTGGCGTTCGGCCGCCCGAGCCGCGCCGTCATCGTTCCCAGCGTCAGCGCTGCGGGCGCCGCTCGCCTCTCGCTCAGCCCGCCACGAGCCGGCAGGTGCCGCCGTTCCCGGAGCGCCTTGTTCGGGCGCGCCGCTCTTCGCAGCGCCGCCGTCTACCGCGTCCGCGCCGCTGGCGTTGTTCGCGCTGCCGCCCGCCCGCTTTCCAGCGCCGGAGATGGTGCCTGAGGACTTGTCGCTGTTTGCCGCGTTGTCGGCTTTGCTTTTGCCCGCGGCGGCACTCGGCTCTAGTGGCTTGTCCTCATCGCTTCCGCGCTGCAGAGCTGCTCGCTGCTTTCCGATATCTTTGGCCATACGACCGCCGACCGTCCCGTGGCGGTTCCCGCCGGACAAACGCGAGCCCACATCCGCCACGGCGGCCTTGCCGAGGGTTGCAGCAGCGCCGCCGGCGACACTCATCAGCCCGCTTACCCCGCCCGGACCGCCCTTTTCGGAATGCTGCTCGGCGGCCATTTTGGCAGCTTGGTTGACGGCCATGCCCGCGCCAGCGACGCCGGCAGCTACGCCCATAGCAGCGCCGCCCACCTGTGCCGCAGCGGTCGCAACCGGGTTGCTCCCGCCGCCGCCGCCACCGCCGCCGCTGAGCTTGCTTGCGACATAGCCTGGAATGGATGCGCCGACGGCGAGGAAGACAACGCCAGCCACCACGATCTCAAGCACCGTGCCGATGTCGTTGTTAGAGGCGGCCAGGACAGCCGGATAGGAACGGATCTGCGCTTCACCGAGCCCGATGATGATCTGCAGCACCAGAAGCTCTACGCCGACTTCAAGCGGCGCCTTGAACGCGCCGATCGCCATGTCCTTCGTCCAACGCGAGCCGGCCAGCCCCATCATCACCACGCCGATGGACGTGATGAAGTAGGACTTGACGATAGCGATGATCATCAGTGCGCAGAGCAGACCGAACACGATCGCGACGATGAGACCTGCAATGGCCAGTGCGAGCTTGGGACCGATCGCGCCGATGCCGATGCCCGTGTCCGTGTTCCAGATCAGCGTTGCAATGTTCTTGCCGGCGGTGAAGACGTCGGTCGGCCGCAGCCCCCCTGAGCCACCTGCACCTTGAGCGGCCTGGTCGCCGAGCCCCCTCATGGTGTTGACCATCGCCTGGCCCCACTCCGACGAGTTGTTCAGCAGAGCCGACATCACGCCGACGAACAGGATGCGCTTCATGATCTCGACCATGAAGTCGGCCGGCGACCCCTTCGCGAGCGTCACCATGATCATGGCGTAGGTGCATTCGATCACGGCCAGACCCCAGAAGATCCCGTTCGCGAAGCGCCGCATCGGGGCTTCCGCGCCGGCCAAGCCGGTTCGGTAGCCATTGGTGATGTTGTCGATCATGTCGCCCGCGGCGAGGGCGGGTCCGGCCAGCATCAGGCCGATCGTCAAAGCTATGATCGCCGCCGTGGTCCGGAGTTGATGATCCTGCGGCGACATCAGAAGGTCTCGCCTGTGAACTCCGACTCGGTCGGCTTGAAATAGGTTGCCGAGCGCGCTTGGTCGGCAGCTTCCTTGTCGGCGGCAGTCTGCGTCGCCTGTGCCTGCATTTGCACCTGCTGCATGATCAGCTCGCGCAGCCGCATCGTTTGATGGACGCCTTCCACCGCCAACTCGTTGGCGACGTCGAGGGCCTCCTTCTGGCCGTCGGCGCTGTCGAGTTGGCCCTTCAGCTTGTCGAGAAGCTCATACTCATCGTTCATGCCGTCGGCCTGAGCATTGAGGGCCTTCATGGTGTTCAGGACGCTGTCATTGGTCTCGTCGGACCACTGCTTGTACTTGTCCTTCATTCCCGAGCCCGACATGCCCGAAGCCAGATAGCTGTCGAGGTTCTTGTACCGGCTCGAAAATTGCTCCCCCAGGTTGGAGGCCGTGTAGGCCAGCCCCTTGGCCTGGGAGTAGATGTTGCGGACGCGGTCGATATTCGACTTCACGTCGCCGATCACCTTGGCCGGAAGCGACACGGTGTTCTGTAGCTGGTTGGCGTAGGACTGCAGTTGCGATTGGAGCTGCAAACCCTGGTTGATGAGTTGCTCGGCTTGAGCGGCCTGCTGAAGAAGCTGGGTCGCGACATTCGAGCAATTGGTGCAGACCACGACGCCGCTGCCCAGCTGGGCCGAAGCGGTTTGCGGGGCAACGGCTGTAAAGACGACGAGCACGGTCGTCGCGCCGGCGAAAAGCTTGCGTCGCATACTAATTCCCCTGACGGATGAGATGTTCGAACTCCACGCCGCGATGACGCAGCCAGACGTAGGGCCACTGGCTGCCGTGCTCGTTGACCAGGTCGCGGATGACAGGGAGGATTTCGCGGTCGCTCACGCCTACGAACGAGAGCGCGATGGGGCCAAGCTCCAATGAGAACCGGCGCTGACCAAGCGGCGAATAGTAGTAGTATTCGCGCTTGGGAACGCACCTGGCGATCGTCTTGATCGCCTGCGGGCCCAGACCGAATTTGGTGTAGACCGGGTAGCGTTCCGCGTTCGGGTTCGCGAGGAAAATCTTGGTCGGACAGCTCTCGTCGATGACGCTGCCGATGGGTGAATCCGCGATGTCGGTCAGGCTCTGCGTCGCCAGAATGACGGAGCAGTTGGCGCGACGGAGGGTTCGCAAGAAGTCCGAGATCTTGTCGCGAAACACCGGGTGCTGGAGCGTCACCCATGCCTCGTCCAAGACGAGCATCGCGGGTTGGCCGGTAAGTTTGCGTTCGAACTGCCGGAAGAGGGCGAGCAAGACCGGAATGACGATGTTATCGCCACGCCCCATCAGGTTCTCGATCTCGTAGACGCGGAATTTCGCGTCCTTGACCTCGCTCTGCTCGGCATCGAGCATCCGGCCGGCCGCGCCGTCGATAAGGTACGGCCCAAGCGACTGCTTGACCGCCTTGTCGTTGCAGAGATTGACGAAAGCGCTCAGCGACCGGCGTCCAGGCCGCGACCGCATGTTCACGATCGCCGAGTGGATGTTTTGCTTTTGATCGGGTGTCGGCTGCTTATTGTCGTTCTGTAGCGCAAAGCACGTAGCCAGCCACTCCTCGGCCCAGGCCGCATCATCGTCAGTTTCGAGATGCTCCAGGGGGCAGAGCCCCGGGGTGTGTTCGCTGCCAAGGTCGTAGAAGGCCCCGCCCACGCCCTGGGATAGGGCGTAGATCGACCGGCCTTTGTCAAAGGCGTCGATCGTGGCGTTTGGATAGCGCAGGAACTGGGCGCAAGTGATCGCCAGGAACGTCGATTTACCCGAACCCGTCGGCCCCATGACGATCGTGTGGCCGACGTCGGCGACATGGAGGTTCAAGCGGAAGGGCGTCGAGCCGGTCGTCGCGGTATACATCAGCGGCGGCGTCGGATAGCCGAACTTGAATTTATCGTTGGGGTTCCTGCGCAGGCCGGGCCAGGCGCTGGCCACCGGCAGCATGTCGCCCATGCTGTAGGTGCTCATCATCGGCTGGCGCACGTTGGGATCGGTGTGTCCGGGCAGCGAGCCAAGCCACGCTTCAGTCGCGTTCCACTTCTCGACGCGGGTGGTGAACCCCTCGTTGGTGATGGTGCTGGACACCAATCGGGACTGTTCAGCGAGCGCCTCGGGATCCTCGCCCATGAGCACGATGACAGAGGTGTAGTAGCCGAAACGGACTGTCGCGCTGTTGGCGAGCTGGATCGCGTGCTCGACCTCACCGGCCATATTCGCAGCGTCCTGGTTCACCTTGCCGCCACCCGTATTCAGGATGCGGCTGAGCAGCGGGATGGCCGCGTTTGACCAGCGGTTCTGCACCTTGTTCAGCGATTGCACCGCCTTGTGCGGATCCAGGTAGATCATCCGCGTCGACCATCGATAGGGCATCGCCAGATCGTCGAGCACGTCCAGGATCCCGGCGAACGACGCGCTCGGGAAGCCCTCGATGGTGATGACGGAGATGAACTTGTCACCGATGCGCGGGGGGGAGCCGGCGTAGAAGTCCTGGCCAGCGATCCAGCCATCCATGAAGGTCGGGATAGGCGGCAGATTGAGCGAAAGCTCGTAGTCGCCCGTGATCGCCTTCTGGAGGAAGTTGACGACTTCATCCTGATGTTGGGTGTTGCCCGCCCTGTCGACGTACTCGACAGCCCCCATGCGTCGGATGATCCGGACGCCTGCCGAGAGCGTGTCCACTAGCTCCTGGAGCGACAACTCGAACGCTTCGATTTCGCGCTCAAGGTCGCTTCTTCCGGAACGCAGATCCTCGCCGTTGACGAACAAGCTGCTGACGCCCTGGCGCTCCGTCTTGGGTGTCAGGTACTGGGCGAAAATGGCATGTTCGGTTTCGAACTGGCCAGACATGCGGGTGAAGTGAGCGCGACGCTCGGTGTCGATCAGCTTGGAGATCGGGTCGGGAAAAGCCGAGTGTTCCTCAGGGCTGTACCCGGGCGCGGCCAGGCGGACGCTTTCCACCCAGGTGGCCCAGCCATCGCCCAGACGCGCCAGCGCCGCGTTGAGATATTCGGTCACCATCGTGCGCTCGGCGTTCGTCAGCGTCTGGGCGTCATGGCCCTCGAACACGAAGCCGGCGAGAAGCGACCCGTCCTTGCAGCGGACGACGCCAGGCGCGACCACGGCGCTGTAGTTCAGGAGTTCAACGAAGCCAGGCCTGGTGTCCCGGAAGTGTTTGAGCGACAGCATGTGGCCTACTTCTTCGAACGCTTTTTGATGATTTTGACGAAAGGTCGGGACCGCGGCGGGTAGTAACGGCGGTACTTGCGGAGCCGCACGTAGACGAGCCGCAGCTGGGGATCGACCTTGGCCGCCTTGCGGAGCAGGGGCAGGGTTGCGAGCCAAATGACGAGGCACACCCCGGCGGTGATCGGATCCCAGGACAGGAAGCCGATGAACCCGCATAGAGCCCCAACGCCGACCACCATGTTGGCCTCGGCGCCCAGGACCAGCATCGGGCGATGGAGCGCCCGATACACCGGTGTGCGCCGCTTTGGCGCGTCGCCCTGCCCGCCCGACATTAGGCTAGCCCCAGGTGCATGGCGGCGGCCTGAAGGACCGCACCGTTGCCGCGCATCCGGTCGATCACTTGCGCGATGCCGACGATCAGGCCCAGACCGATGGCGACGCGCATCAGGACCTCCATGAGCTTGCCCATCTCCTGGCCGCTCATGAAGGCGATGATGCCGACGGCGGCCGCTACGATGGCGATGCCGGTGATGTACTTGCCGGTCAGAAGGTCGATGACGTAGTCGATCGCAGCATCCATCTCCGAGACGCCGCCGCTAGCGGCCAGGACGATCGTCGGAGCTGCGACCAGGGCCAGGGCCCCAGCGGTGCGGAGTGCGATCCGCTTGAAGTCTTTCTTCTGGAGTTTCATGGGTCAGATTTCCACGGCTTGGGTTTGGTAGGTTCCGTCTTCCCAGGACGCGACCCGGTGGATCGACAGGACCCTCCGGCCCTTGCCCATGAAGACGACGATCCCAATGGCCTGAGCGACCATCAGGTGCGAGTGCGCGGAGGTACCCTCCGCCACCAGCTGTTCGAGGCGCATAAGCGCGTCGATCCCGGAATCGGCGTGGATGGTGGCGACCCCGCCGGGGTGCCCCGTGTTCCAGGCCTTGAGCAGCGCTAGGGCCGCTTTGTCGCGCACCTCCCCGACCACGATCCGGTCGGGTCGCAGACGCAGCGTCGCCTTCAGGCAGCGCGTCATATCGGCGAACTCGTCGGCGCGTAGGCCGATGTAGTTCGGGGTCGTGCACTGAAGTTCGCGCGTGTCCTCGATGCTCACGATCCGGTCGTCCGGACAGACTTCCGTGATCTCGCGCAGGACCGCGTTTGTGAACGTGGTTTTGCCGCTGCTGGTCCCGCCAGCGACAAGGATGTTTTGCCGAGTTTCCACAGCAGTCCGCAGCGCTTCGCGCGCGGCCAAGGTCATTCGGCCACCTTCGACATAGGTGTCGAGGTCGAACACCTTCACCGCCTTCTTGCGAATGGCGAAGGTGGGGCGCTCAGCGACCGGGGGAATGATCCCCTCGAACCGCATCTCATAGAAAGGAAGCTCGCACTCCAGGATCGGATGGGCGGCGCCAAGTTCGATCGAGTGGTAGCTGGCGACCAGCCGCATGATGGATTCAGCGTTTTGGCTTTCCATCGACCCGACCGGCGCCATGCCGCCACCGAGCCTGTCGAGCCAGATCTCGCCGTTCGGGTTGAGCATGACCTCGACCACGTCGGGATCGCTCAAGTATTCGATCATTGCCTCACCCAGAGCCTCGTCCAGGTTGACACGAGTTCGCCTCTCGCGCTCGGCACGGGCCGATATCACGTTAGCTACGGTATTCATTTGAGTTTTCCGTTGCAGTCGCCCACCAGCGACAGGCTGTATATGGCCACACAACGAGGGGGCGTGCAACAAAAATTACCCTATAGGGTCTTTTTTGTATTCCTCAGAGGCTCATCCCCCTGTAATTTCAGGCTGTAGCTAGCGGCCTCATCTTTCTCTGGACCGCCATCTGCCCGGAGCGTCCGGTTAATTGCCGTTAACGCCCAAATTCAACAGTCAACGCCTGGGCTTCCAAAGTCCTGCACGGCGTTTGCGCCGACTTATGGAGGTCGCTCAATTGTCGCTCTCAATCGACTGCTACAGGCAGGGTGACTATGCCGTCCCCATGGTATCCGCAGCGCGTGACTGCCCAGCTTTCCAGCGCAACAAACACGCTGAAAAGTGCCTGCCCCTGTCGATCGCGAACACGGCCGGATGGTGGTTCCTGTGTCCCGAGGGCGTCACCATCACCTGGAACGGCGGACCCGAGGCGAGCGACCTCACCGTCGTGTTTGACGGCGACGGACAGTCAGGCGACCGAGAAGGTCGGTTCGCTTGGGCCAAGTCGCACTTCAAGACCGGCTATGTGACCTTCGAGACTGGCTGGCTGCTTAAGACCTCGGCCAATTGGCAGATCTGGGCCAAGGGACCGCCAAACCACATCAAGGATGGGGTGGCTCCGCTTGAAGGGATCGTGGAGAGCGAATGGCTCGATTACAGCTTCACCATGAACTGGGCCATGACTCGACCCGGCCAGGTTCGCTTTGAAAAGGGCGAGCCGTTCTGTTTCATCACGGCGGTCCAGCTCCAGCCGATCATCGACTGCCAGCCAGTTCGCCACCTGCTGACCGATAATCCCGAACTCATGATGAATGTGAGCGCCGGCACCCGCGAACGAGAGGCCTTCTTGAAGCGGATGGATGGCGATGCTTCCGCGCGCAAGCGCGGGTGGATGGGTCGCTACATGCGCGGCGAGCAGCCCGAAGGCTCTACTGCGCCGCGACCGCAGAACCATCATCACAAGATCCGCACCAAGGCGCCATGCGAACCTCCTTCACACGCCGCGCCCAAAGTCCCCGCCTTACCGGTTCAAAGGATGCGGGCTTTCGATCGCTTGAACTGGGGCGATGGCGCTGACCTGCAGCACCTCGGAACCGCTTTGAACCTGACGTCGCCTGCCGCCGTCGAACTGCCTGTCGAGGCCTGAGCAGTGATGACCAAGAAAAAATACCTTAGAGAACCCGTCCCTTCCGATCTGGAATGTTTCGTTCGCCCAGTCCGCAAAGTTGCCGGCTGGGATCTACGCGCTCTCGCAAGGAAAGCCGGCACCACTGAGCAGACGCTTCGGCGCATCGAGCTCAATCAGCACCCCCCATCATTCCCCGTCGCGCTTCGCCTTTCAGCGATCCTGGATGTCCCTGTGCAATCGCTTTGGACGGTCCCGAGTTACGAGGCGCTCCGGCCCTCGACAACATCAGCGAGCGCGACCGTGTCGATGTGTGCGCCAGGCGACAAATAGGTGATAGCCGCCAAGCTCGAGACGCCCTCCCGCCACGGCCGGAGGGCGTTTTCATGCGTGTCCTAGCGGCCCTTTGCTGGCGGGGGAGGCTGGGGCTCAGCGCGACCAGGTCGGTGGCGATCGGGCCGGTCGCGCTCGAGGTATGAACCCAGGCCAAGGCCCAGGATCGCCAAATAGCTGAATGCCGCCTCGGCCACATAGATCGCTCGGCCCCATATCGACGGATCAAAGATGACGGCTCCGTGCAGGGCCACGTTTAGGCCCAAGCTCGCCGCTGTGAGCATCGGCCACCATCTGCTCGATCTCAGGGACGTCAGCAGCACAACGATGAACAGCACCAGGTCGACTACGGCGACGCCAGCTTCCAGGCCTTGCACTACAGCTTTGTGGACGATCCCAGTGGCAAACCATGCGCCACACATCGCGCTCGCGATGATCACGCCGCTTCTGCCACCATATCTGCACGCGACGCCGGCTGACCCCAGCATGAAAGCCAAGCTCAGCCACTGGTAAGCGTACTTGATTGAAAACACTGAAGCTGAACACACAGAAAAGGCCGGGGCGCATTGCCCCGGCCTCATCTAAATCGAAGCTGATTTGAGAGCGACTAACCCTGGCTGGCGCCCTTCCTTATGTACGCGCGAAGCTTGAGGCGCGCCCTGACAGCCTCATAGCCGCCCAGCGTGCCGAGAAGGTGCGCCGTGAGGCCCGCAAGCGCCGCGATCGCCAGCCCTCGGCTCATTCCACCGCTGAGCACCAGCCCCCCGGCGCCGAAAACTGCCAGCGCGAACATGACAAGGTTCAAAACCAGTTCGCCCACCCGGAGAACTTCAGCTCCAGTAGAGGGCGTCTCCATCACTTCCTCCCATTCACTCTTGATCTTCCGCATCCTCACACTCCCTTCCGATGGGCGATGAAAAGGCCGGGCCGGGAGCGCCCTCCCCCGGCCCAGTTCGGCTAGAACTTCGTCGACCCGCTCGCGCGGACGCGGGTGGTCTGGCTACCGCTGTTGCCCGCCGTGGTCTCGACCTCGCCGCCGAACGTCCAGTCGCCGCGACGGTAGGAACCGCCCACGCCGAGCAAGAAGCTGCTTTCGTCGGCAAAGTAGGGTTGCGTCGAGTAGATCGGGCTGCTGTCCCAATCGGCATAGCGCATGCGCGCAACGCCGCCTGTGTGCAGCTTTTGGCGATATTCGATCCTAAAGGCGGGCAGCAGTTCCCCCACCTTCAGGTCGTAGCTCGCCTGCCCTCGCAGACCGATCGCCGCCTCGACGTCCGAGAGCGTTTGCTTGAGGAAGGCCAGCGCATAGCTGTCGTCGCCTTGCTCGACGAAGCCACTCAGATCGGTGAAGACGAACTGCAGACGGCCATACGGCGACAGCATCAGCTTGGGGCCATTGTGTTCCCAGCCGGCCGAGACGGCGCCAAAGACCTGTTGGCCCCGGCGCTGACCCGAGACCAGATTGCCGGTCGCCTCGATGTACCGCTCGCTTTCGAAGTCGATTTTGCTCAGGCCCAACACCGCGTCAAAGAACGTGGCCTTGCCTGGCTGATACGACCCATAGCCGAAGACGCTGACCGACGTGGCCGACGACTCCGTGCCCTTGTCGCCGATCTTGGTCTTATCGTTCCCGAAGCCGAAGCCTGAGCCGATGATCACCTTGTCGCCGATGGAGGCGTCAACGCCGGCAGAGAGGCCGCCGGTAGTGAAGCGCGCCTTGGAGCGGGCGGCATTTCCACGGGCGCGGCCCAGGTCGAGCGAACCGCCGACCCAGACTGCGACGTCGCCGGTTTCACCGGCTCGCCGCGGCCCGGCCGCCGTCACCGGATCGGTGGCGCGGCCGAGGGCCTTATCGACGTCGGCAGCGAACGAGCGGCGCGCCTCTTCCTCAAAACCGAGGATCTCGCGCTCACGGGGGAGGCCGATCGACATGGTGCTTTCGCGTCGCCCGCCGTGCGTGCCTTCCAGCCGGCGCACGACATTGCCCAGCTGCGATTCACCGAAGCGCTGTGCTGTCGTCGCTTGAGCGTTGACCAGGGCCGTGACCTCACGGTTCTGGGCGGGATTTTCCCGCTCGACCACTTCGATGATGGCGAAGGCCATTGCCGAAACAGTGCGAGCATTGGCCAGGGTGTAGCCGATGCGCGCCGGGCCGAAGAAGGTGCCCTTCGAAGAGAAGACCAGCACCAGGCGGTCGCCCCGACGTTCGATCGTGGCATTCCCGGTGGCTGCGTCGAACGCCGCGATTGTGGCACCCGTAAACGGACCCCCGCGTGCGCCGTTCGTCAGGTCGATCTCGACCGTCTTACCCTGCAGAACGGTGGCCCGAAGATCCGCGGCCGGCAACGCGGCCGGCAGCACGGTCGCCACCAGCAGGGCGGGCTCTGATGGGCCCCAGCTGTTGCGCATGACGAAGCTCATGTTCGCCTCGCCGTCGAAGTCGATTGGCGCGGTATAGGTCAGAACCGTACCCGTAGTGGTCGCTTCGCCTTTCGACGGAGCTTGCACCAGGTCAGCGCCCTCGAACGGGCCGCCGACGCCGGCCGGGGCGAGATCAACCGTGTAGGGCACACCGGCAATCACTTCGATCCGGACGTCGGTGACGGTCGGAACGGAGCCCTGTTCGACAACCACGGTCACTCGGGCTTGAGCAGTTGCGCCGCTTTCGGCCGTCGCGCGGTAGATGAAGCTGTCTTCACCCGTCACGTTCTCGCGCGGGGTGTAGACGGCTTCACCGCCCTCGATCTCGACATGACCTCTTTTAGCCTGCTCAACCACGTCCAGGCTCGCCACCGGCGCGCCCTGGACGAGGCGCATCAGGTTCATGGCGATCGGCGTGTTCAGCGGTGTCGAGGCCTCGCCCGGCCGGGCTTCGATCACCTCGACCGGCGGCGCCGGCTTCACCGGGCAAGTCGCCGGCGCCGTGACAACCGTACCGTCGTCGCAAGTTTGCGTCGGCGGCGGCGGCGGCGGCGGGGGCTCAGCAACCGTAACGCTGAACGACGCCAGTGGCGCCGTCCCGCCCGGGCCAACGGCCTCGACGGTGAACTCATCCGTCCCGGTCCAGCCCGGGTCAGGCTGATAGGTGGCTGTCGTTCCTGCGATCGACACCGACCCGTGCTCCGGCGCATCGACAACGCGGAGCGTGCTGTACACGCCCGTTACGGTCAGCGGGAGCGACGCGGCCCCGTCTTGCTCAATCGACGCCGTACCATTCTGGATGGTCGGGGCGCCGGGCGACGCGACATTGACGACGATCTGGCCAAGGCCAGATACGCCGCCCGCTCCGGTCACGGTGTAGTCGACGCTACCGGCCCCGATGAAGCCAGGCGCCGGGGTGAACGTCAGGTCGCCTGCTGATAGGCTTGCGGTCCCGCCAACTGGCGAGCCCGACAGAGCATACGAAGTCACATGGCCCGACGACGGCAGCGCGTAGGTCACTGGCTGCTGATAGCCGGTGTTGACCGAACCGCCCGTCGCGATCGGCGCAGCTGGCGCAGTGACGTTGACCGTGATCGTGGCCGTCGCGGTTTCACCGTGATCGTTCGTGGCCGTCACCTCGAACTGATCGGTGCCGGCAAAACCTGGCGCGGGGGTATAGCGCCAGTTCGCCGCTAGGCCCTTCTCGGCCAAGCCGTGCGCGGCGGGCGTCGTAACCGACGCTTGCGCGTGGGCGATAGTCTGTCCGAGGCTTGAGTAGACCCGGCTAGTCACAGGCGTCTCAAACGCAGCCGTCCAGGTCGCGGCGGCCGGCTGAATGACCGGCTGTTTCGCGACCGTGAAGTCCATTCGGGCCGGAGGGGATGCGCCGCCTGGGCCGGTGGCGGTCACTTCGACGCTGTCGGTCCCATAGAAGCCCTTTGCCGGGGTGTATTCCAGCACGCCAAGGCTTTGGGCCGCCGTGCCATGGGCCGCCGCCGTCACATTGTAGGACGTGATCGGACCTGTCGTCGCCAGCGTGATCAGTTGGCGTTCCATATACGCACCCGAAGAGGCGGCCGGGGCCACCGTTGGGGCGGCCGGGGCGGCGACGTTCACGGTGATCGTTGCGTTCGCGGTCTCACCGATCTCGTTCGTCGCCGTGACGACGAATGAATCGGGACCGATGTACCCGGGCGCGGGCGTATAAGTGAAGTTGCCGCCGCTCGACTCCACCGCCGTGCCGTGGCTCGGCGGGGTGGACACGACGCCTTCCCCCATGGCCAGGTCGCGGCCCAAGCTGGTGGCGATCTTGTTCGAGACGGGCGTCTCGAATTGCGCCGTCCACGTGGCATCGACCGGCTGGATAATGGGCGGGGCCTCGACCACTAGCGCCACATTTGCCACACTCGTAACGCCGGAAGGACCGCTAACAGTTGCCCTCAGAGTGCCTGCGCCCAACTGATTTGGGTTCGGGGTAAACGTCACTTCGTTGCCGTTGCGGACAGTAGTTTCATTGCCGAAGGTGTTCTGAACTTGCCAGTTCGTCACAACGCTCGTCGTCGTGAAGGTGATCGTTACGGGCTTTCCGTAGTGCGTCGTAACCGAAGCCGGCCCCTGGATTGTCGGGTTGGCCGGATTCTGCATCGTGATCGTGATCACGCCCGACTTTGGCCCACCCGCGCCATTCGCGGTGTAGGTCAGAGTATCGGTCCCCGCATACTGGCCGACGTCGCCCTGATAGGTCAGCGTTGAACCACTGATCGACGCGACCCCCTTCGAAGGTGGCGTCGTGATCGTGACCGACGATGGATTTCCGGAGACCGGCAGCGTTAGGGTGGTCGGTGCGTTGTATGGCGCGGTCAGCGCGCCATTAGCCGCCGTCACGCCCGGCGTCACGGTAATGATGATGGCCCTGTTCACCCCAATGTAACACGCGTTTTGCGCGTAAACTGTTACCCAATCGGAGCCGGCGCTTGTCGCCGTGTAGCTCAGCGTGTTTCCGGTGAGTTTGAACGTGCCTCGCGTGCCGCCAGTCGGCTGCATATAGGCCCATCCGTTGCCGTAAGAGACCGTCGTTGTTTTCGTTTCGCCGACCGCAAGAGAGAGCGAAGCCGGACTAAACGCAACTTCGGGGGCGGGCTCGTAGTCGCACGGGTCCTCTTCCACCGGAGGCGGAGGCGGCGGGGGCGGCGGCGGGGGCGGCGGCGGAACGGGGCAAAGGCCTGGGTCGGACGCCGTCGAGCCGTCGTAGCAAGGATATACAGGCGGGGGCGGCGGCGGAGGCGGAGGCGGAGGCGGAGGGGGCGGCGGCGGCGGCACGGGGCAAAGGCCCGGGTCGGGCGCCGTCGAGCCGTCGTAGCAAGGATATTCAGGAGGAGGAGGCGGCGGCGGCGGCGGCGGAGGGGGCGGCGGCGGCACCGGGCACGACTGATCGGAGCCAATGAACGAACCATCAGGGCAGATTTGCCCAGGGCACCACGGATCGTCCGGGTTCTTATCGCAGTACGACGGATCGTGTTGTTGAGCCTTAGCTTGGCTGGCAGCGAAGATCATGGATGCTGCGCCAGCTGCGCCTGCGGCCGTAACCGTCGCATAAGAACTGATGTAACCGCTGCTCGCGACCGACAAGGCGCTAGCGACCGTGACGAAGAGGTGACGGGCTTCATTGCCCGTTGTTTTTCCGGCCTTAGACTCGGCCTGGAGGTCGGCGTGCGCGGAGGCCCTGTCGGGCCCGCGAGCTGCTCTTTTGGACATGGCTTTTCCCAGGTTTGGCGACTGCTCCGCTGCCAGATGACTGGGCCGTTTCGAAGCAACATGAATTACCCTATAGGGTATCTTTCGCCCTATTGGAATAGGTCGCCTTAAGCAAATCATCAGGCACCGGCCGCCGTATCGAGCGCGAGCGCCAGTCAACTCCGCGCTACGCGCTCCGTTAGCAAGTTGTTTACTCCAGTCGGGGGGATTGTCTCGAATTGGAGCCACATAAATTACCCTATAGGGTGTTTTAAGCTTGCTCTACTCTAATGATCCTCTAAACTCCTAATTGTCAGCCGGCGCTGACCCCGCAGCCACTAGGCAAGGGAAATCAAGGAGTTACCAAATGAACACTCGCTCGAAGCTCGCCATCGCTGCTGTTGCCGCCCTGACCCTGGCCGCCGGCTTTTCCGCGAACGCCCAGACCGCCCCCAACAAGCTGTACCTGGTGACCGTGGACTCGACGGGCTGCGCTGACGTGAACGCGGCGGATGGCCCCATCGCCAGCTTCGGCCGCAACTGCAGCGCCTACCAAGAAGCCATGCCGCGCGACATCTGGATCCCCGCTCTGCGCAGCAAGGTCATCGCTACCCTCTGCCCGAAGGTCGACGGCGGCGAGCGCCAGTGCCGTGACGCCGTGGTGGTGCGCAAGGGTAAGCCGAACGAGCAGCTCAGCGAGCGACTGCTTCGCCGGACTTCCGACGTCCAGGCCGTGTTCCTGGCTCGCCAGCTGGGCATCAAGATCCCGAGCTAACCGCGCCATGCGCGCCCTAGCTCCTCACCGGCCGCACCCCGAAAACAGGCGGCCGGTGAGGAAATGGGAGAACACACGATGGCCCTGACACTCCCCTCTCATCACTTAATCGCCCAGGCCGTGGAGGTTGCCGCCCTCCGCGGCGCGGAGACCCCCGACGAAGCGGTGCAGCGCGCCCTAGAGCGCCTGCAGGGCCAGCTGAAGAGGATGATCGAGGCTAACGAGATCCTTGGCCGCTGGCGTCCCAACCAGGCGGCGCCGGCGCTAGAGCAGTTGGGCCTCCCGCGCTCGACCGTGGCGCGACTGATCACCCCTACAGAGCACGGTGACTACGGGTTCAAGGGCAAGGAGATCGCGAACGTTGAGGCGGCAATCGCCGCGTTGACAGCGATGCGGGGGGTGGCGTGACCGAGTTCACCCGAGACCCCCTACAACTCAATTTTCAAAGCCTTCGCCAGCGCTGAGCGGCGACATGGAGCACTCTATGGGATGGACCGACGAACGAGCATCGTCACTGACTAAGCTCTGGCTGGACGGTCTCTCCGCCAGCGAGATCGCTAAGCAGTTAGGCGGGGTATCTCGCAACGCGGTGATCGGTAAGGTGCACCGCCTGGGCCTCTCAGGTCGCACCTCGCCCTCGCAACCGACGCGTCCGGCCTTCAAAGCCCCGCGCCCCGCGCGTTCAGCCGGTCAGACCATGCCGTCGGCTCCGCGCCGCGTGACCCCGGCCAAGGCGCCCTCGGCGTCGGTCCCCGTGGCCGCCGCGCCGGCGCCGCTGCCGGCCTTCCGCCACGAAGAGCCGGGCTCGGCCACCGTGCTGACCGTAGGCGCGCACATGTGTAAGTGGCCGATCGGCGACCCGTCGTCGGACGGCTTCACCTTCTGCGGCCGCCGCTCGTCGGAAGGCCCCTACTGCGTCGATCACACCCGGGTTGCCTATCAGCCCAAGCCGAGCCGGAAGAAGAGCCCCGCGCTCGATCTCGCACGCTCGCTCCGCCGCTACTTCTGACCTCTACGCGCGGGCGCTCGCCCTCACCCGCTGCCAGTCTCGGCAGCCTCCACAATCTCTGAAAGCCGAAAACATGGTCACACGCAGTACAGAACAGAAGGCCATGCTGAAAGAAATCGATCGCCACGTCGGGGGCGTTATTCGCAACCGACGGCGGGCGCTCGGCATGACCCAAACCGACCTCGCGTCTAAGGCCATGGTGACTTTCCAGCAGCTCCAGAAACAGGAGCGCGGGACCAATCGCGTCTCCGCTTCAGCGATGTACGTGTTCGCGAAAGCGCTCAATGTCCCCCCCAGCGCATTCTTCGAGGGACTTCCCAGCACCGTGGACGCCGGCCGCGAGGCCGATGGTTTGGGCCTGGAGCAGCTTTGGTCCATCGAGGGAGCGCTACAAGCGCTCCAGGCCTACCAGCGGATGTCGCCGCGCCTCCGGAAAAAGACGATCGCCATGCTCCAGGCGCTCGCCGATGACGGGGACCCGCCGATACAAACCTGAGGCGAGTGCGTCAAAATAACGCGAGTCCTCAACTTTGGAGTAACCAGCCGTACCTATACAAGGTGCAGTGCTGTGAGGGGCGTAGTATGTTGGTCTTTCAGGATGGCCGCGCTTTCGATGTGGGCGCATCGGGTCTAGTGGCCTACCTTCGCGCGTTGGCGTCTGGCCAACCGGCGACGCTAGACGAGTATGGTTTCGAAGCCGGCGATTACGTTGGCGATCTCACTCAGATCTCGCCGGCAACCGCCCGCATCCTGCGCGCAGCGCTCACATCAGGCGCTCTGCGCTCCCTGGGCTTCATGAGCGCCCTGTGCGAGGCGAAGGCGCCCGAGGCGGCCCTTCACGTTCCTCCCAGCATCTTGGTCGAGGCCAAGGTCCAGGCCGCCTAGAGCGGCCGTTGCCGCTCCAGGAAGACGATCCGCAGGGATATTCCCCGCTCGTATGAGCGGCAGCACGAGCTTTCTAATGTACGCGTACCCAGAGGCCGGCCTACTTCAGTTCAGGCATTTCGCCCGCCAACAGCTTCTTCAGGGTTTCGGGTGGCAGGAGCAGCTGCCACAACGGCATGCCGACGGCGGCGGCCAGCCTCGACATCATCGTGATCGTGACGTTGACGCCCCCCTTCTCGACCCCGCTGATGTAGTTCGTCTTCACGCCGGCCGCTTCGGCGACGTGGGCCTGGTTCACTTCTTGAAGGTCGCGCTGGGCCTTGAGGTTTTCGGCGAAAAAGCCGACCTCCGGAAATTCGTCCCTGTCGATCGGCCGGACAGTTGTCATTCCATCTCCTCGGCGGCTCTGGACCGTAGCTCTTGGTTCTCAAAGCCGCCCGTCAAAGGTCGCTCGCCCTCACCTTGGGGCGAGCATCATTCGTCATGCACGTTCGAGGCGTGCGGGCGCGAGCAGAAGACTTCACTTCGGTTACCGCGAAGTTTCCAAATGCGCATGGCAGAAGGACGTTGCCTAGCAGCGGCGCTTCGCTTGCGCCATTTCTATAGAGCTCTAGCGGACGGCTTAGGCCGAACTGCGCCAGCGTCACGCTGTGCGCCGGCTGTATCGCTGTTGCGCAGTAGATCCGTTACGCTCGTATCGAGGGTCCGTGCGATCCGGAACACCAGGCCCAGCTCGGGCTCGATTTGTCCGGTCTCAAGTCGCGAAACCTTGGCCTGGCGGGTGCCGGCGTTATCGGCCAGCTCCTGCTGTGACCAGCTTTTCTCGATCCGGAGCTTTCGGATCCGGCTGCCCAGCGCCAATCGCATGTTCAGCCAGTCGGTATCGACAGGGTCACTCGTGTTGGCCGCCTGGTTCGACAACATCCGATTCTCTGACCTCCAGATCCCGGCATCTAAGCCTGAATCGACGGCGGGTTTCAGGTCCGCAAAACGTCGCAGATTGTGCGCGTATCTATATGACGGTTCGTCGCTTTCTGGCCAGCAGTTCGCGTTCGCAAATCGGGGCCAAGTCCTAACGCAACGCGCCATCAAGCAGGAGCGCCGCGAGCCTCTCGCTTTGTCTTTATTGGAGAATTTCCGCGTCTGGGAGAATCGCCAGATGCTTAAAAGCGGTTAACCGCAAGCCAAATTTATTCTCGTGGAGAATAATATTGGGGCTACCGGACACGTGCCACATCGGCACACTGGCCCCTGGCGAAGCGAGTCTTCGACCCGTCGATTTTGGCTGAGTGCCACTCTGGTGTGTGTGTGGTGAGGCCCAAAAAGACGAAAGCCCAGCTCTTTGGCCGGGCCTTTCGATAGTTCGGTAATTTGTGGCGTTTTCCGCCGGTGTCGCAACCAAGGAAATCCCATGAAACCGGAGCCTAGTCAACTCAGAATCATGATTCTGAGAGCGCTAGTGCTTTGCCTGTCGATAGGCGCTCCCCCGAAGGGCCTCATCCTCATGGAGAGACCCATGACTATCGACGAACACGGGGGCGCGCTGGCGCATTCCCCTACCCTTCCGGCCGCGCCCCGTGAGATTGTTTTCAGGGAATCCAGCCGGTTGCGGGGGACTTTTGAGACGAAATTTTGGAAGGCCCTCACCAAGCAGCAGGCTCGCCAGGTTGCTGCGGCCTGTGAGGCTTTCGAGGATGCCACGAAGCTCTATGGGAAGCGCGAGGGCGAACTTGGCGCCACGGCCGTTCGGGTTGCGCGCTATCTTGCGAATATGGCCCACGCATGCCGCGGGCGCGTTGATCCCTCATTCGACGAGATATGCCGGAAGGTCAGACGCTCCAGGGCCGCTGTAGCTCGCGCCCTTCGCAACCTGGTCACGCACGGCTTCCTTGAGCGCGCGAGACGGGTCGAACGGACAGCTCGCGTTGGGGCTGGTCCTCAGCTGCGCCAGACATCCAATGCCTATCGCGTTCTTCTGCCGGCGAAAGCAGCCGCCCTTGTCGAACGGTTCTTCCCCCTCCCCTCTGATCAGGCTTTGCGGGACGCTGAACGATCGCAAGAGATCGAACGTTTCGAGAAGCAGCATACTTTGAATGTCGCGGAACGTTCGGGAATGACCAGTGCGCTTGAGCTCTTGGAGCAAGCGATCGCACGCAAGCGATTGATGAGCCTAGCGCGAGTTCAGTGAGTGCGCCTGAAATCATTCTCTACTTTTATTCTTCTATTGGGATGACCTGAAACCACCACTCGCCGTCGAGAACGGCCCCGTGATTGAAGTCCGCGCTAGTCCTGTCGATGGACTAGCGAGCGGTCGAGAGCGTATGCCTACGAGGGATAGCGGGGTGGCCAAGCCGAGCGTGAACATGTACCCTACAGGGTATGTTGGAAGCGTCCGCACGTTCTCATTATCAAAACGCGTTTGATTTTGATTGGTACCGCGACCCGGTGCGCAGTCCTGTTGGCTATGTGCGAAAGCCAGCGGCGCTCCGGACGTCAGATCCGCAAGGCGCTATTCTTTCGGCTGCCGGTTGTGGAGCGATATTCGAAGATGTGGGCGCTCGGTCGTTAGTGCTTAGACCGGGGTTTGATTCAGCGATTTCGGCGGCAAAGGACGGTGGCGTCATCGTTGTCGTTGGCTTCGATCGGCTAGCGGGTAGGCTTGACGATCTGATCGCTGCTTTCGCGATGCTGAAGGCTAGCAATGTCCACCTGGTTTCCCTCCATGAGCACTTCGACAGCCGGGTGAAGGTCTGTCCGCTCGTGTTGGCTCAGCAGCTTCGATTGTTCGCCGATAGAGCGATCCTGGTCAGCGAGAGATACAGAAACGTGGGCCGCCCTACCCTACTCTCACCTCAGCTTTACGACGCGGTGGAGGCTTACATTGCCGGTCAGGCGCCGCTGAAACTGTGCGTTAGGCGGTCGGGAGTTTCGCAAGCAACTTTCCTAAGGCGCGTTGCCGACGCTAGAAGCAAGCAGGCCTGAAAAGTTGAGGTTTGATAACCCGTGCTAAACCTTGGGTGTGCATATTCTCACACTAGAGGTGCTTCATGATCGTGTCACAAGGCGGCAACGCATTCGGCCTGAACGAGCCGCAATTTGGTCGGTATCTGGCCAGGGTCGCCAATGGTGAGGACGTACTTGTCCAGGACGTCGCCGTTGGTCTTGGGGCCGTGTTCCGCGACCTTAGCGGACTGGACGCAGATGGCGCGGCGAAGCTGCTTCGAGACATTGAAGCGGGTGAACTGGCCGGCGCACCGATTCTGCCCCAGGATGACGACCTCTAGTTCTGCGCTGGGTTAGCCTTGCAGCTAAGTGCATGGATATGTATGCAATTTGAATACGTATACAATTCAAGTGCAATGCGTGGCGCACGCGCAGCCCGAATGCATTCTGTGAGCATGCCCCCGCAATGCGGTTTGTCGTCAATGTGACTTCAGCACGAATTCGCATCGTATTTCCTGCGCGGTTGTTGCGCATGCGCTGACAATGCTATAGGTATGCATTACGCATCGACGCCATAAGGTGTTCGCGCGATGTGCGCAGGCGATGCGAAGCAAAACCGCGCACAATTCGCGTGCGCTCGGGATGCGTTGCGAAAGGTGTGCAGATGGCTGTCGTTTTAGCGGTGTGTTCGAGCAAAGGCGGCGCTGGAAAGTCGACCCTCACCCTAATCCTTGCCGGCGCGCTTGAGCAGGATGGATACAGCGTCGAGATCATCGACGCTGACCCCGCCAAGCGGTTAGCGAGTTGGGCCGAGGTGGGTCAAAAGCCCGAACGGGTTAGCGTAACGGCCGCCGAGGAACGCGGCGTCAGTCAAGCGATCAGAACCGCATCCGAACGTGCCGACTGCGTCATTATCGACGTCGCCGGCAGCGCCAACATGGCCATTGCTGCGGCAGCGGGTAACGCGGATCTGACGCTTGTTCCTGCCAACCCCAGCGCCCCAGATGTCATGGACGCGATCGCGACTGTGGAGCTGATCCGGGACATGGAAGAGATCACGAGGCGCAGTCATCCCTACGCGCTGATTTGGATGCGCGCGCCCAACTTCCAATCAAGAGAGATTGAGGTCCTAAAGTCGCAAGTCGCGCAGGCCAAAATCCCGACGCTGTACTCGATCGCGGACCGCACTGCCTACAGATCCCTCTTCTCCTACGGCGCAACCCTGCAACAGCTTGACCCGAGCAAAGTGCCTGGCATCGACAAGGCATCGGCCGAGAGCAGGGGGCTTTTGGAGGCCGTAATCAACCTGATCAAAACCGCTGAAGAAGCCGCGTGAGAACCGAGATGTCTGAGCAAAATGCGAAGCCCGAACGCCGAGATCTGCTAGGCGGCATCAAGCCGCGTAATCGTGCGCCGGTCGATGAAAAGGCGATCCTTGCCGTCGCTGCCGCCAACGGCTTTGCGCGCGAAGACAAGCCGGCGGAAATCGAACCTCCGAGCCCTGCCCTCGAAGTCTCTGCGGTGTCGCAAAACGCCGCGCAGCCCGCTCCTGACCGCGCGCCTTCTGCTAAGCGCAGAATGCGAGAGAAGTCGCCGTACACCGAAAATTTCTCGACCAGGATCTCGGTGGCGGCGAATAACGCGATCTACGACGAAGCGAATGCGCGTCAGATCAGTGTCTCCAAGGTCATGGACGAAATGGTCCAGGCCTGGCTCGCCTCGAAGCAGAATTAGGCTCCAGGGCGCGGATCAACGTCGAATGTCAAAGCCAGCGCGGGGAGGGCGGTTGCTCCGACCCGCCGCTAGGCTAATATCTAACTGCCGCCGTTAGGTGGCTGCCCTCCGGCGATGGTGCCGGATCCGATTATGGATGGCTCACATGCTAGTGTCTTGCCGATTTCCCAGCGCAAAAGTCGAAGGCTTTGTCCCTGACAAGACGCCCCTGGATCGCCCCTTTGCGCTGAGGTGCGCCTCGACCGGGCGAGAAGTGATCGTGCTTGGCCAGTTCTGTAAGACCAAAGTCACGACGCGGGCGCCCAAGATCGACGAAGCCCAGAAGGTCGCTTCAATCTACGAGGCCATGGTGCTTCGCGGGCGTGCGGTCAGCGTCCACGGCTTTGCCGAGCAACTCGGCTCTGGCTTGATCCGGATAACGACCGGCCTAAGCAAGGTCATTGTCTCCCACGCCCAGGGTCTCTGGACCGTGCGTGAAGGCTACCAGGCAGGCCTCGACACCAACTTGGAGGTGGCGGCCGGCCTTGTGGTCAGCCGCGGTCGCCGCGTGCGCTGAGGACATCGACGACCGGCGGCGGATGACGCGGCCTGGTCAAACAGCTCGCCGTCAGTGCTGAGCCAGAAATTGGAGATCATAATGCTTGTGCTTGTGTCGACCCCCGAAAGCCAGCTTGAGGGCTTTGTCCGCGAGGGAGCGGATCTAAGCGGTTCTTTCCAGCTGATAGAGGAGGGCACATTCGAGGCGTTCACCGTCAAAGGGTGGGAATGCGATGTCGAGCGCAGCAAGCCGTCGCCATTCAAACTCTCGGAGTACGAGATCGTATGCGCCGTCTGGGCCTGCTTCGAGGAAAACGGCCGGGAGATGGGTCGCCTTGGCTACGTTAAGCGGCTGGGCGACGATCGGTTCGAGCTGGCGACGAGCGAACGAACCTACCTGGTCACAAACAGCCAGTTCTCGGCGCGCGTGGAGACTGGCGGCAAGACGGGCAGGGGGCATACCGTCGCCGCCGCCGCCGGCGACGTCCTTCGTCAACTCTGATCGCTCGGCCAGCTGAGCGCACCCACACATCCCTCGGCGACAGTGCCGGGATCCAATGATGGATCTGACGATGCAAGCCCTAGACCTCTTCGCCACCGGCGATCAGCGAGCCCGAGACATCGAGGCTATCCACCAAGCAACGGCCATCTATACCGTTCCGCCTGAAGTCGAGGCCTTGCTCGACGTCCTCCAGTGGCCCCAATGCGGCGGGGCGCTGCTAGACCCGGGCGCAGGCGCCGGCGGTTTCGTCGTCGCGGCGCTGTCACGCCTGGCGCTCGGCCGAGATGATGTCATCGGCGCAGCCAGTCGGGTCAAGGGGTATGAGTTTCACCCTGGCGCGGCCGAGGCAGCGCGGGCCAATGTCCAACACCACCTTCAAGCCCGCGGCTGGTCATCGCCGGCCGCGTCCAAGGCGGCGGGCGAAATCATCGAGACCCGCGACTTTCTGCTATCGCCTGTGCCGGTCGGGCGCTTCCGTCGCCTGGCGCAGAACCCGCCATACCTGCGCAACGCCAATCTACCGCCGGCTTATCGCAGCGAGTTCGACGCGACGGTCCCCCTTCACGTCCGGGGAGACCTCCTCCATGCCTATCTGCAGAAGGCTGCCGACGTTATCGAGCCGGGCGGCGTCATTGGCGCGATCACCAGCGACCGCTGGCTGATCAACAGCAGCACCGGACCATTGCGCCGCCAGCTGGGCGAGCGCTTCACGATCACCGCATGTCGGCGCTTGGAATCGACGTCGGCGTTTTATCGGCCCAAGGCGCGGTCCAAAGGCACGCCGGCGCGCGTCCATCCCGTCGCCCTGGTCCTGACGCCCGGGCGGGAAGGCAAGCCCCTCGGCCTGGAGCCCTTCGATATCGACGGCGCGAGGGCGGAAGTGAAGGGAACACCCTTGGCGGATCTGGCGACGATCAGGCTCGCCCCCTGGTTGGGCCCAGCCGGGATCTTCGTCGTGGAGGACCGCGCCCCCTTCGGCGATGCGCGCGCGGTGAAAGTGATCCGGCCGAAGAAGGATATCCACCCTCACGAGGACCGGCTCACCGGCTCTCATGCCTGGGCCCTGATCACTGAAGATGGCCAGATCAACGACGCCGTTCGATCCCATCTTGAGAGCAAGATGGGGGGCATGCCGCCAAGGGGGCGTCGAAAGGACCTTTTCACACCGCCCGAAAAATTCGCCTCGCATCTCCCATTACAACAGGATGCGATCGTCGTGCCTCGCATTGCTCGCCGGCTGCGGGCGATCCCGCTGCCCGCCGGCTACATGCCGCTCAACCATGACCTGGTCGTCGTGAGTGGGCGCGGCCCAGAGACAATCTCGCGTTGGCTGAACGATCCGAGCGTCCAGGCGCAGGCCCTGGCGGCGGCGCCACCCCTGGAAAACGGCTTTCGATCGTTTACGGCCAAGCTGCTGCGCAACTTGATCGTCCCTGGCCTGGGCTCGGCGGCATGAAGTCGTCCGGGCCGATGCTGACAACGTCCTTCGTCTTGGATCCGGCAGGACCTGGCCAACTAGGGTTGGCCAGGGGAGCTGCGGCGATCGGCGCTAGGGGAGGGGGTGGGCCTTCGGCCCTGGGGGGAAGCTCCAGAGTGGGGTTTTCGGACGTTTAGCCTTGCTTATCAGGCCTTTGCGCTGGGCCGTGGCCCCCGGCGGGTGTAGATTCAGGCGTCGCTCTCGCAGCGGCTCCTTCCCGGCGGGGTTGCCGGGTTCCGATGATGGAATGAACTCATGACCATTCGCGAAATCCCCCTGAACAAGCTGTTCCTCTCGCCGCGCAACATGCGCCAGGGCGAGACGCTAGACCCGGTGACGGGCGAGGGCGCTGTGCCGATCAACGACCTGTTGGCGAGCTTCCGCGCGCGCCGGACGGGAAAACAGACGATCGTGCTGCAAAACCTGAACGTCACGGAAGAGAAGGGCGAGGATGGCAAGTCCACGGGGCGGTTTGCTGTCCATGTCGGCGGTCGTCGCTGGCGGGCGCTGAGCTACATGGCCCAGTTGAAGGAACTGCCCAAGACCTTCAACGTCCCCTGCATGGTGTGCGCCACCGAGGCCCAGGCGTTGGAGGAGAGCGTCGAGGAGAACTATCTCAAGCTCGACCCCCATCCGGCCCAACGGTTCAAGGCGTTCAAGTCCATGTCCGATGAGGGCCGGTCCAACGTCGAGATCGCAGAACGCTTCGACACTTCGGAGCTGATCGTCGCGCGCCGCCTCAAGCTCGCCGCTGTGTCGCCGCGCATCTTCGAACTGTTCGAGCAGAACAAGGTCGACCTCAACCAGATGGAGGCTCTGACGCTCTCGGACGATCATGCCGCCCAAGAGCGCGCGTTCTTCGATTTCCCAAACCGTCATGCTCACGATCTTCGCCGCCGTCTGGTCGAAGGCGAGAAGCAGACCAGGGACTACAGCCTGTTCCGGCTGGTTGGCGCTGAGGCCTATACCGCTGCTGGGGGCTTCATTCGCCAGGACCTGTTCTCGGACGAAGGGCACGGCTACGTCGCCGACCATGCCCTGGTCGAGAAGCTCGCCCTGGAGCGGCTTGAGGCCGAGGCTGCGCCCATCCGCCTGGAAGGGTGGAAGTGGGTCGAGACCCTCCCTGCGATGTCGTATCAGGACAAGGAGAAGTTTGGCCGGGTCTATCCGCAGACCCTCCCGCTGTCCGACGAGGCCCTGGCTCAGATCGCTGAGGTCGAGGCCGAGCTAGAAGCCCTGTCGAATGCCGACGACGAGGACGAGGAGGCCAGCGCCCGCTTCCTGGAACTGGAAGGTGAGCTTTCCAAGCTCCAGGAAGCCGGTGAGGACTACACCGCCGAACAGATGGCGCTGGCCGGTGTCGTGGTGACGGTCGCCTACAACGGCGCGATCACGATCGAGCGCGGTCTTGTTCGTCCCGAGGACAACAAGGCGATGAAGGCCATGGCCCGCGAGGCGGCCATCAACGGCGAGGAAATCGAGACGAAGGTCGGCGCGGGGCAGAACCGCCGCGCTGATGGCTTGCCCGCCGCCCTGGTCGAGGAACTGACCGCCCGTCGATCGTTGGCGATCAGCAGCCAGCTGATGGACAATCCTCTGGTCGCTCTCGTCGCTCTGGTTCATCGTCTGGCGCTGATCACCTTCTACAAGCGCGACTCTTTCGGCGGCGTGCTGTCGAGCGCGATCGTGATCGATGGTGGCACCCACAATCACAGCGTCTACAAGCACGGCGAAGGTCTTGATGAAACTGAGGCGTCCAAGGCCCTGGAGGCTCGCAAGGCGGCGATCCTCGCAACCTTGCCCGGTCAGCCTGAAGGCCTGTGGGACTACCTCGTCACCGCTGACCCGGCGCACCTGATGGAGATCATGGCCTACTGCACCGCCCGTCAGGTCTACACGGTTGATCTGGGCACCGCTGCCGACCAGCGCCGTCGCAACTCGCACGAGATTGCGGGCGCCCTGGGCCTGGACATGGCCGACTTCTGGTCGCCGACCGCTTCGTTCTTCAAGCGCATTCCCAAGGAAGAAATCTCGCGGGCGATGTCGGAAGGCGCCGGGGTCGAAGAGACGCCGGAGCTGGCCAAGGCCAAGAAGGGCGAGCTTGCAGAGCGGGCCGAGCGCGCCCTCGATGGCAAGCGTTGGGTCCCCGAAATTCTCCGCACGCCCCCGCTGGCCAAGGCGGACATCACGCCGAAAGCTCTTGCCGTCGACGTGGCCGAGGATGACCTCGATGTTGACGAGGGCGAAGACGATGACGGTTCCGAGTTCGAGGACTTGGTCGACGAACAGTTGAACGCAGCTTGATCTACATAAGGCCGGGGACGAGTTCCCCGGCCGCCTTAGGAGGTGATTTTTGGTCGATGGTCTCAGGTTAACCCAAACGGTCGGCGGGCGGCGCTCTCCCGCCTGTTCGGCCGTTGGTCCCAGCCAAGCGCCGCGGCCGCTGGCGTCGAGCGAGCTGATCGGCTTTAGATCCGCGCAGCTGCAGCTTCTGCGCCCAGCTGGAGAGACCGTTCATGGCTGAAGCATACCGCGTCGACATAAAATCGCCCGATCGGGGTCTGCTGAAACAGTACGAGACCCGGACGCCATCTGCGTCGGCCGCCGTCGCTGCGTTCCGGCATCTGCTGGCTACCACGCCGCCAGGTCCTGGATGTGCCGCGCGCCTGGTTCGTATGAGCGCCGACGGCCAGAGCAACCGCAGCGTCTACTACTCGCTGTACGACGGCGTTCTCGGCAAAACCCGAATCCATCCAAGCGCGCCGTTGATGGCCGGGCTTCTCGATCCCTTGCAGTCTGAACGCGCAGCGCGTTGGACGCCGCTCGAGGAGGGAACCGGAGAGCTGTTGACCTTGGTCCGCGAAGCGCTCGATCGCGGCGAAAACGCTCTCGTCGAGACCCAGGCCGAATACGTCGCCGGCGTTCTTCTGGCCTCGGTTCTGTCCGATGGGTTCGAGGAGGTTCGCCGCCGTGTGTCAGGTCTCGGCGAGGGCTATTCGGTGGAAGATGACAAAATGCTGAAGCTTGCGATGTCGACGTTGAATGTCGCGCTGAAGGACGCCGGTTTCTCGGTCGGGTGATCCTGCGCGCAAGCCTTTGGATTGTACAAAGCGCAGTTAGGGGGAGGGGCTACGCCCCTCCCTGAGTCGGAGCCGCTACGCGTCTCCGCCTACCCACCCCAGCGGGGGCGAGCCCCCGCAACGCCCCCTAGGATAGGCGCTAGCGCGCAAGAGGGCTCCAGGGGGTGGTTCGGCATCGTTTCGGGAGGTCGGGGGCTCTGAGTGTGCTAAAAAGGCCGTGGGAGTGATTGTGCTCTCGTCCTCTGATGGACCCCGACGATGACCTTGACGCTTGTCCAATCCCCCGCCCTTGATCGCGCCGCGCAGATCGCTGCCTTGAACGATGCTTGTCGGGTGAACCAGACCGGCTCATGGCTGATGACCCCGGGGGTTCGCGAGCTCGTCGACCAGGACATCGAGGCGCGGGCGGCGCTGATCAAGGCGATCGTCGGGTTCGACAAGTTTGAAGAGGATGACGATCCTTACGGCGAGCGCGATTTCGGGGCGTTTGATTTCCTCAAGCACCGGGTGTTCTGGAAGATCGATTATTACGATCGGGCACGGGAGAACGGTTCGCCGGATCCGGCAGACCCAGCCGTCACGCATCGGGTCATCACGATCATGCTGAGCAATGAGTATTGATCTGTTGTGATATCACCCGTGATATGATATCACTGATGACATCATGAAGATTGTTCTCGACACCAACATCCTAGTGGCTGCGGCCGGGAGCGCAGCGGGAGGCTCAAGCCTTCTGCTGCGTCGCGCCGCTGAGTTCGATCTGGTGCCGGTCGCGACAACCGCTCTGTTTCTCGAATACGAAGACGTTCTATCGCGCCCCGAGATCCAGGCCCGGACGAAGCGAACCCAAGCCGAGATGATGGGCTTCCTCGACAGCTTGGCGGCTACCTGCGAGCCGGTCAGCGTTTGGTGGCGTTTCCGGCCAGGTGTGCGCGATCCCAAGGACGAGGCAGTTTTAGAAGCTGCCTTTAACGGAATGGCCGATTGTATTGTGACGCACAATGTTCGTGACTTCGTTGGCGCCGAGCGCTTCGGCATCCAGATACTGACCCCGGGTGAATTGCTGAGGATTATCCTATGACCGCCCCGACTTTCCCCTTCCGCTTTCAGACCTCGCTGCGAGACAAGGCCGAGCGTTTGGCTAAGTCCGATGGCGTGAGCCTCAACCAGTTCATCAACACCGCTGTCGCAGAGAAGCTCGCGCGTGATGAAACCGCGTCGTTCTTCGCTGAGCGGGCCCGTCGAGGCTCGCCCGAGGCGCTCGTTCAGTTCCTGGACGGCGCACCGGATCAAGCGCCGCTCTACGACACCGACGAGATCCCCGCCGATGTTCGGGCGCGGCTCTAGGTCTAAACCTGCCCAGCTGCGCGAGGAGGGGGCGGCATGATTGTGCAATCCAATGACCCCCCGATTTCGCCGGAGGAGTTCGCGCAGCTGATGGCGATCGTCAGGGCGCCGCCAGTTGAGCCGGTGCTCTCGGAGGCTTGCCGATGGCGCAAGCGGTACCGAGAGGGCCAGGCGCGCATCCGCATTGCTGCCATTCAACCCGACCTCTTCGGCGGGGCGTCCGTGACGCACTACCGACGGCACGGGCGCCAGGCGCCGTTCGCCCGGCCGCCGATTGAGAGTGTCGAAGCAAAACTAAAACGCATCGCCGGCGATCCGTTCGCGACCTTCGGTCCCCCGCGAGCCGATCGGCCCGCCTTCCTTACCCAAGACGAAAAGGACGAGGTTGTCCGCAGCGCACAAAACTGGCTGCGCCTGGGCCAGAGGGTTCAGATCGTCGATGGGCCTGGGGCGATCGACCCGACTTACGGCGGCTACCAGTTCATCGGTCGCGAGGGCGTGATCTTCAAAGCCTGCGGATCGGTCTTCCCTGAGTGGACCTATGTCTTCCTGGATCCCGTGGGCGGCGAACGCACCGAGAAGGTGCCGCTCGTTGAGATCCGAGACCTCAAGCCACTTGGGCTTTGATGGCGTTGCCGCCCGCCTAGGGGCGGGCTGCGGGCGCCTACGGCGCGGGATTGCTCCAGAGTGAGGTAGCCGGTCGAATGGAGCGCTACAGCGGTGCTATATCGTTGTTTCGCTAGGTGTGTGCTGTATATTCCTAGTTGTCAGCAGCCGCTGACGAACTTCCCGGTAATGGTGCCGGGTCCAATGATGGATGGAATGCTATGCTGAGCGCAACTCTTCTCGTCGGCAACCTGGCCGCTGATCCGGAATTCAAGCAAGCTGGTCAAAACCGCGTCGCCAAGCTGCGCGTGATCACCGACGAAAGCTGGCTCGATCGGGCCTCCGGTGAGCGCAAGAAGAAGGCGACCCCGCACTTCGTCGAGATCTGGAAAGCCGGCGTGATCGACGCCCTGGAGCAGAACAACCTGCGCAAGGGTGACGCGATCATCATCTACGGCATCATCCAGCAAGGCCGCTACGAGGAAGAGGGGGTGACCAAGTACACCCACACGATCGCGGTCAAGGACTTCAATCACTTCGCCGGGTCCAACCTCTTCGTCGGCCGGGACGCCTAGGCCCTGACCGCCTCCGGTGCGCTGCCTCGTCGGCGCACCACTTCCACCCTCACCCATCAACCTAATTGGCCGCATCCACGAGGTGCGGCCTCTTCAGGTGCGCCAATGCAAAGCCGCTACATCATCAACATCTCGCGCGAGATACCGCGCGCCCAACGCAAACCCTACGGGGGTGTCGCCGAGCACTTCTGCAACATCGAACTCCTGGGCGAGAACGAGGGCAACGCTTGCTCCAAGGCGCGTGAGATTGCCCGCCGTTTCCCCAAGTCCGAGGGCTTCCGCGTCGAGCTGGTCGGCTGGCACGCCTCGGGTACGGTCGTCGCCTTCGAGGAGGCGCCCTGTGCATAACGCCCTCATTCCGCGCGCCACGATCTATGAGATTGAGGCCGCCCGCAACGAAGCTGTGCGGCTTTACGGAGAGGCCTTCGACGCTATGGCCCGGGCGAATGCAGCCCACGGCTTCACGGTGCAGAGCGCGCCCCGTGGTCCGGAAATCACGTGCAGCGCCGGACGTGATCGGTCCAGCTATGGCCCGGCTGATCGCGAGCGGTTTCTCGAAGACATGCGGCTTGCGGTTGATCGTTCGGCTTGGCGCTTCCTCATCGACTTCACGCGCCTGGAAAGCTTGATGGACACCAAGGCCAAGGCCGAGTTTCGCCGCCAGTTGAACGATAGTCCGCCGCCGGTGACGGCCGAGACGTGCTTGGCCACGATGGAGAAGTTCGCCGACGAGGCAGACACCATCTTTAAGCGCGGCGTGGCCGAGGCGTTCTCGGCTCTCGATCGCCGCTTCCGCAGCCACGATGGGTTCAAGGTTGGATCGCGCGTCGTGCTTTCTCGGGCGATGGACGACAACGGTTTCTGGAACCACTACTCCCAGCGCCAAGACCAGATGCGTGACGTGGAGCGCGCGTTCTACGTCCTGGACGGCAAGGAGAACCCCGAAAGGGCAGGGGGCATTCTGGGCGCGCTGGACGCCGCCAGGCCGCGCGGGTTCGGCGCTCGGGCCTACACCGCTGAAACCGAGTATTTCGAGGCTCGCGTTTTCTTCAACGGCAACGTTCACCTGTGGTTCAAGCGCAAGGACCTGGTGGAGCGCGTAAACCTCCTGCTGGCCGATTACTACGGCGCCACGCTGGGTGATGGCCGCGCCAAGGACACTCGGCATGAGGAGCCCAATCGGACGCCGGCAAAGAACTTCGGGTTCTTCGAGACGCCGGAACCCGTCGCGTCGCGCATCGTCGATGAAGCTCGCATCGACAAGGAGCACCGCGTTCTGGAGCCTCAGGCCGGGCGAGGCGCGCTGGCGCGCAAGTGCCTCGAGCGCGGGGCGCAGGTGGATTGCGTGGAGATCCAGGGCCAGCTGGTCGACCAGCTGCGCCTGATCCCAGGGCTGGCCAAGGTCTGCCACGCCGATTTCCTGGATCTGCTGGTGGAGGACCTGGGCCTCTACGACCGGATCGTCATGAACCCCCCATTCGACAATGGCCGCGATATCGACCACGTGCGCCATGCGCTGCGCTTCCTCTCACCTGGCGGCCGGCTCGTCGCGGTCATGTCAGCCAGCGTCGAGTTTCGCGAAGGTCGGAAATTTGAGGAGTTCCGTAAGCTGATCACGGAGCGGGGCGGCAGTATGCATGACCTTCCCTCCCGCTCATTTGAGAGCTCAGGAACCTGCGTAAACACGGTCTATGTCATTATTCCCGGCTTGTGAGTAACCGGAAGGTCGGCGAGGGGGCGCTATCTAGGGATAGCGCCCCCTGTGCTTTCGCGGGGCGAAAGAAAGTCGCTCCAAAAGGGGGTAAGGGCTTGTTTCTGTTTGAAAAAGAGGGAATTACCCTATAGGGTATCTTTGTTGAAGAGGAGATACCGACATGCAGATGAGCGCTTACAACAACGCCCTGATCGCACAGCGTCCGACCAGCTTCCCCCGCCCCCTGATGGCCGTGGTCGCCGAACAGCTGAAGCCGATGCAAGCGGCCGCGAAGGCGGCGCTCGAACCCACGACCCGCACCACTGAAGAGACCCACTAAGGCCTCTTCCCGCTCGCCCCGCGAGGCCTGCCGGCGGCGTTGCCGGCTTCCGATGATGGAGAACCCCATGAACAAGCCGCTCCAACCTGCTGAGATCGTCCAGGCGATGCCCCTGACGCGGCGGCGTTGGCGCCCGCACTGGCCGCGTATCGGCGCTGTCGCGGCGACCCTCTTCCTCTGGGTCGCGATCGCCGCCCTCGCCGTGATCATCAAGACCGCCCTCGGCGGCCACCACTTCTAAACAGCGATCGACCGCCCGGGGGAGGCCTGGGCGGTCGACTCCTACGCAAAGGCGCAAGTCATGGCCGTCGCCCTCGACACCCTCGACCCTGCCCTCGCCAGTTCGTGGATTGCTCGCGGGCGCAGGCCGGCACACGCAAGCGCCATCGCCGCGGCCTGGCGCGACTTTCCCGACCTGCCGCACAGCGCTGCCCCCGAGGAGCGGATGGCGCGATTCAAGGCGCGCGGAGCGGCTATGCGTGAGGTCAACGACGCCATCGCGGCCGAGCTTGAGGCCGAAATCCAGGCCCGCAACTTCGCATCGGTCGAAAGCCGGGAAGGGGAGGTCTCAGACCGGGACGTCGCCATCCTGCGCGGCCGGGACCAGCACGGATACGACTGGCACCTGTGCAACCGCTACGCCGATGGATGGTATGCCGCTCACACCGGCAGCGCTCACAAGTTCTACGACGGCATTCCGGGCAAGGCGTCCCTTGCAGAGCGCCGCGCCGCCTATGACCAAGGATTCAGCGATGGCGGCGGCGATCGGGGCGACCTCTTTGACGTCGCGCGCCGCAGCTATCTTGCTCAGCTTCGCCGCAGCAATAGCCCGGTTGAGCAAGTCGAGCCCGTCGCGGCTCGCCCCCTGCCTAGCACCTGGCCAAAGCCCAGTGACAAGCCCCGGCCGGCGCGATGGTCGCGCCGCCTGGTGATCATCAGTCAGGCCGATATCGGCGGCGATCAGAAATGGGACCATCTCGAAATCATTCGGCGTCGTGAGGATGCCCGTGAGGCCTTGATCCTGGTCCTCACCAGCGCCGGGTTCGTTGAAGCCGGCAGCGCTGGCCAGCACCCTCTCACCGACGGCCCAGTTGCCGAGGCCCTCGCCGCGCAGCAGTTGCGCGACGCGATCGGCGGCCGGGAGTTCGACGATGTGCTCGTAGGGCTCCAGGGAGAGGAACTGGCCCTTTTGGACCGGATCAGCAACCTGCTCCCGCTTTGCCGGAACATGGAGCTTCTGAGGAACAGCAAGATCCTTCGCCGGTCCTACCTGAACCTTTGGCTAGATCGTGGCCTCGCCGGCGGCGTCAACATGGCTGGCGGTCACATCCGCTGGGGCAAGGTGATCCATGGCCTGAGCGCGAAGCTCGGCGAGTTCACTGTGCGCCACGTCGGCGGCGCACCCGGCGGCGGCCACCTGGTGCGGGTGGAGACCAAGGATGGCGGCCTAGCAAACGGCTTTGCAACGGCTAACGGCGCGCCCTTGAGCCCTGAGATCGTGGTGAGGGCGAAAGCCCGCCTCCGCGCTGAGATCACCGCAGCGCTTCGGACTTTCGGCGCTGCAACTTCCCTCATGGCCGCCACGCCGCACGGCGGCGAACACCAGACCTGGCACTAGGAGAACCCCTAGCAATGTTCACCCTCTCAGGAAGCGCCACGGCGGCAGGTCCTCGCTCATACCTCATTGGAGCGGATCGGGCTCATGCCGCCTCGGCCACTCACCAGCTGCTGGCCGATGGCCGGGTGCAAGTCACGCTCCCGCGCCGGCCGCTATCCGAGAATGAGGCCAAGCGCCTGGCCTGGGCCATCCTCGCTGACCTGGCGCCGGAAGAAGTCGTGCCGGCAGCGCAGATCGTCACCTATCGAGAAGGGGCTCGATTGCATCTCGCGGCCGCCCTCGCCAATCGACCTCGGACGATCGCCGAGCTTGAGGACGAGCTGGGCTGGTCGAGGCGCACGGTCGAGCGTCGGCTTCATGAGATGGTCGGTGATGGCCGAGTGATCAGGATCCTGGTCGGCAAAGACGTCCGGTGGCGTCTCGTGCACGGATCCTAGCCTGCGCTAGACCACCCCAAAGAAGAACGCCCGGCTCCTAAGGAACCGGGCGTTTTGCACATCAGAGCCAACTCATCAGGATCAGCCTCGCTTTCACATCCTGAGAAGAAGGATTGCGACGGCGGTTACGGTCCCCGCGGCTCCGATCGACGAAATCGCTGCTGCGATTGCCGCTCGCCGCTCGCTCCGGACGACCGCTCGCCGATCCGCCTCGAGCTGGGCGCGAAAGGGTTCGAGGACCGCGGCGGCCTCGACCGCGAACGCCTTCGCCAGTTCCGAGGATCCGGACGCCAGGCGACGCGACAAGAACTCGCCGCCGGCATTCACGGCCTTTTCGATATACGCTTGGCTCGCCGCGATCTGCTGAGCTGTCCCGGACGCGATCTGGTCTTCGCTTTCGGTGAGCTTCCTGACCAGCCTGTCGACCATCGCCGTCCCGATTACCTCGAGGCCGGTGAGCACCATCAGGACCGGGTCGCCCTTCGTCAGGATCTGCTTGTGTCGTTTGGCGACCTCAGCGATCACGTCGGCCTGTGTGATCACCGGCGCCGGCGGCGCTTGGCCGGCGCTGAGATCTAGGCTGCCTTGTTGCACGTGCCGGCTCCCAGGACCTGGTCGAGCTGCGTGTAGATCTCTTTCGAGATCAGGTGCGCCCGCTGTTTGTCCATGACGCCAACGCCTTCGTCGTCGCCCAGGGCGGCGAACTCGGCGAAGGTCAGGCTGGGGCCCAGGATCTTCTCGCGCATCAGGTCCTGAAACAGTTTGGACCGCTGTTCCTTGATGACCACCTCGGCCGTGATCCGCTCCTTCCACTTTTGATAAGCGGCGAACTGAACCCAGGTCTTGCCGTCGCCGGCGATCGGGCCTTCGTGCTCATTGAGCCAGACGACCATTTCCGTCGCCTGGTCCAGGCTGCGCAGAACCTCGTCGACGCCCTGGACGGAAATTTGTAGCGAGCCGCCGCCCATAACCGGAGTGTGGACGATCGGGCGGATACCATTGGCCCGGAGCACTTCGAACAGCTCGTTCTCGCGCATGTAGTTGATGAGCGGGAAGTAGTTGGAGGCGCCGTTGTCGATGACGAAATCCGACGAACCGTTCAGCATCGCCGTCACCATCAAGTCGTAGGCGGCCTGGTCGATCTCGTCTTCGTTCGTCACCAGCTGGACGCGTTGCACCGGCAGGCCCTTGTAGGCGAACAGGGTCGCCGTCGCGGGGTCGTTGTCGAAGGCCTGAACCTCCTTGCCGCTGGCCTGGAGCCATTGCGTGAGCAGCGATGCCACAAGGGATTTGCCGACGCCGCCCTTGGTCGTCATCACGAAGTGAGCTTGCTTCATTTGAAGATCCTTAGATGAGGTCCGACCGCTTCACGGCGGCCGGGTCTGTTCGGGTGAGAGGTTCAAACCGCTTGGTCGCGGCGCGGCGCGGCTCTGTTGGAAGGGCCGGCTGCGGGGCAGCAGTTGCTTGGGGGTGCACTACCGCCGGCAGCGCCGGAGCGGCGGCCGGCGCTGGCGCGACATCCACTCTCGCGGTCGCGAGGTGGCGCTTCACGAGCCGGGTGAACTGGACGTAGGTCATCGGCAGTTTCAGCTCGCGGTGTATCGCGGTCATCGGTTCGCCGCGTTCAAGGCGCCGGGCGATCCGGTCCTTTGCCGCCAAGAATGCGACGCGCGTCGAGCCCCAGGTCCCGCGTTTTGTCTCAGTCATTCGCCGGGTCTCAGATCGGGCGGCCAATCCGCCGATTTCACCCTATAGGGTATGTCACGAGCCCGCACCGGCGTCAAATTCTCGTAACTCTCAGGCAAACCATGGGCAAAGGTCGGTAACTCATGGTAACCGAGGCCTTGCAAGCGCCCCAGAGGCCGGGATTTAACGGGTTTTGCCGATCAATATCCTGGAGCCTTAAGGCAAGATGTGCATTGTTGGCCAACATTGCTGCGCAATGTCGTCCATCAATGCCCGACTTACTCGCCTACGGCTCGACGCGGTCTTGTTCTGCGAAGCTTAGTGCGGCTACCGCCGCTCGAATGTTCCGAAGGCGCAGATGGCCAAGCCAGAACCACGCGAGAGAAACCGCCCTTTGCGGGTTGTGACGTCCCCCACAGAGCGGGCGATGATCGAGGCCAGGGCTCAGGCGGCAGGGCTGAGCGTCTCTGCGTACCTGCGCGAACTTGGCCTCAATCATCAGCCCAAGAGCGTCTTCGACCAAGACGCGGTCCTGGAGCTGGCCCAGGCCTCCGGAGATATCGGCCGGCTGGGCGGGCTGCTGAAGTGGTTGCTGGCTGAGGCTCCAGATGGGGAGGTCCAGTCCAAGGCCGGGGGTCTTCTTGTCGAGATCGCCGACGCCGTCCGCGTCCTTCGAGAGAAGGCGGCCCGGGTATGATCGCCAAGCGCATGAAGGACAAGAAGTCGCAGTCGAGCTTCACGCGGCTCGGGCAGTACGTGCTGGACGTGAAGTCCCTTGAAGATCCTGCCGTCTACGAGCGCCTTGCTTCCTACATCATCGACGATCGTGGGACTGGCGAGCGCGTTCTAGGCGCGCGCGTCACGAATTGTCGCTCCGAGGATCTCGCGATGGCAATCCGTGAGATCGAGGCGACCCAGCGGAAGAACAGGCGCTCGCAGGCCGACCGGAGCTATCACCTGGTCTTCAGTTTCCCGGAGGGGGAGAGGCCATCCAAAGCGGTGCTCGAAGCGATCGAGGACGAGCTGGTTGGCGCGATCGGCTTGGCTGACCACCAACGGATCTCGGCCATTCACGACGACACGCGTAACCTTCATGTTCACGTGGCGATCAACCGGGTCCACCCCACCAAGTTCACGAACGTCACGCCGTTCTACGACAAGCAGAAGCTGATGGCGGCCTGCGTGGCGTTAGAGCAGAAGTACGGGTTGCAGGTCACTAACCACGGCGCCCAGGCCAACCGGCTGAAGGACGGCGGACGTGAGATGGAAGCGCACTCGCTGCGCGAGAGCCTCCAGACGTGGGTCCGCGAAAATGCCGTTGGCGACCTGGTGCTCGCGGGCCAGATGTCCACGAGCTGGCAGGACCTGCACCGTGCTTTCGCCGACTATGGTTTGGAGATCCGCCCGAGGGGCGCTGGTCTCATCGTTCGCGCCAAAGGTACGCGCGCGCAGTTGAAGGCCAGCGACGTCAGCCCGACCTTCGCCTTTAAACCGCTCACCGATCGGCTGGGCGCCTATGAGGCGCCGACCGAAGAGATCAGCAAGATCGACCCCGCAAAGGTCTACGATGGCCGGCCGGTCGAGCCGCGCCAGGAGCCGTCCGACCAGCAAGATGGCGCAGAGCAAAGCGCAGCTCCCGACCAGAGCCCCGGCCAGAGCGACGGCCAAGGCCAAGGCGCAGAGCAAGGGGAGGGGGAAGGCAAGCGGGAAGGGGGCGACCGTCCCGGCGCCAGCGGAAGTTGGGAGCAGGGCCGACAAAAGCACCGGCCGTCTGATGACTTGTTTGGGCGATGGAAGGCGGAGAATGACGCTGCAAAGAAGGCGCGTAGCGACCAGCTCGCCGAGTTGAAAGCCCGGCACGAAAAATACGAGGCGGAGCTTACCCGCTACCATCGTGAGCGTCGCTCAGGGATCACCCATGCCCGTGATCTGGAGGGCGATGAGCGCAAAGAGGCCCGGGCCAAACATGCCATCGAGCGGGCAGCCGATTGGAAGCGAGCCAACAAGATCAGGACAGAAGCCCGGCAGGAAATCCAGAATACGACCCGGTCAATCAGCTGGCCTGACTTCCTGCAGCGTGAGGCCGCCGCCGGCGACGGCGCTGCCCTGGACGTGCTGCGTCGCAAGGACCGTATCCGGGCGAAGGTGATCGAGGACATCATCACCGCCCCAGACTTCGCCGCAGCGCGGAGCGTCGTTTATCAGGATCTGAAGCCGTCGCCGAACAAGTACGGCGACATGCGCTATCAGACGCGGGATGGCGGTGTCGTGACCGATCGGGACATCGGCGTGCGCGTAGACGACCTGACGCTTGGCGCGGCCGTGCTGGCTGTCGCCTTGGCCTCGGACCGGTTCGAAGGCCAGGACCTGGTCGTTGAAGGGACCGACGCGTTCAAGGCCGCCGTCGTAGAAGCCGCCGCCATCCCCGGTCTGGATGTGACCTTCGCGGATCCTGCGCTGGAGGCGGCGCGCCAGGCCAAGATCGCTGAACGACAGATCCGGCCGGCTGTCGAGCCCGAAGCGGCGCGCTACGTGCGCGAGCGCAACGAGGTCCGCGCCAAGGTCGAAGGTGTGAAACCGCATCGTCTCTGGCATTCGACCGACGCCAGTGAAGTGACCTACCGTGGCCGACGGCAGTTCGAGGACGGAACGGGCGCGCTGTTATGGGAGAAGGAAGGGGAGGTGCTGGTTCAGGCAGTGAGTGCGGCCCAGGCCCGCCGCGCCCACTACTTCACCATGGATGCAGCTTTCGAAGTCGATCGTTCCGGCCGCGCGTCTTCACCAGTCGTTAAGCAAGAAGGAAAAGGGTCGTCGCGAGATGACCGGCCCGGCGACCAGAAAGCGGCGCGGGGGTAATGTTTTTCCTCTAGTCAACGACATACCCTATAGGGTAATTTTTGTTCCCTCACATGTGGCATTGCCAAGAGGGATCCGTGAAGACGATCAACAAGGACCAGACCGCAGGGCGCGGGCATGAGCAGCTATCGTATGCTCTGCTCGCGCTTTTCGTGGTTGTCTACTCGGTGGCGGTCACGCAGTGGCTTGCGGCCAAGCTTGGCTATCAGCCCGCGTTGGGGCCACGCCTGATCGGTCCCTTCTACAACCCGCTGAACCTCGTCGAGTGGTTCTCGCGATGGTTCTTCGTAGCGCCGCAGATCTTCAAGCCGGCGTTTTACGCTTGGACCGGAGGATGCGTCGCCGCCGCCCTCATCCAGCGCGCTTATCTTGGCTTTTTTGTCCGCCGTCTTCGTCGGAATGAAGGCCTGCACGGGACTGCCCACTTTGCGACCGAAGAGGAAATTGCCCACGCGGGCCTCCTGCCGCGTCGCAAGCCGTTCCGTAAACCTAAGCCAGGTGCTGGGGTCTATTGCGGGGCCTGGCGCCGGCCGCAGACTGCCCTGGAAAGGGTCTTGAACAGGCAGGGCCCGCTGAGGGCCCTTCGTCATGACGGGCCCGAACACGTGCTGGCGATCGCTCCCACACGTAGCGGTAAGGGCGTCGGCCTGGTCGTTCCAACGCTCCTGTCCTGGCCCCACAGCGTGTTCGTCAATGACCAGAAAGGCGAACTCTACGCCCTGACGGCCGGATGGCGAGAGAAGCACGCCGGCAACCGGGTCTTACGCTTCGCCCCAGGCGACGCAACGGGCAGCGCCCGGTTCAATCCGCTGAAGGAAATCCGCTGGGAAACGGTCGACGAGGTCGGGGATGTGCAGGCGCTCGCTCGTGTCATCGTCGATCCGGAGGGCAAGGGTCTGAATGACCACTGGACCAAGACGGCCCACGCCCTTCTCACCGGCCTGATCATCCACCTTCACTATGCTCAGCTGCCAACCGGACGGGAAGTGTCCCTTCCTGACGTGGCCTCTGCCCTATCGTCGCCGGCCCTCGCTGCGCTCTGGAACTCCATGTTGAACAACGAGCATCTGAAGGGGCGTTCGCAGCCATGGCTCGATCGCATCGATGGCAAGCCGCACGGTCACAAGGTCGTCGTGGAAGCCGGCGCCGACATGGTCAACCGGCCTGACCAGGAACGCGGCTCTGTCCTGTCCACCGCGATGTCATATCTCGCGCTGTATCGCGACCCCAAGGTGGCCCAGAACGTCCGCGAGAGCGATTTCACGATCGCGGACCTGATGGACGGTGAGAAGCCCCTTTCGCTTTACGTCGAGGTCGGCGCCGACGAGGAGGGCCGGATGCGGCCCCTGATGCGCTTGCTGATCAACCAAATGGTTGAGGTGCTGATGCGCGCCCGCATCCAGTTCGACAAGGGGCGTCCGATCATGCCGCACGCTCATCGCTTGCTGTTGATGCTGGACGAGTTTCCGTCCTACGGCCGCCTCGACATTTTCCAGCAGGCGCTGGCTGTCATGGCCGGCTTTGGCATCAAGGCGTACTTGATCATTCAGGACACCGCGCAGCTGGCCATCTACGGCAAAGACGAGGCAATCACCTCCAACTGCCACGTCCAGATCGCCTACGCCCCCAACAAGCTCGAGACGGCAAAGTGGATCTCGGCGCGCCTTGGCCAGATGACCGTCATCACCGAGGAGTTTTCACTTTCGGGCAAGCGGCACGGCTCGTTGAGCAGCGCATCGAGGACCTACCGCGCGAGCGGTCGGGCGCTGCTGAACGATTCCGAGGTGATGCAGCTTCGCGGCCCGACCAAGGATGACGACGGCAGCATCACTGCGCCTGGTGACTTGCTGGTGATGGTGGCTGGTAGCCCGCCCATCCAGGGCGAGCAAAGCCTCTACTTTCAAGACGCGATCTTCAGCGCCCGCGCAGCCATCCCTCCGCCGCCCCGTGCCGCCCGTTCGTACACACCTCACACCAGCCCCGGCTACACCGCCCCTGGAGCCGTCAAGCCGGGTGGCCATGCGTTCGATGTGCCCTTCACGGTCGATGAGGACGGTGTCGTGCACGAACCAACCTTCCGGGTGGCCCCGTGATCGCGCGTTCGCTTTTCGTGGCCGCAGCCGCCGTCTTGACCGCTTTGTCGATCGGCCAGGCGGCGGGCTTGCGCGTCAACACCACCCCCTCAATTCCCGAGGGCATCTACCTCACGACTTCCGGGGCCGCGAAGCGCGGCGATGTCGTGATGGTGTGCCCTCCGGATACTGACTTCTTCCGTGGGGCGCGAAAGAACGGCTACCTCGCCAAAGGGCGTTGCTCGGGTGACTTCGTTCCGCTGATGAAGCCGGTAGCCGCGGTCGCCGGCGACACCGTCGAGGTGGGCGCGGAGGGCCTGCGCGTGAACGGCGCACTGCTTGCCAATAGCCGCGCTTTCAAATCGGACGCCAAAGGCAATCTATTACCTCACCCGTCGTTTGGCGTTCGCAAGGTGGGCGAGGGCGAGGTCTGGCTCGTCTCAAGCTACGATCGTCGCAGCATCGACAGTCGCTACTTTGGCCCGCTCGACGCGGCGCGGATCCAGACCGTGGTTCGTCCCATCATGACCCGGGGAGGGCTGTGATGATCGACGCGGCCCTTTACGCCTGCGCCTCCGAAGTCGCCCCGGAGACCCTGCAGGCCATCATTCGCGTGGAGAGTGGCGGCAATCCCCTGGCCCTTAACGTCAACCGCCTGCGTGGGAGGCCCGCACCAGCCGCAACTATCCCGCAAGCCGCCGCGACTGCCCGCAGCTACATCGCGCTCGGCTACTCCGTTGATCTTGGCCTGATGCAGGTGAACAGCCGCAATCTCGCGCGCCTCGGGCTGACCGTTGAGCAGGTGCTCGACCCGTGCACCAACATTCGCGCCGGCGCCGCTATTCTCACGCCGTCCTACAAGGCTGCGGCACGGATCCACGGCGAGGGGCAAACAGCCCTTCTGGCCGCCCTCTCAGCCTACAACACCGGCACGTTCACGCGGGGTTTCTCCAACGGATACGTGCGCCGGTACTTCAAGTCCGGCCCTGCTTTCGAAGCCGCGCCGCGCGCCGTCACCGCTAACGCGCCGCAGCCGGCCGACCGCTACGCCACCTCATCCTTCGTCTACATCCGGAAAGGACTTTCCTATGGACCAGCCTTCGATCGACCCGCCGCAACTGACGCTGTCTCTGAACCTCAATGATCTTGGCATTCCGGGCGTGGCTGTAGTGCTCAGCCCGGATGAAGCCGACGATCTGGGGGCCTTCGAGGAAGACGCCGTCACCATGGACGACGTTGTTCTCTCCTCCATCGAGGGGGGCGCGGCCTGATGTCGGAATATGCCGCCAAAGTCGCCCAGGACGTCATCGACCAGCTGGAGCGCGGCGTCGCGCCCTGGACCAAGCCTTGGTCACCCGGTGAGCGGTTCATGCCGTGGAACCCTGTGACCGAGAAGCCCTATCGGGGCATGAACGCAATGTACCTGCTCATGCAGGGGCGTTCTGACAGCCGTTGGCTGACTCGTCGCCAGGCCGAAGCGGCCGGCGCAGAGCTGAAGGCGGGAGAGCGCGGAAACGATATCCGCCTTCAGTTCTTCGCGTTTCACAAGACGCAGACTCGCAAGGACGAGCGCGGCCGGATTGTTCGCGACGGCGACGGCAAGCCGATCAAGGACGTCGTCCAGCTGGAGCGCCCGCAGGTCACGAACTTCTGGGTCTACAACGCGGATCAGTTCGTCGGCCTTCCCGAGCAGTCGCGCCAGGTCGCACCGGAGTCCGAGCGGCATGCGAAAGCCGAGGCGTTGATCGCGGCGTCCAAGGCCGACATCCGCCACGTGGCAGGCGACCGCGCCTACTACTACCCTGCTCAGGACCACATCGTCCTGCCGCCGTTTCAGCAGTTCGACAAGGCGGACGGCTATTACGCCACAGCCTTGCACGAGCTTGGCCACTGGACTGGCCACGAGAGCCGGCTAGGGCGGGACCTGTCGTTTCCGCGTGGAAGCGAGGGTTACGCGCGGGAGGAGCTGCGCGCGGAGATCGCGTCGCTGATGGTGGGCGACGAGCTTGGGATCGGCCACGATCCGACGCGGCACGCGGCCTATGTGGGCTCATGGGTAAAGATCCTGAAGGACGATCCTCGCGAGATTTTCAGGGCCGCCACCGACGCAGAGAAGATCGCCAAGTTCCTCCAGAACCCTCTGGCCCAGACGCATGTCGAGAGCCAAGCCGCCGAGCGTCAAACCGCGCCCGTGCTGGAGCCCGTAGCAGTCGCCGCCGCCGCGGCCGCGAACCTCTCGGTTGGCCAGCCCAAAGCCCAGCAACTCGATCTCCAAGGAGGCAACATGCGCCGCCAGCCTCAGCGCGTCGTCCTCAACATCCCTTACGCTGAGAAAAACCGGGCGAAGAACGTCGCCAAGGCCAACAACATCCCCCTCAATTGGGATAAGGAGGCAAAGCTCTGGTGGGCGCCGGGAAACGCCGATCTAGCGCCGATGGATCAGTGGCGCCACCGAAGCACGGTCGACCAGCATCTGTCTCCGGAGGAGGAGTTCAAGGCCGTCCTGGAGAAGGCTGGCTTCGACTTCCAAGGGCCGGCCGAGATGACCGGCAAAATCCAACGCGTTCCGATGAAGGACGACGTCAAGGGCGCGCGTAGCGGCGCCTACTGCGGTTACAAGGAAGGCCATCAGCCCGGAGGCTGGTTCCAGGACCATAGGTCCGGAGAGCGCGTAAACTGGAAATCAGATCGTCCCGTCGAGCGCGTCTCCGAAGCTGAGCGGCAACAGCAAGAGCGAGAGGCGCAGCAGGCGAAGGACGCGCGTGATAGGGAGATTGCCGCCACCCAACGCAAGACCGCCGGGGCGATCGCCGAGTTGCTCCAGCGCTGCGAACCGGCCAGTCGCGATCACGCCTATCTGGTGAAGAAGGGCGTGGGCGGTCTTGGGCTACTGGTCAACAAGGATGGCCCGATCAACTGCCCGCCTGGAGCCGATGACCCTCAGCACTTCAGTGCTCGCGGCCATCTCCTAGTCCCTTATCACGACATCGACGGGAACCTGTTGGGTGCTCAGACAATCTCGCCGCGTGACAGCAACAACAAGTCGATGCCGAAAGGAGCGGCGCTCCAGGGCGGGCACCACATCATCGGCAAGCTCAAGGACGATGATCCGATCCTGATCGTCGAGGGTTGGGCTACTGGCAAGACAATCTTCGATGAGACGGGGCGTCCTGTCATCGTCGCCTTCAATGCCAACAACCTGGTCACGGTGGCCAAAGCTTACAGGGAGAAATACCCGAACCGCGCGATCGTCACCTTGGGTGACAACGATCACCGCAAAGAGGGGCAGCTTAATGAGCGCACCAATCGGCCCTACGGCAACCCGGGGCGAGAGAAGGCTAACGAAGCCGCGCAGGCTGTCGGCGGCCAGGCCGTCATCCCTTCGTTCACCGCCGGTCAGAACGGTACGGACTGGAATGACCTGCGCCAAGACCAAGGGAAGGATGCCTTCCACGAGCAGTTCGGACCGGCTCTGGCTGGTGCGCTGGCGATCATTGAGCGCCGCTCGCTAGCAGCGGCGATAGCTGAGGAGCGTCAGAGCCAACAACTGAACGACCATCGCCGCCAGGAGCCCCGGCAACGCGAGTTCCCGCCGAAAGAGCTTGAGCGCCATCGGGAAGAGGTGCGCTACCAGGGCAGGTAACGGATAGTTTGTTCTGGAAGGCCGCCTGTAGTGCGGTCTTCCAGTCCTGGCCGCCTCAAAGTGCCGGGGCGGCCAAACAATTGTGATGCATTAAATCACCCTATAGGGTAACTTTAGAGTTGTATTCCACTGTAGTGGAGTGCCTTTCTGAAAGGAATACCTTATGGAACGTGGCGCATCGGAAGTCGGCGCGGTAAATGCCGGCGGACGCAATAAATCCCCACTTAACTCTGAAGAGATAGCAGCAGCGCTGACGGTCGCGCGCAGCGACCTCGCTAGAGTAAGCGCTAGGGCAGTCGGACGACGAACGCTCGGTGAGAATGTGACGGCGATTTTTCGTGGCTCTCACATTGTGGAAAATCAACGTCGCCAGAGCGTGGTAATCGTGCGCGAAGCAATCGCCGAGCTTGAACAGCTTCAAAAGGTCGTGGCGCAACGAGGGCCGGCTTCGCATGGCCTTGAGGTGCGATCTGAGGATCCGCTGAACCCAGGCTTTGGCGAGCATAAGGCAGTGCGGGAGGAAGGTCAGATCGCGGCCCACGAAGCGCTGTCATTGTCGCCCGCGGTCGGCATCGAGGCGGCAGACCTTCGCGCGGATCTCGCCGAGCATCGCTTGAACGATCAGGCCGACGAGGCCGCCCTTGCGACGGCTCCGACCTATCAGGACATCGTTGCCGAGTGGCAAAACCTCTCGCCAGAAGCCCGGTCTAGCTATCAGCCGGACTACTACAGCGGCGCTGAAAGCATGGCGGTGTGGGAGAATTACACACTTCAGGCCTGGTCTTCGTTGCCCGATGAAGTGCGGGCGACGCACGCCCCGACACCTAATGCCGTAGCCGAAGGGTTGGCCCTGACTGACGTCGAGGAAGGCCGAGACTTCATCGATACGATCTATGAAATGCGAGAGGATTCCCTTGCGTTCATCGGCTTCGAACCCGAGCTTGCCGGCGAGATGAAGCGGGCCGATTGGCGCTCCTGGGAAAAGCTCGACAGGGCCAGCCGCGCCGAAATCGCAGCGGAATACGCGGCCGATCCTGACGCTAAGGGGCGACAGTTCGAAGACCAGGTCGCGGCTTTCAACAAGTCAGAGGAGGCGAGCCGTCACTTCTTCTCGTTGGGGCAAGCCGAGCGTGACGCCATCGTGAGCGAATACCGCTATGGCGACCCCGGCCCCGATCTCAAGCACTATGGGCACGCAGTCTATCTCAGCATCGCCATGTCCGATCGTCCGATGCGGGAGATGCCGATAGCCTCCTTGGTTGCCGGCGAAGAGGCCGGCTTGCCCCGCTTCATCGACCGGGGCCTCAACAGCCGCTTTCTTGAAGCCGAGCGCCTAGGACTGCTCGTTGAGGAACACAAGCGACTGGCCGTCGAAGCGCCGGGCTCGAACAGCCTCGCGGACGTGGGTAGCCTTTTGGAGGGCCACGCCAAAGCCAACATGCAGCTTGCATACGAGGCCTTCGACCGGAAATGGGCGGCGATGAGCGAGAACAACGTCCCTCCAGATGCGGTGGCCGCGCTTCTTCAAGAGCGAAATAGGGGGGAGCGAGTTTACGGTAAGGTCGATCCCGAGCTAACAAATGCAGATATTGTCCGCGCCTTCGCGAGTGCGAAGGTGGCTATGGAGCCGCTCGGCATCCAGCGTTCCGCCGAGCTGGATCGGGAAGCCGCCCAGAGCGTGAACCGGCACGACAAGGGCGAATTGGCCCAACGGCTTGAGGTGCTCGCCGAGGATCTCGCGGCGGGCCGGGATCACGACGAGCGCGCGTTCGCCCACGCCGCGAACGGCAAAGGACCGCCAGGGCTGGGCGAGGCGAGATTGCAGGAATGGGACCACGAAGGCGTCCGCGATGTCGCAGCTCCCTCCATAGTCAAGCTGGAACCGATCATGGACCGCCAGGAAGGCGCGCCGGCGACCCACTATCCAGATGGCTCGCTCGGGCGTCAGGTGGCGAACGGCGCGTTGCAAGCGGCGATCGTCGCCCGGGGTCTCGGCAGCGGACACGATCTGGAGCAGGAGCACCACGGCCAGGCTTGGCGCTATGGCGGTACGCGCGACAATGGCGGGCGGATCGAGCACGTTTTTAGCCATGCCGGTCATCCTCGCGGCGGCAAGGTCGACCTTGCTGTCGAGGGCTTTCCAGTGGAGGCGCTCGGCGGGGCTTCTCTCCTTTCAACACCTGACGCCGCTTGGCGTGAGCTCGATAAGGAAAAGAGGACCGACCTAATCGAACGGTATCAAAAAAGCACGGGCCTCACCGACCATCCGTTCGATACCCAGATCCGTGGCCAGTTGGCTGCGGAAGCCGCCGTTGCGGCCCGCCACGACCGCGTAGACGACCTTCGCGCCGATCGCGCGCGGTCTAACGAGCAAGTTAAGGGCCGGACAGAAGAGGTGGCGGCCCATGTTCGTTAATCCTGGAGCGATAACCTTCGGGGGGGCGACCGTCACGGTCGCCCTTTTCTGTTTGGTCGCCCAATTACCGCTCGCGGCGGCGGCGGCGCCTCCCGCTCCGTTTGTCAGGTCCGGACCTGCCGAGTGGGTTCAGGATGGCGACACCCTCACTGTAGGGGGGGGTCTCGTGGCGCCTGTGGGGTGTTGACGCCCCAGAGCTGCGCCTCCCGGGTGGCGGTGGCCTTTCACCGGCCGGCGCTAAATCTCGTGAGGCGCTTCGATCTGTTGTCGTAGGCCAGAATGTCACCTGCAGATCTGTTGGCGCTCGCTCGTACCAACGTGTCGTTGGCATCTGTCGCACTAGCGCTGGAGCGGACCTCGCCGAGACCATGGTTATGATGGGATACGCCGTGGACTGGCCTCGCTACTCGCGTGGATTCTACGCCGACCAAGAGCGCTACGCCCGCTCAAGCAGCTTGGGTCTCCAGCGTGGCCAAGGCATCCCGCCAAAACGGTGATCAGCAACTGCGGGTCAGTTCGCGGTTAACAATACTATGACTAGTCTAATTAATTTCCGCTTTGCCACTCGCTTGGCTCGCCTGTGCTGCAAAGCGTTCCATCCTCTCAAATCCAGGGGAGGGGCGTTCGCACTATGTTCTTGAATTTGTCTGTACAGGTGTCATAGTCAATCTGCCGCCATGGTGGTGGTTTGGGAGAGGTGAAATGTTGGGTCGCGCGGGCGGTTCGCCTGAAATCATCGAGATGGTGCCTCTGCATGAGGCTGGTCAGGGGCGCGCGCTGGTCGTCATGACGCCGGCGATGAAGGCGCGCGCGGCGCGCCATCGTGGTCGCCAGGCTGGTAACGCGGTCGGCGGTTTCTTGGCTGAAGTCCTAGCGGGCATCGCCTACCGCTTCGCACATGCGCTGCTGGCCATAGTCAGTGCGGTATGCGCGCTGGCGGTTACGCCTGGCGCTATCTGCGCGATTATCTTCGGTTCGATCTGGGGTGTCTGGCATTCCGCCTGGGCCGCGAACATCGCGCTGTGGTCGCTTGGCATCGCCGTTGGTGGTTGGGTCGCCCTCGTGACAGCGAAGCGCGTCGGCATCCATCTGCGCGAGATGGAGAATGGCCCGGCCGAATAGTAGCTCAGCGATCGAGGTGGAGCGGAGCTGCTTCGCAGGCTTAAGGGTTGTGAATGCCCATATACTGCTTTAGGTGAGCGCCGCGTGAAGCTGAAGCCAGGCAGCCTTGATATTTTGATCGGCGCGAACATCCGCCGGTGTCGCCTGGACGCGGGAATTAAGCAGCAAGAGCTTGCCGCCACTATTGGGGTCTCTTTCCAGCAGATTCAGCGCTATGAGCAGGGGCTGTCCAAAATACCCGCTAGCACCCTTATCGAGGTGGCTGAAATCCTCAAGGTGCCGGTTCATGACCTTTTCGGCGTTGAGGCTGAGCCTTTAGGGAAGCCAGCCGTTGAGGATCCGGACTACGACGAGGACCGGCTTTTCGTGGCGGTGAAGACCCTGCGAAGCCCTGTGCTGCGTGAGACGATATTGGGCCTGATTGATGATTGGGTTGAGGTCTCGATTTCTGGGCCCCGCAAGGATGAAGGCCCTTCAGTAGAGTAGGAGTGGCTTATGAGTGTTGCCCAGCTTGAGCTCAATGAAGTGCTTCAGCGTGCCAAGGACGCCACGGTCTTGGCTCAGAAGGTAGAAGACCCCGACTTGCAGCGCGAAATCGCCGGTGTCGCTGACGTTTGGCTTCGTATCGCTCAGCGCATGACCGGGGCGGTAATCGAGGCCGCAATGATCCAGCGCACCGCCAATTCAAACTGAATACGCCTGCATGATATCGCATGCAGTTGTAGACGTTCACGGTTGTTTGGCGCCGAGATAGCCCCGGGAAGCAGGGGGCGGTAGCGTGCTGTAGCTCGGCACGCTCCACAAGCTTTCTACTGAAACGCCCAAGATCCGCGCCATCCGTAGCGCCAAAGGCAGACCAGGCGCGACCTGTGCGTGCTCGATGCGGATAACCTGGGTGCGCGTGCAGTCAGTAAGTTCAGCCAGCTTCTCTTGGCTGAGCTTTTGCGCCCGTCTGACTTTGCCGACGTTGCACACCAGGCCCGTCGGTTTTGCAGGTTTCGCCACAACCCATCTCCAGCTTTCCGCCTATCGAGCCCATTGCGAACACGATGGCTGCGCGACTCAACTTGTTTTTCGGTTATACCGGTTTGGTTGAGGAAGGGTCTCCAGGCCTTATCAGTGGATAAATCTCGGCGATGTCGAGATTTCGCCGTTCGCCGAATCCGGTCATCGTGCTGCGACCTTAGCTTTTGGCGAGGTGGCCGGTGTCCGCCGCTACTGCCCAAAATCCCCTGACGGAAGCAGAGCTGGTTCTCGACACGAGACCGGCTTTCAGGATCCTACCGCACAACATGGAGGCCGAGCAGGCGCTGCTGGGCATCCTGCTGTACGACAACGCCGCCTATGAGCGGTTGACCGACAGCCTGCAGGCCCGCTGTTTCTACGAGCCCTTCCACGGCCGGCTGTTCCAGTCGATCGAGACCCACGTCCGCAAGGGCCAGCTGGCCGAACCGATCCTGCTGGCCGACGAGTTCAAGAAGGACGCCGCGTTCGAGGAACTGGGCGGACTGCGCTACCTGGCCGATCTGGTCGACCGCGCCCCGCCCGCCGCCAACGCCGGCGACTATGCCCGGGTAATCTTCGACCTGTCGCTGCGCCGCGAGCTGATCCGCATCGGCGGCGATATCGCCACGACCGCCCACAGCGGCGTCGGCAAGGACGAAGAGAAAAAGGCCGCTCGCGACCAAATCGAACAGGCCGAACAGCAACTCTACAGCCTGGCCGAAAGCGGCACCGCTTCGTCGGGCTTCGTGTCGTTCGGCGACGCCTTGCGCGGCGCGGTCGAGATGACCGCCGAGGCCTACAGCCGCGACGGCGGCATGTCGGGCGTCTCGACCGACCTGATGGACCTCGACCAGAAGATCGGCGGCCTGCACCCTTCCGACTTGATCGTCCTGGCCGGCCGTCCCTCGATGGGCAAGACCGCCCTGGCGACCAACATCGCCTTCAACATCGCCAAGAAGTACGCTTACGAGATCCAGCCCGACGGCACCAAGAAGACCGTCCAGGGCGGTGTCGTGGCCTTCTACTCGCTGGAAATGAGCGCCGAGCAGCTGGCCCTGCGTATGTTGGCCGACGCCTCCGGCGTGTCGGGCGACAAGCTGCGCAAGGGCGAGATCGACGCCTCGGAGTTCGGCCGGGTGCGCGACGCGGCCATGGAGCTGCAGGAAGCGCCGCTGTTCATCGACGCCACCGGTGGCATCTCGATCGCCAAGCTGACCGCCCGCGCCCGTCGCCTAAAGCGCCAACACGGCCTGGACCTGGTCGTGGTCGATTACCTGCAGCTGGTCACTGGCTCGGATCTGTCGTCCAACGCCAATCGGGTCGCCGAAGTCAGCCAGATCACCATGGGCCTGAAGGCCCTGGCCAAGGAGCTGGCCTGCCCGGTCATCGCCCTGTCGCAGCTGTCACGCGAGGTGGAGAAGAGGCCTGACAAGCGGCCCCAGCTCTCCGACCTTCGCGAATCCGGTTCGATCGAACAGGACGCCGACATGGTCTGGTTCGTGTACCGCGAGGCTTATTATGTCGGCCGCGCCGAGCCGCGCGAAGGCACGCCCGAGCATCTGACTTGGCGCGACGAGATGGACCGCCTGCACGGCCTGGCCGAGGTGATCATCGCCAAGCAGCGTCACGGTCCCATCGGCACCGTGCGTCTGTCGTTCGACAGCGACACCACCCGCTTCGGAAACCTGGCCCGCGACCACTACTTCGCCCAGGCGCGCAACATAGAGCCCGACGGGTAGGGCGCGCCATCACCGGCCCCGGCGTAGCCATGGCTTCGGTTCGATCGGCAAGGCGCCAGCGTCCAGGGCGATCTTATTGTAGGCGAGCCGAACCTGTTCGAGATCTCGTCGCGCCGCGGCCTGTTTGGCAGCGGCTTGGCGCTCGCGGTTAGCCTGTAAGGGGCGCGAGGGTGCGCCATAGTGGAAAGAGACCTTGCCGCCGCAACCCTCGACCCTGCACGTCGATGTGCGATCGACGAGGCTGTAGGTCGGCCCCTTCTTGCGCTGAATGGCCAGCAGGTCGGCCAGGGCCCAGGCGCTGCATTTACGGCAGGACCAGATCACGCGCTCTTGGGCGTCGAGCAAGCCGCCGACAGTCATGACGTGGCCAGGGAGAAAGGCGGGGTTCTTGCCCATGGGGCGCTCTGGCGGGTTGCTTATGTTCCGCGTTCGTTCTCTTCTCGGCTGGCGGCGGAGTCAATGGGAGCCCCGACACCGGCGACAAATGGAAATGGCGACGGCAGATCGAAACCTGCCGCCGCTGTGTAGCGCCAGAGGTGGCGCGGTGGGTTATGGGGCTCACCTCAAGGTTTGTTCGCTAGAAGGCGCTTGCGAGAACGAACAGCGAAC
>CAZRPD010000008.1:40909-53204 GCA_964601775.1 uncultured Caulobacter sp. | reverse complement strand
ATCATCCTGCTGATCGGCATCGTCAAGAAGAACGCGATCATGATGATCGACTTCGCCATCGACGCCGAACGCAACGAGGGCATGAGCCCGCACGACGCCATCTTCCAGGCCGCCGTGCTGCGCTTCCGCCCGATCCTGATGACGACCCTGGCGGCCCTGTTCGCCGCCGTGCCGCTGATGCTGGGCTTCGGCGAAGGCGCCGAGCTGCGCCGACCGCTGGGCATCGCCATCTTCGGCGGCCTGCTGCTGAGCCAGCTGCTGACCATCTTCACGACGCCCGTCGTCTATCTGGCCTTCGATCGCCTGGCGCCCAGCGTCCGTCGCGAGCGGAAGGAAGAGGACACCTCAGGCGAGCCTGAAGCCCTGCCGGGGGCGCCGTCGTGAACCTGTCGGGGCCCTTCATCAAGCGGCCGGTCGCCACGGTCCTCCTGACCATCGGCATCGCGCTGGCGGGCATCGCCGCCTTCCTGGTGCTGCCGGTCTCGCCCTTGCCGCAGGTGGACTATCCCACCGTCTCGGTCCAGGCCAGCCTGTCCGGGGCCAGTCCCCAGACCATGGCCTCCAGCGTCGCCACCCCGCTGGAACGGCGTCTGGGCACGATCTCGGGCGTCAACGAGATGACCTCGCAGAGCTCCACCGGCTCGACGCGGGTGACCCTGCAGTTCGACCTGAACCGCAAGATCGACGGCGCCGCGCGCGAGGTCCAGGCCGCCATCAGCGCCGCCCGCGCCGACCTGCCGGCCACGCTGCGCAGCAACCCGACCTATCGCAAGGCCAACCCGTCCGACTCGCCGGTGATCATCCTGGCCCTGACCTCGGACACCAAGACCCCCGGCCAGATCTACGACTCGGTCTCGAACGTCGTGGCCCAGCGCCTTGCCCAGGTGACCGGCGTCGGCGAGGTCGAGATCGGCGGCGGCTCGCTGCCGGCGGTGCGCATCTCGGCCAATCCGTTCCTGCTGAACCAGTACGGCGTCAGCATGGAAGACGTCCGCGCCTCCATCCAGTCGGCCAACGCCAACCGCCCCAAGGGCACCCTGGAAGGCGCCGGCCAGCGCTACCAGATCTACACCTCGGGCGCCGGTCGCAAGGCCGCCGACTATGCCGGCCTGGTCGTGGCCTGGCGCGGCGACACCGGGGTCAAGCTGTCGGACGTCGCCGACGTCACCGACAGCGTCGCCGACACCCGGACGCTCGGCCTGTTCAACGGCCAGCCGGCCATCATCGTGCTGCTGACCGCCCAGCCGGGCGCCAACATCATCCAGACCGTCGACAGCGTCCGCGCCGTCCTGCCCGAGCTGCGCGCCCAGCTGCCCAGCGACATCCAAGTCAGCGTCGCCAGCGACCGCACCAACTCGATCCGCGCCTCGCTGCACGAGATCGAGTTCACCCTGCTGATCACCATCGTGCTGGTCATCCTGGTAGTCAGCGCCTTCCTGCGTAGCGCCCGGGCGACCTTCATCCCGGCGGCGGCGACCATCGTCTCGCTGCTGGGCACGTTCGGCGTGATGTACATGCTGGGCTTCTCGCTCAACAACCTCAGCCTGATGGCCATCACGGTCGCCACCGGCTTCGTGGTCGACGACGCCATCGTGGTGCTGGAGAACACCGCCCGCCACATGGAGAAGGGCATGGACCGCTTCGCCGCCGCCCTGCTGGGCGCGCGCGAGGTCGGGTTCACCGTGCTGTCGATCAGCGTCTCGCTGGTCGCCGTGTTCATCCCGCTGCTGTTCATGGGCGGCCAGGTGGGGCGGCTGTTCCGCGAGTTCGCCGTCACCCTGTCGGCGGCGGTGCTGATCTCGCTGGTCATTTCCCTGACCACCACGCCGATGATGTGCGCCTATCTGCTGCGTCCGCACCAGAAGAAGGAAGGCCGGATCGGCCGGGCGTTCGAGGCCGCCTTCAACCGCATCCACCGCTTCTACGAGGGCTGCCTGGACTGGGCGCTGCACGCCAAGCCGCTGGTCATCGCCATCCTGATCGCCGTGATCGGCATGACCGCCTGGCTCTATGTCGCCGTGCCCAAGGGCTTCTTCCCGCAGCAGGACAGCGGCCAGCTGATGGCCGGCATCCGCGCCGACCAGTCGGTCTCGTCCCAGGCCATGCAGCAGAAGCTGCGCCAGGTGGTCGACATCATCCGCAAGGACAAGGCCGTCGACACCGTGGTCGGCTTCACCGGCGGCGGCCGTGCGGGCGGCGGCTTCATGTTCGTGAACCTCAAGCCGATCAAGGAACGCAAGGAAAAGGGCTCGGTCGTCATCGCCCGCCTGCGGCCCCAGCTGCAGAAGGTCACCGGCCTGAACGTCTTCCTCAACCCGACGCAGGACCTGCGCATGGGCGGGCGGCAGAGCAACTCGACCTATCAGTACACCCTGACCAGCGACTCGAGCGCCGACCTCAAGGAATGGGCCGCCAAGCTGGCCGAGGCCATGAAGGCCCGCAGCGACGTGATGACCGACGTCGACTCCGACCAGCAGGAGAACGGCGTCGAGACCCTGGTGACCATCGACCGCGACAGCGCCTCGCGCATGGGGATCACGCCGCGCGACGTCGACAACGCGCTCTACAACGCCTTCGGCCAGCGCCAGGTCGCGACCATCTACGAGGACGTCAACCAGTACGCCGTGATCCTGGAGTGGAACCAGAAGTTCGCCCAGGGTCCCGAGGCCCTGAACGACGTCCGCGTGCCCACCCGCCCGGCGGCGACCGAAACCGCGACGACGACGCAGACCGCCAGCGTCAATCCGGCCCTGCGCGATCCCTCGACCGGCTCGGCCCTGAACACCGCAGCCACGGCCATGACTCCGCTGCCGGCGATCGCCAGCGTCTCGCAGAACGCCACCCCGACCTCAGTCAACCACCAGAACGGCGAGCTGGCCACGACGGTCTCGTTCAACCTGGCCGAGGGCAAGGCCCTGACCGACGCCCGGGCCGCCATCGCCGAGGCCGAGGCGCAGATCGGCATGCCCACCAGCGTGCGCGGCAGTTTCCAGGGCAGCGCCCGCGCCGCCGACGACCAGATGAAGCAGCAGCCCCTGCTGATCCTGGCCGCGATCGTGGCGATCTACATCGTGCTGGGCATTCTCTACGAGAGCTATGTCCACCCGATCACGGTGCTGTCCACCCTGCCCGCCGCCGGCGTCGGGGCGGTGATCGCCCTGCTGATCTTCAAGATGGAGTTCTCGGTGATCGCCCTGATCGGGGTGTTCCTGCTGCTGGGCATCGTCAAGAAGAACGCCATCCTGATCATCGACTTCGCCCTGGACGCCCAGCGCAGCCGAGGCCTGTCGGCGCAAGACGCCGTGCGCGAGGCCAGCCTGCTGCGCTTCCGCCCGATCCTGATGACCACCCTGGCCGCGGCCCTGGGCGCCCTGCCCCTGGCCATTGGCTTCGGCGAAGGCGCCGAGCTGCGGCGCCCGCTGGGCGTGGCCATCATCGGCGGCCTGATCGCCAGCCAGGTCCTGACCCTGATCACCACCCCCGTCGTCTATGTCTATCTCGACCGTCTGCGCGGCAAGAAGCGCAAGGACGAGCGACACCTGACGACCCATTCGACGAACGCTCCGGAACCAGCCTGATGACCCGCTTTATCCGCCCCATCGGCGCTGTTTCCCTGCTGGCCCTGCTCACGGCCTGCTCGCTGACGCCCGCCTACGAGACCCCCGCCCTGAAGACCGCGGCTCCGGCCCAGTTCAAGGCCATGGAGGGCTGGAAGACCGCCACCCCGTCCGACCATCTGGACCGCGGCGACTGGTGGACCCTGCTGGGCGATCCGCAGCTGAACGCCCTGGCCGAGCGGGTGAAGGTGGACAACCAGACCATCGCCGCCGCCGAGGCCAGCTACCGCCAGGCCCGCGCCCTGGTGCGCCAGCAGCGCGCCGGCCTGTTCCCGACCATCGACCTCTCGGGCTCGGGCACCCGCTCGGGCGGCGGCGGCACCACCAGCGCCCCCGGCGCGGGCGGCAGCACCCGGGCCGGCGACACCCAGCGCTATCAGGTCGGCATCGGCGCCAGCTGGGAGCCGGACGTCTGGGGCCGCATCCGCGCCGGGATCAGCGGGGCCAAGGCCTCGGCGGAAGCCAGCGAAGCCGATCTCGCCGCCGCCCAGCTGTCGGCCCAGGGCGAGCTGGCCACCAGCTACCTCGGCCTACGCCGCGCCGACGCCGAGATCGCCATGATCGCCGCCACGGTCGAGGGCTATCAGCGCGTCGTCCAGATCACCCAGAACCGCTACGACGCCGGCATCGCCCCGCGCTCGGACGTGCTGCAGGCCCAGAGCACGCTGGCCACCGCCCGCTCGACGCTGGAAGGCCTGACCCAGGACCGCACCACCTTCGAGAACGCCATCGCCGTGCTGGTGGGCGAGCCGGCCAGCACCTTCCGCCTGGCCGCCGACACCACCTGGCAGCCCGCTCCGCTGGAGATCCCCGTCGGCGTGCCCTCGACCCTGCTGGAGCGCCGCCCCGACGTGGCCGCCGCCGAGCGCCGGGTCGCCGCGGCCAATGCCGACATCGGCGTGGCCCGCGCCGCCTATTTCCCGACCTTCAGCCTCAGCGCCCGGGGCAGCTCGACCTCCAGCGAGCTGGGCAATCTGCTCACCACGACGGCCAACACCTGGTCGCTGGGGCTGAGCGTGGCCCAGACCCTGTTCGACGCCGGCGCGCGCCGCGCCCAGGTCGCCCAGAGCCGCGCGGCCTATGACGCCACCGCCGCCAACTATCGCCAGACCGCGCTGACCGCCTTCGAGGACGTCGAGAACCAGCTGATGGCCGCCCGCACCCTCGAGCGACAGTACGCCCTGCAGCTGGAAGCCTCGCAGGCCGCCGACCAGACCGAGCAGATGCTGCTGAACCAGTACCGCGCCGGCCAGGTGGTGTTCACCGACGTCGTCAACGCCCAGGCCTCGGCCCTGTCGGCCCGACGCACCCTGCTGACCACGGCGGTGTCGCGTCAGACGACGGCGGTTGCCCTAGTCCAGGCCCTAGGCGGCGGCTGGCGCTAGAAACCGGTTGAGGCCTCGCTCGCGCGACTCTAACGTTTGTTTGAGCGCGAAGACGGGAGAGCCTCGGGATGACGACCGCCTATCTGTGTGACGGGATCCGCACGCCTTTCGGGCGCTATGGCGGATCGCTGTCCAAGGTCCGCGCCGACGACCTGGCGGCCATCCCGCTGAGGGCCCTGGCGGCGCGCAACGCCGGCCTCGACCTGGCCGCCATCGACGAGGTGGTGCTGGGCAGCGCCAACCAGGCCGGCGAGGACAATCGCAACGTCGCCCGCATGGGCCTGCTGCTGGCCGGCTATCCGGTCAACGTGCCCGGCGTCACCGTCAACCGCCTGTGCGCCTCGGGGCTGGAGGCTATTGGCTACGCCGCCCGCGCCATCGTCTCGGGCCACAACGACCTCGTCATCGCCGGCGGCGTCGAGAGCATGAGCCGCGCCCCGTTCGTGATGGGCAAGGCCGACAGCGCCTTCTCGCGCAACGCCGAGATCTTCGACACCACCATCGGCTGGCGCTTCATCAACCCCGCCATGCGCAAGCTGTACGGCGTCGACTCGATGCCGGAGACGGCCGAGAACGTCGCCGCCGACTATGGCGTCAACCGCGCGGACCAGGACGCCTTCGCCCTACGCAGCCAGCAGCGGGCCGCCATTGCCCAGGCCAATGGCTTCCTGGCCGGCGAGATCACCCCAGTCGAGATCGCCGGCCGGGCCGGCCCGACCATCGTCGACGGCGACGAGCATCCGCGCGAAACCACGATCGAGGCCCTGGCCAAGCTGAAGCCCATCGTCCGCGAGGGCGGCACGGTGACGGCCGGCAACGCCTCGGGAGTCAATGACGGCGCGGTGGCCCTGATCGTCGCCTCGGAGGACGCCGTGAAGCGCCACGGCCTGACGCCGCGCGCCCGCATCACTGCCTACGCCACCGCCGGCGTCGAGCCGCGCGTCATGGGCATCGGCCCGGTCCCGGCCGTCCAGAAGCTGCTGGCCAAGACCGGTCTTTCCATCGGCGACTTCGACACCGTCGAGCTGAACGAGGCCTTCGCCGCCCAGGGGCTGGCGGTGCTGCGCCAGCTGGGCCTGCCCGACGACGGCCAGCATGTGAACCCGAACGGCGGGGCCATCGCCCTGGGCCATCCGCTCGGCGCGTCCGGCGCGCGGCTGGTGCTGACGGCCCTGCGCCAGCTGGAAGCGACCGGCGGCAAGCGCGGCCTGGCCACCCTGTGCATCGGCGTCGGCCAGGGCGCAGCGCTGGCCTTCGAGCGCGTCTAGTGGACGCCGAACTGATCGAGGCCCTGCGCAGCACGGTTCGGGCCCTGTGCCGCGACTTCCCGCCGACCTACTGGCGCGGGCTGGATCGCGAGAAGGCCTATCCGACCGACTTCGTGGCGGCGATGACGAAGGCTGGCCTGCTGGGCGTGCTGATCCCCGAGGCGTACGGCGGAGGCGGCCTTGGCCTCACCGCGGCGGCGGCGATCCTGGAGGAGGTCCACGCCAGCGGCGGCAACGCCGCGGCCCTGCACGCCCAGATGTACACCATGGGCACGGTGCTGCGGCACGGCTCCCAGGCCCAGAAGGACACGTGGCTGCCAAAGATCGCCGATGGCTCGATCCGCTTGCAGGCGTTCGGCGTGACCGAGCCCACGGCCGGCACCGACACCACCTCGATCTCGACCTTCGCCCGGCGTGAGGGCGACACCTATGTCATCAACGGCCAGAAGGTCTGGACCAGCCGGGCCGAGCATTCCGACCTGATGGTGCTGCTGGCGCGCACCACGCCCAAGGACCAGGTCGCCCGCAAGGCCGACGGCCTGTCGGTATTCCTGGTCGACATGCGTGAAGCGAAGGGGAACGGCCTGACGATCAAGCCGATCGCCACCATGCTGAACCATGCCACCACCGAGGTCTTCTTCGACAACCTCGTCATCCCGGCCGACAGCCTGATCGGCGAGGAGGGCAAGGGCTTCCGATACATTCTGGACGGCATGAACGCCGAGCGGATCCTGATTGGGGCCGAGTGCCTGGGCGACGCCGCCTGGCTGATCGGCAAGGCCCGCGACTACGCCAACAGCCGCGTCGTGTTCGGCCGGCCGATCGGCCAGAACCAGGGCGTGCAGTTCCCGATCGCCCGCGCCTACGCCCAGGCCCACGCCGCGCGGCTGACCGTCTACGACGCCGCCGCCCGCTATGACGACGGGCTACCGTGCGGCGAGCAGGCCAATATCGGCAAGATGCTGGCCTCGGAGGCCTCGTGGGCGGCGGCCGACATGTGCCTGCAGACCCACGGCGGCTTCGGCTTCGCCGAGGAATACGACATCGAGCGCAAGTTCCGCGAGACGCGCCTCTACCAGGTAGCCCCGATCTCGACGAACCTGATCCTGGCCTATGTCGCCGAGCACGTCCTCGGCCTGCCGCGGTCGTACTGATGATCCTGGCGGCCAGCGACCTGGCGCGGCTGGCGACGGTGCTCGACCGGCCTGAGGCGCCGAGCCAGGTCCCGCCCGCCTGGCACTGGGTGTGCCTGGCCAAGCCCGTTCGGCGCTCCGACCTCGGCCCCGACGGTCATCCCCGGCGCGATCCGTCCCTGCCGCCGCGTAGGATGTTCGCGGCGTCGGATATGACGTTCGCCGGTCCGCTGCTGCCGGGCGTGGAGACCGAGCTCGTCGAGACGGTCGCCGCCACCGAGGAGAAGGCCGGGACCGGCGGCCCGCTGACCTTCGTGACTCTCGACCGCACGTTCAGCCAGGCCGGCGAGATCCGCGTCACCGAGCGCCAGACGATCGTCTACACCGCCGCCTCGCCCGCGCCCCGGACGCCGGACGAACCTGGGCCGGCGGCGGAATGGAGCGTCGAGACACCCACCGATCCGGTCCTGCTGGCGGCCTTCTCGGCGGCGACCAGCAACACCCACCGCATCCACTACGACCAGGCCTATGCGACGCAGGTCGAGGGCTATCCGGGTCTGGTAGTTCACGGGCCGCTGATCGCGCTTCTGCTGCTGGAGGGCATGCCGACGCGGCCGCTGAAGCGGTTCAGCTTCAGGGCGCTGAAGCCGGCTTTCGCCGGAGAGACGGTCACCGCGAGCGGCCGGTGGATCGAAGGCGGCGCGGAGCTTTGGGCCACCTGCGACAACACCGTGCTGATGAAGGCCAAGGCAGCGTTCTAGCGCCCCCTCCGGCCCTTCGGGCCACCTCCCCCGCTTCGCAGGGGAGGAGAACCTTCTCCTCACCCGTGCAACGGGGGAGGTGGATCGGCGCGGATACGCGACGAGACGGAGGGGGCGCTCAATGCCCCCTCCCTCTACTCCTCCAACGTCGACGTATCGAACCCGTGATACAGCGACAGGAACCGGAACGGGTGGCCGGCGACGTACTCGCTGAACATCACGTTGTTGATGTCGCTCGTCGTGTCGAACCTGCCCACCTTGGCGATCGGCGCGTGCAGGGCCAGGTGGTGGCGGGCGAGGTTCAGGGCGACCTGGTCGATCCAGCGCGTGACGGTCTCGCGCGACAGCCGCTCGTCCAGATAGGCCCGCAGCCAGCGCAGCAGGATCGCCGTCGCCGTCGTCGGCCGGGCCAGCAGCAGGTTGGCGGTGATGCGCGAGCCGGCCTGGATGTTGGCCTCGTTCTCGTTGATCACCAGATCCGCGTCAGGCCATTGCGCCAGCAGGTCGGCGACGCCGCGCTGCAGTAGCAGGTCGATGTCGGAGACGAACACCGGCCGACCCAGCAGGTCCAGCAAGGCGCCCAGCCGCTGGAAGCGCACCGACTGATAGTGGGCGACCGGGATCTCGATCAGGCCCTTGGGCGGGGCCTCGTAGCACCTGGTCTTGACCGCCGAAGCGTCGAAATCGTCACCGGTGAACACCACGCGCGGGTCGTCGATCCCCACCGCCGCCGCGGCCTGGGCCAGGCGATCGGCGCCGCCGATGACATGCACCACCACCAGGAACGGCACGTCGGCGTGCTTGAGCACCGACAGGGCCAGCCAGCGGGCATAGAGCTCGACATAGCGCATGTCGGCGGCGGCGAAGAACACCACCTGCGCGCCCTGAGCGTCGGCGTGGGCCTGCAGGCCCGCCGCGTCGAGGGCCTGGCCGTCGCCGGTCACGAAGGTCTGCGGGCCGTCGTCGCGAGCGGGTGGCGTCGGTCCGGCCAGCTTGGCGCCGGCCAGGGCTTCCATCACCACGCGATAGTGGGTGACCCAGTCGGTCCATTCGGGGCCCGGCGCCTCGACCTGCAGGGCCAGGGCTTCGGCCAGAAGGGTCTCGAACAGCGCCAGGCGTTCGGGCGTCAGGGGCTCGCACAGGATCAGGCTGACGGCGTCGTGGTAGAACTTCATCCGCCCCAGCGGGTGCAGGCCGCCGCCGGCGTTGCGCGCGGTGGCGATGGTCTCGGCCAACTCGGCCTCGATGTCGAGCGTCGCCTCGGCGGCCGGTAGCGCTGCGCCGTCGCCGGCCACGCCCTCGTAAAACCGGCTCAGCACGGCAAGGGCTTGGTCGTGCGGCGGCAAGGCCGCCTCCCCGCCCAGGATCTCGAACGCCAGACCGCCACGCCAGACGACCTGCAGCTCGAACCGCTCGGGCGCCTGGGCCCAGACGGCCTCGTCAGGGAAGGTCAGGTGCTCGATCAGCGCCGGCTTCGGGGCCAGGACCAGCACCGGCCCGGCGTGGTCGGCGGCCCAGCGGTGATGGGCGTAGCCGCGGTGCGCGCCTTCGGGCTTGAGCGCCTCGAGATAGCGCGACGGCGTCGAGATCCAGCCGGCCTCCGCGACCAGCGGCAGGCGCTCCAGCAGCGCCGACGGCCGGGCCAGGGTCTGCAGCACGTGCGGCGCGACGCAATAGTCGAAGCGGCCGTGTCGGGCCACATGGACCAGAATGGCGCGATAGGTCTCGGGGTCCGACAGGTCGCCCGGAAATTCGCCGTTCGCGCCCAGGGTCGCGTCGCACAGGTCTTGCGGCCAGCCGGCCGGACCGCCGCCGATCAGCAGCACGCGATAGCCGGGATCCCGGGCTTTGCGGGCCCGCAGGTCGGCGATCAGGTCTTCCAGCGCGTTCAGCGCCGTCAGCCGGCCCGACTGCGAGGGACGGGCCGTGCGCTCGCCCCCCAGCTCGCTCAACGTCACTGGCCCCGATCCCATTGGCCACCGTCCCAGAGCCGGCCGTCGGCAGGCAAGGCCTTGAGCGCATGGCGACGGGTCAGCTCGTGGCGGTACAGACCGTCCAGGTCCGGCTCGGCCTGCATCTCGCGCTGGTCCTGGTCCAGGACCAGGCCGATGTCGAGATAGACCGGCAGGTTGGTCAGGTTCGGGCGCGGCCGCTGGCCGGCCTGATGCTCGACGATCATCTCGCCATAGAGCTCTTCCAGCTTGCCGGCCAGCAGGTCCATGTCGAACAGCACGCAGGTGTCGCGGCCGGCCTCCAGGGTCGCGCGCAGCGCCTGGGCGCGGGCGCGGTCCGAGCCGATCTCGACGGCCTTGTCGACATAGGCCTGGGCGCTGTCGACCACCAGCTCGGGCAGGCCGGCGGCGGACACCAGGCTGCCGCAGACCCGCGAGGCGAAGCAGCGCCCCGTCCAGGTCAGGACCGGCACGGCCATCCACAGCGCGTCCGAGGCCGTGGTGTGGGCGCCATACGGGGTGGTGTCGAGGAACAGGTCCGCCAGGCGATAGCGCGCCAGGTGGTAGGCGTTCTGCATCTTCGGCGCGAAGACCAGGCGCATGCGGTCGACGCCGCGGGCCTGGGCGGCGTCGCGCAGGCGGGCGTTGGTCTCCGGGTTGCTGTCCAGCAGCCACAGCACCGAGCCGGGCGTGCGTTTCAGGATCTCCATCCAGCGATCGAAGACGTGCGGGGTGATCTTCTGCGTGCCGTTGAAGCAGCAGAACACGAAGCCGTCCTCGGGCAGGCCGGCCTCGGCGCGGGTCGGACAGGCCTCCTCGACCTTCCGGCGGCGGTCGTTGGGCTGGTAGCAGGGAAGGCGCCGCACGGCCTCGGAGTAGTAGGACTCCATCTCCGGCGGGATCACCACGGGATCGCCGATGATGTAGTGGTGATAGTCGCTGCCCATCGTGCCGGGATAGCCCAGCCAGTTGACGAGGATCGGGGCCGGACGGCGGGCGAACACCGAGGTGCGGGCGTCGCGGGTGTGGCCGTTGACGTCGACCAGGATGTCGATGCCGTCGTCGGCGATGCGCTGGGCGGCTTCGTCGTCGGACATCGGGCGGATGTCGGTGAAGTGCTCGGCGGCGGCGCGGATACGGGTGTTGAGGCCGTCGCTGGACTCCGGCCCGCAGTAGTAGGCGAAGACCTCGACCTTCGACTTGTCGTGCACCTCGAACAGCTCGGCCATCAGATAGCCGACGGCGTGGTCGCGCAGGTCCGACGAGATGTAGCCGATACGCGGACGGCGACCGGCGACGTCGATGAGCGCGTCGCGGCGGTCTGCGCGGATCTGCTCGGGCGTGACCTTGGCCTCGCGCTCGCCGAACCGGTTGGCGGCGGCCAGCTGCAGCAGCGGATCGTCGGTATAGGCGGCCACAGACAGCGGATTGACGCCGGTCAGCAGGGTCTCGCGGCTGAGGCGGTCGTTGGGCTGGACGGCCGGCCACTTGCACTGCGACAGGCGGGTGGCGACCAGCTGGCCGATCACGTCCATGGCGTGGGGGTCGAGGTCGGCGGCGCGCTGCAGGGCCAGCTCGGCGCGCGAAGGCTGCTGCATGTCGCCCAGCACCCGGGCGATCTGCTTGAGGCAGGTGAAGGCGTAGCTGACGCCCAGGCCGTTCATCACCGCCGGCCGGTTGGCGCCCGTCTCCCAGGTGGCGATGGCCAGTTCGTTCAGGCCCAGGCGCTCCTGCAAACCGCCCAGATTGACATAGGCCGGCAGGAAGTCGGCGTTCAGCGCGATGGCGGCCTCCAGCGAGGCGATCGCGCCGGCGTTGTCGCCGAGGGCCGATTGCAGGACGGCGCGGTTGAAGTGCGCCACGCACAGCTGCGGATTGTCGGCGTGGAAGCGGATCCAGACCTTGTAGGCCTGGTCGGCCAAGGCCGGGTGACCGTCCTGAGCAAGCTGCACGGCCAGGGCGATCGCGTCGCCGAGCGGACAGGCGTCCGCGGTCAGGGTGCTGATGAAGTCCAGCGTATCGACGTCGGCCATGGTCTTCCCGGGTACGAAAGCGATGGGCGTCCGCACGCAACCTGCGTGCGACTCGGCCGAGCGCGATCATGCCATGGCGAAGGAACCTCGACCAATGGCCGAGCGCGGTTCGGCACCCCCCGAAAGGGGGGGGACGGGGCGCCCAG
>CAZRPD010000008.1:0-40899 GCA_964601775.1 uncultured Caulobacter sp. | reverse complement strand
GCGACACTCCCTCGGGGAGGGACCCGGGTCCAATGGCCGAGGCCGGCCCGCCACCCAGGAAGGTGGGCTGCGGGCGCGCGTTAGATGACGGTGACGTAGGCGGCGACCTGATCGGGATCCAGGCTCTGCACCTGGGCCGTGGTCAGGGCCGAGGCCTGGGTGCTGGTCATGGCCTTGATGTTGGTGGCCGTCAGGTGATCCAGCTGCGTCGTCGTCAGGGCGGACATCTGCGTGGCTTGCAGTTGGCCGATCTGGGTCGTCGTCAGGGCGCCGATGACCGTGTTCGACAGCTGGGTCAGCTGGCTGGTGGTCAGGGCGCCGACCTGGGCGCCGGTCAGCTCGCCGACATCCGTCTGCGAGAGGCCACGGACCTGGGTGGCGGTCAGGCCGCGCACCTGGGTCGAGGTCAGGTTCGCCGTCTGGGTGCTGGTCAGGGCCGAGATATTGGCCGCCGACAGCGAGGCCAGCTGGCTGACCGCCAGGGCGCCGATGTGGGTGGCGTTCAGCTCGCCGATGTCCGTCGTGCTCAGCGAGGTCAGCTGGCCGGCGGTCATGCCCTTGATCTGGGTGGCGCTCAGCGCGCCGACCTGGGTGCCGTTCAGAGCCGCGAAGGCCGTGGTCGACATGGCGCTGATCTGGGTGCTGGCCAGGCCGCCGATCTGGGTGGTCGACAGCTGGGCCGCCTGGGTCGTGGCCAGGGCCAGGATCTGGGCCGCGGTCATCGCCCCCAGCTGGCTGCTGGTCATTTCGCCGATGTCGGTGGTCGTCAGACCCTTCACCTGGTCGACGGTCAGCCCCTTGACCTGGCTGGTGCTCAGCGAGGCCATCTGGGTGGCGTCAAAGCCCGAGATCTTGGTCGACAGCGCGCCCAGCTGAGCGTTGCTGAGCTGGCCGATCTGGGTGGTCGTGAACTCGCCGACGTCGGTCGCCGATAGGCTGGCCAGCTGGCTGTTGCTCAGGCCCTTGATCTGGGTCGAGGTCAGGGCCTGCATCTGGGTGCTGTTCAGCGCCGACAGGCCGGTGGCCAGCGCGCCGACCTGGGCCACCGACAGCGACCCGACCTGGGTTGCGGTCAGCTCGCCGATGTCGGTCGTCGTCAGGTTCTTCAGCTGCGTGGCCGTCAGGCCCTTCAACTGGGTGGCGTTCAGCGTGGCGACCTGCGTGCTGTTCAGGCTGGAGAAGCCGGTCGGCGTCATTGCGCCCAGTTGGGTCGAGGACAGCGCCCCCACCTGGGTCGTGGCCAGGGCCGCGACGTTGGTGGTGCTGAGGCCGGCCATCTGGCTGTTGCTCAGGCCCTTCAGCTGGGTCGTGTTCAGCGCGCCGATCTGGGTGGCGTTCAGCTGCGCGAAGTTGGTCGACGAGATCACGCCGATCTGGCTGGCGTTGAGGCCGCCGATCTGGGTGGTCGACAGCTGCTGCACCTGCGTGCCGGCCAGGGCGCCGACCTGGGCCAGCGACAGCGCGCCGATCTGGGTCGAGGTCAGTTCGCCGACGTCGGTCGTCGACAGGCCGCCCAGCTGGGTGCTGTTCAGCGCCTGGACCTGGGTGTTGGTCAGGGCCGCCACCTGCGTGCCGGTCAGGGCCGAGACGTTGGCCGACGACAGGTTCTTCAGCTGTTCGCCGGTCAGGGCCGCGATCTGGGTCGTGGTGAACTCGCGGACGTCGGTGGACGACAGATCCTTCAGCTGCGAGCTGGTCAGAGCCTTGATCTGGGTGGTTTCCAGCGCGCCGACCTGGGTGGCGTTCAGGGCCGACAGGCCGGTCGTGGTGAGCGCGCCGACCTGCTGGGTCGTGAGCGCCGCCAGCTGCGTCGTGGCCAGCTGGCCGACGGCCGTGGTCGTCAGGCCCTTCAGCTGGCTGGTCGTGACGCCCTTGATCTGCGTGGTCGTCAGGGCGGCGGTCTGGGTGGCGTTCATGGCCGAGAGGGCCGAGGGCGTCAGGGCGGCGACCTGGCTGGTGGCCAGCGCGCCGATCTGGGTGGCGGTCAGCTCACCGACGTCGGTCTCCGACAGCGAACCCACCTGCCCGGCCGTCAGGCCCTTGAGCTGGGTGGCGTTCAGCGCGCCGACCTGGGTGGCGTCCAGCGCCTTCAGGACCGACGTCGTCAGGGCGCCCACCTGCGATGCGGTCAGGCCGCCCATCTGGGTGGCCGACAGCTGCTGCACCTGGGTGGAGCCCAGGGCGCCGACCTGGGCCGCCGTCAGGGCCGCCAGCTGGGTCGAGGCCAGAGCCCCCACGTCCGTCGTCGACAGGCCCTGGATCTGGGTATTGGTCAGGGCGGCCATCTGAGTCGCGGTCAGGGCCGCGCTCTGGGTGTTGGACAGCGCCGAGATGTTGGTGGCCGACAGGGTCTTGATCTGGGCGGCCGTCAGGGCGCCGACCTGGGTGGCCGTCAGTTCGCCGATGTCGGTCGTCGTCAGGTTCTTGAGGTGGTCGGTCGTCAGGTTCTTGATCTGGGTGGCGGTCAGGGCGCCCATCTGGGTAGAGCTCATCGCAGACAGGCCCGTGGTGGTCAGGGCGCCGATCTGTTGGGTCGTCAGGCCCGCCAGCTGGGTCGTGGTCAGCTCACCGACGTCCGTGGTGGTCAGGCCCTTCAGCTGGGTGGCCGTCAGGCCGCCGATCTGGGTGGCGTTCAGCGACGCCACCTGCGTGCCATCCAGCGCCGAGAAGCCGGTCGCCAGGGCGCCGATCTGGGTCGCCGCCAGCGCGCCGACCTGGGTCGTGCTCAGGGCGCCGACATTGGTCGAGGACAGGTTCTTCAGCTGATCGGCCGTCAGAGCCTTCACCTGGGTGCCGCTCAGGGCCTGCACCTGGGTGGCGGCCAGTTGGTTCAGGTTGGTCGTCGACAGCACGCCGACCTGCGAGGCGGTCAGGCCGCCGATCTGGGTCGTCGACAGCTGGCCGACCTGGGTGGTCGCCAGGGTGCCGACCTGGATGTTCGACAGCGCGCCGACCTGGGTGGCCGACAGCTCGCCAATGTCGGTGACCGACAGGCCCTTCAGTTGAGTGGCGGTCAGGGCCTGGATCTGGGTGTTGCTGAGCGCGCCCATCTGGGTGCTCGACATCGCCGAGACGCCGGTCGCCGACAGGTTCTTGACCTGATCCGCCGTCAGGGCGCCGATCTGGGTCGTGCTCAGCTCACCGATGTCGGTGGCGTTCAGGCCCGACAGGTGCGTGGTCGTCAGGCCCTTGACCTGGGTCGCGGTCAGCGACTGCACCTGGGTGGTGTTGAGGGCCGAGAAGCCCGTGGCGGTCAGGGCCGCCAGCTGGCTAGGGGCCATGGCCTGGATCTGGGTGGTGGTCAGTTCGCCAACGTCGGTGGCCGTCAGGCCCTTCAGCTGCGTGACCGTCACGGCCTTGATCTGGGTGGTGTTCAGGGCCCCGACCTGGGTGCTGTTCAGGCCCGAGAAACCGGAGGCCGACAGCGCCGCGACCTGGGGCGCGCCGAGGGCGGCGATCTGGGTCGAGGTGAACTCGCCGACGTCGGTGGCCGACAGGGCCCCCATCTGCTGGGTGGTCAGACCCTTCAACTGCGTGGCGTTCAGCGCCTGCACCTGTGTGGCGTCGAAGGCGGCGAACTTGGTCGCGCCGATCGCGCTCAGCTGGCTGGAGGACAGACCCTTCATCTGGGTCGCGCTCAGCTCATCCAGGTTCAGCGAGGTGATCTGGCCCACCGACAGCGCGCCGATCTGGGTCTCGGACAGCTCGCCGACGTCGGTCGTGTTCAGACCGGCGATCTGGGTGTTGGTCAGGCCCTTGATCTGAGTCAGGGTCAGCGCGGCCGTCTGGGTCGCGTTCAGCGCCGAAATGTTGGTCGCCGACAGGTTCTTGATCTGGTCCGGCGTCAGCGCGCCGACCTGGGTGGCGGTCAGCTCGCCCATGTCGGTGGTCGACAGGTTCTTCACCACGTCGGGCGTCAGACCCTTGATCTGGGTGGCGCTCAGCCCGCCCATCTGGGTGCTGTTGAGGGCCGAGAAGTTGGAGCTCGACAGCGCGCTCAGCTGGGCGGTCGTCAGGGCGCCGATCTGGGTCGAGGTCAGCTCGCCCATGTCGGTGGCGTTCAGGCCCTTCAGCTGGGTGGCCGAGACGCTCTTGATCTGGTCCGTCGTCAGCGCGCCGACCTGGGTGCTGTTCAGGGCCGAGAAGTTGGCCGCGCCCATGGCCGTCAGCTGGGTCGTCGCCAGGGCGGCGACCTGGGTCGTCGCCAAGGCGCCGATGTTGGTCGCGTTCAGCGCGCCCAGCTGATTGGTCGTCAGACCCTTGATCTGGGTGGTGTTCAGCGCGCCGATCTGGGTGGCGTTCAGCTGCGAGATGTTGCCGGTCGTGATCGCGCCGATCTGCGAGGCGCTGAGGCCGCCGATCTGGGTGGTCGACAGGCTCTGCACCTGGGTCGAGATCAGGGCGCCGATCTGGGCGGCCGACAGGGCGCCGACCTGGGTCGAGGTCAGCTCACCGATGTCGGTGGTCCCCAGGCCCTTCAGCTGGGTCGCAGTCAGCGACTGCACCTGGGTGTTGCTCAGGGCCGCGGTCTGGGTGCTGCTCAGCGCCGACAGGTTGGTGGTCGACAGGCTCTTCAGCTGGTCGCCGGTCAGGGCCGAGACCTGGGTCGTGGTCAGCTCGCCGATGTCGGTGGCGTTCAGGCTGCCCAGCTGGGCGTTGGTCAGACCCTTGATCTGGCTCGTGCTCAGTGCGCCCATCTGGGTGGCGTTCAGACCCGAGAAGGCCGAGGCCGACAGCGCGTTCAGTTGCGACGGGGCCAGGGCGCCGACCTGGGTCGTGCTCAGCTCGCCGATATCCGTGGCCGACAGGCCCTTAACCTGCGTGGCCGTCAGGACCTTGATCTGCGAGGTCGTCAGCGCCGCGGTCTGCGTGCTGCTCAGCGCCGACAGCGCCGTGGCCGTCAAGGCGGCCACCTGGCTGGGCGCCAGGGCGGCGATCTGGGTGCTGGTGAATTCGCCGATGTCGGTCGCCGACAGGGCGGCCAACTGGCTGGCCGTCACGCCCTTGATCTGGGTGGTGTTGAGCGCGCCGACCTGGGTGCTGTCCAGGGCCGCGAAGTTCGTCGGCGACATGCCAGTGATCTGCGAGGCGCTCAGGCCCGTGATCTGGGTGGTGGTCAGCGCCTTGAGGTTGGTCTGGCCCAGCGCGCCGATCTGCGCGGTCGACAGGGCGCCCAGCTGCGTGCCGGTCAGCTCCTGCACGTCGGTCGTGTTCAGGCCGCTCAACTGGGTAGTCGTCAGGGCCTTGACCTGGGTCGCGCTCAGCGCGGCGGTCTGGGTGGCGTTCAGCGCCGAGACGTTGGTCGCCGACAGCGCGCCCACCTGGGCGGCCGAGAGCGCGCCCAGCTGCGTCGTGCTCAGCTCACCCATGTCGGTGGCGCTGAGCCCCTTGATCTGGTCGGCCGACAGGCCCTTGACCTGGGTCGCGGTCAGCGCGCCGGTCTGGGTCGAGCTCAGGGCCGAGATGTTGGCCGCCGACAGCGCGCCCATCTGGGCGGCCGACAGGGCCGAGACCTGGGTCGTGGTCAGCTCGGTCATGTCGGTGGTCGACAGGTTCTTCAGCTGAGTGGAGGTCAGACCCTTGATCTGGTCGCCCGACAGCGCCGCGACCTGGGTGCTGTTCATGGCCGAGAAGTTGGACGAGCCCATGCCCGCCAGCTGGCTGGCCGAGAGGGCGCCGACCTGGGTGGTCCCCAGATTGCCGATGCTGGTGGTGGTCAGGCCACCCAGCTGGCTGGTGCTCAGGCCCTTGACCTGGGTCGAGGTCAGAGCGCCGAGCTGGGTGGCGTTCAGCGCGTTGAGGTTCGTCGCCGACAGCGCCGCGACCTGGCTGGAGTTGAGGCCGCCGACCTGGGTGGTCGACAGCTGCTGCACCTGGGCCGTGCCCAGGGCCGCGACCTGAGCCGTGGTCAGCTGACCGACCTGGGTCGAGGACAGTTCGCCGATGTCGGTGGTCGACAGGGCCTTGATCTGCGTCGCGGTGATCGCGGCGACCTGCGAGTTGGACAGCGCGCCCAGCTGGGTGCTGTTCATGGCCGACAGGTTGGTCGTCGACAGGTTCTTGATCTGGTCGGCCGTCAGGGCGCCGACCTGGGTCGTGCTCAGTTCGCCGATGTCGGTGGCGTTCAGGCCGCCCAGCTGCGTGTTCGTCAGACCCTTGATCTGGGTCGCGGTCAGCGACGAGACCTGGGTGCTGGTCAGCGCCGAGAGGTTGCTGGACGAGATCGCGCCCAGCTGGTTGGCGGCCAGACCGGCGACCTGCGTACCGGTCAGCTCACCCATGTCCGTCGCCGACAGGGCCTTCAGCTGGGAAACGGTCACGCCCTTCATCTGGGTCGTGCTCAGCGCGCCGACCTGGGTCGTGTCCAGTGCCGAGAAGGCCGTCGTGGTCAGGGCGCCCAGCTGGCTGGTGGTCATCGCGCCGATGTGGGTGGCGGTCAGCTGGCCGACGTCGGTCGCGTTCAGGTTCTTCACCTGGTCGACGGTCAGGCTCTTGATCTGGTTGGCGCTCAGCGCGCCGACCTGGGTGGTGTCCAGGGTCGAGAAGTTGGTCGCGCCCAGGGCCGCGATCTGGGTCGTGCCCATGGTCGACAGCTGGGTGGTGGTCAGACCGGTGGCCTGGGTCGTGCCCATGCCGGCCACCTGGGCCGTGCTCAGGGCGCCTACCTGGGTGCTCGAGAACTGGCCGATGTCGGTCGCCGACAGACCCTTGATCTGGGTGACCGTCACCGCCTTGATCTGGCTGGTGGTCAGGGCCGCGGTCTGGGTCTGGTTCAGGGCCGAGAAGCTCTCGGGCGTCAGGGCGCCGACCTGGGCGGCCGAGAGGACGCCGATCTGGGCGGCCGACAGCTCACCGACGTCGGTGGTCGACAGGCCCTTCACCTGGCTGACGCTCAGGCCCTTGATCTGGGTGTCGGTCAGACCGCCCATCTGGGTGCTGTTCAGCGCCGAGAAATTGGCGGAGCTGAGCGCGGCCAGGCGGTCGCTGGCCAGGGCGCCGACCTGGGTGGCCGAGAACTCGCCCATGTCGGCGGCCGACAGGCCCTTCATCTGGGTGGCCGTGACGCCCTTGATCTGGGTGGCGCTGAGCGCGCTGACCTGGGTGCTGGTCAGGTTCGAGAAGTTGGTGGCCGACAGCACTGCGACCTGGGTGGCCGCCAGGGCCGACATGCGCGAGGTGTCGAGCGAGGCCAGCTGGGTCGAGGTAAGGGCCTGGACCTGCTGGGTGGAGAGCGTCGTGAGCTGCGTCGCGTTGAAAGCCACCGAAGTGGCGAACTTCGGGATCTGGGTTGTCGTGAGCGCCTTGACCTGGGTGGTGCTGAGCGCCTCGACCTGAGTATTGGCGAGCGCCTCGATCCCCGTTGCGCTGAGGGCCGCGACCTGCGCGCCGCTGAGCGACTGGATATCGGTCGTGCTCAGGCCTTGGATGGCCGTGACCGTCAGAGTCGAAATCTGAGCGGGCGAGAGACTCGAGATCGCCATTACATCCATCCTGCTTTTGAGCGCGCCCTTACGCACACTCGAGCAATGGAGACGCCCCCCAACGCAGGCTCCCCAACCACGCCACACTACGGCCCGTTTCCGGTAACCGTATTTCCTTTCCAACTCCTTTCAACAGGTCATACCGCCGCAGATAAACCATATGCGGACACACACCCTTAAGGTGAAACTCAAATTAGGGATTTGGTCACAATCGCCTTGCCTGCAAGGCTTTGGCGCCAGGGCGACCACAGGCCGCACCCCACTTCGGAAAGGTCGGACGACTTACCCAAAGCCTAATGGCGGCGTCCTGCGCACAACCTTATCCACAGGCCGCCCGGCCTCGGCGTAAACACACCCGATTCGGGTGTCAGGGTCGGGAAGCCGCCAGAAGCTCGAAACTGGCGGCCAAGCCATCGACCGCGCAGTTGGCGACCCACAGGTCGAAGACGCCCGGTTCGGCCAGCCAGCGATCCCCCTCGCCCACGAACATCAGGTTCTCGCGCTTGAGCTCGAAGCGCACTTCCCGCTCAGCGCCGGGGGCCAGCGAGACGCGGTGGAAGCCCTTCAGCTCGCGTACCGGCCGGGTGCGGCTGGCCACGCGGTCGCGAATGTAGAGCTGCACGACGTGGTCGCCATGAACCGGCCCCTCGTTGCGGACCTTGGCCGTGACGCGCAGCGTGTCGCTCCAGCCCAGCCGGTCGGTCGACAGCTTCAGGTCCGAAACGGAAAAGCGCGTGTAGCTGAGGCCGAAGCCGAACGGATACAGCGCCTCGTTGCGGATCGAGCGCCAGCGGGCCTTGTACTCCTGGGCGTTGGGATCGCTGGACGCGGGGCGGCCCGTGGTGCGGCCGTTGTAGAAGAACGGCTGCTGGCCGCTGTCGATCGGGAAGCTGACCGGCAGCCGGCCAGACGGGTTCACCGCGCCAAACAGCACGTCGGCCACGGCGTTGCCCATCTCGCTGCCCAGGAACCAGGTCGCCAGGATCGCCGGGGCGTCGCGAACCACGCCTTCCAGGGCGATGGCGCGGCCATGGCGCAGCAGGACGACGACAGGCTTGCCGGTCGCGGCGATCGCCTCGGCCAGGCGCTGCTGCACCGGGGGGATGCGGATGTCGGTGCGCGACTTGGCCTCGCCGGTCATGTCCTGGCTCTCGCCCACGGCCAGCAGGACGATGTCGGCGGCCTGGGCCGCCGCCACGGCGCGCTCGAACCCACCCGCAATGGTGGTCTCGACCTCGCAGCCGCGCTCGACGATCAGGCTGGCCGGATCGGTCAGCTGGGCGCGCAGGCCCGTGGCTAGGTCGACGTTCAGGTTGCGGTCGGCGAAGAAGCCGCCCCAGGCGCCCAGCACGTTCTCGCGGTCGTCGGCGAACGGACCGATCAGCGCCAGGCGCTTGCCGGCCTTGGGCAGCGGCAGAAGATTGCGCTCGTTCTTCAGCAGCACGATCGAGCGCGCGCCGGACTCGCGGCTCAGGGCGCGCAGGGCCGGGGTGGCGGTGCGGGCGGCCTCGGCCTTGGGATCCAGCGAGCGGTAGGGATCGTCGAACAGGCCGATCGCTTCCTTCAGCGCCAGCACGCGGCGCACAGAAGCGTCGACCACCGCCATCGGCACCGCGCCCGAGGTCACCAGCTCCGGCAGGTAGCGGATGTAGAGGCCGCTCTGCATGGAGACGTCCAGCCCGGCCAGGATCGACAGGCGCGCGGCGTCGCGGTCGTCGGCGGCGAAACCGTGGGCCACCAGCTCCTGGTCCGAGGTGTAGTCGGAGATGACCACGCCCTTGAAGCCCCACTCCTCGCGCAGGATGCCGGTCAGCAGCGGCTTGTTGGCCGTGGCCGGCACGCCGTTGATGTCGTTGAAGGCGGTCATCACCGTCAGCGCCCCGGCGTCGAACGAGGCCTGGAACGGCGGCAGGTGCACCTCGCGCAGGGTCGCTTCCGACAGCTCGACCGAATTGTACTCCAGCCCCGCGGCCACCGCGCCATAGGCGGCGAAGTGCTTGGGCGTGGCCAGCATGCTGTCGTCGGCCTTGAGGTCCTTGCCCTGGAAACCGCGCACCCGGGCGGCCGCCATGACCTCGCCCAGGAACGTGTCCTCCCCTGCCCCTTCGGCGACGCGGCCCCAGCGTTGGTCGCGGGCGACGTCGACCATCGGTGCGAAGGTCCAGTGCAGGCCCGAGGCCGTGGCCTCGCTGGCCGCGCCGCGGGCGGTGCGCTCGGCCAGATGCGGGTCGAAGCTGGCGCTCTCGCCCAGCGGGATCGGGAACACGGTGCGGAAGCCGTGCACGACGTCGGCGGCGAACAGCAGCGGGATCTTCAGGCGCGAGCCCTCGACCGCCGCCTTCTGGGTCTCGTAGGCGGCCTGGGCGCCGACGCCGTTGAACAGGATGCCGACCCGGCCGGCCTTGACCTCGGCGATCACGGTCTCGGCGTTGCGGACATTGACCACCGGGTTCATGTCGGCGATCGGCGGCCGGACCATGTCGGCAAAGCACGACAGCTGGCCGGCCTTCTCTTCCAGGGTCATCTGGGCCAGCAGGCGCTCGACACGGTCTGACGCACGGGCAAAGGCGCGCGGGGTCGTCACGGCCAGGCCCGTCAGGGCTGCGGCGCCAGACAGGAAGGCCCGACGGCTCGCTCCGGAAGGAGCGCCGTTCGACGTCTTCAGACCCATGGAAATCCCCCGGACGCTTACGAGGCGCGCAAACTCGCCGCTAAAGCGCCGGGAAGCAACCGCACTCGCCTATTCCGCAGCGTGCAGGGCGGCCTCAACCGGGACCCGGCCGGCGTTGTAGACGTCCAGGTCCAGGATGCCCTCGCGCTTGGCCACGATGGTCGGGACCAGGGCCTGGCCGGCGACGTTCACGGCGGTGCGGCCCATGTCCAGGATCGGGTCGATGGCCAGCAGCAGGCCCACGCCTTCCAGCGGCAGGCCCAGGGTCGACAGGGTCAGCGTCAGCATGACCACCGCGCCCGTCAGGCCGGCGGTCGCCGCCGAGCCGATCACCGACACGAAGACGATCAGGAAGTAGTCGGACCAGGCCAGATGCACGCCGAAGAACTGGGCCACGAAGATCGCGGCGATGGCCGGATAGATGGCCGCGCAGCCGTCCATCTTGGTGGTCGCGCCCAGCGGCACGGCGAAGGCGGCGTAGGCGCGCGGCACGCCCAGGCTGTTTTCGGTCACGGCCTCGGTCACCGGCAAGGTGCCGATCGACGAGCGCGAGACGAAGGCCAGTTGGATCGCCGGCCAGGCGCCCTGGAAGAAGCGCAGCGGGTTCAGGCCGTTCAGCGCCAGGACGGTCGGGTAGACCACGAACAGCACCAGGGCCAAGCCGACATAGATGGCGCCGGTGAAGGCGCCCAGCTGGCCCAGCGTGGTCCAGCCATATTGAGCCACGGCGTTGCCGAACAGGCCGATGGTGCCGATCGGGGTCAGGCGGATCACCCACCACAGCACCTTGCGCACGATCGCCAGGGCCGAGGCGTTGAACTTCAGGAAAGCTTCGCCCGCCTCGCCGACCTTCAGAGCCGCGACGCCGGTGACCAGCGAGATCACCACGATCTGCAGCACGTTGAACGACAGCGAGGTCTTGGCCGCGCCGTCGACCACGCTGGTCGAGGCGGCCAGGCCCAGAATGTTGCCGGGGACCAGGCCGGTCAGGAAATCGAGCCACGAGCCGTGGGTCTTGGGCGCCTTGGCGGCGGCGGCGGCGACCGTGGTGTGCAGGCCCGGCTGCAGGATCAAACCGAGAGCGATGCCGATGAGCACCGCGACCAGGGCGGTGACAGCGAACCAGAACAGGGTGCGCCAGACCAGGCGCGCGGCGTTCTGCAGCTGGGCGATGTTGGCGATGCTGGCGACGATGGCCGTGAACACCAGCGGCGGCACCAGCACGCGCAGCAGCTGGACGAAGATCACGCCGACCTGGCGCAGGGTCTCGGCCAGAGCATAGCCCGCCTGCCCCTCGGCCGGACCGAGATTGCGCGCGACCAGGCCCAAGGCCAGACCCAAGATCATGGCGGCCAGGACCTGGATCCCGAACCCGCTGATGAAACGGCTGCTCTTCTGCGCGGCCATGCACGATCCCCAAAAAACTACCTGCGCCATGAATGTCGTGCCGCGCAGTGGGATTTACGACCGAGGTTTTTTCGAAGGCCCTTTCAGGAAAACTGATCTGCCTAAAGAGTCGGCAGCGCAAAAAGAAACCCGGGAAGCCAGGCTTCCCGGGTATGCGCTTGCAAACGTGGAACAAATTCAGTGGCCGGTGGCCACACCCTCCTCGATCACGTGGGTCGGAGCCTTTTTGGCGACCAGCGCGAACCACAGGACATAAAGGTAGCAGACCAGCGGCGCGACGAAGGCCAGGGCCTTGGAGCCGGTCATTTCCTCGATCTTGCCGAAGGCCAGCGGCAGGAAGGCCCCGCCGACGATGGCCATGCACAGCAGGCCCGAGGTCGCCGAGGCCGGGGCCGACGAGCGCTGCAGGGTCAGGGTGAAGATGGTCGGGAACATGATCGAGTTGAACAGCCCGATCAGCAGCGCCGCGAAGGCTGGGACCAGACCCGTGGTCACGGGAACCGTGGCCAGCAGCAGGTTCAGCGTGCCGTCATGGGCGCTGGGGGTCATGTCCCTGGTCAGGATGACGACCAGGCACAGGGCGATGGCGCCGACGGCCACCACGGTCAGCAGCACATAGTCCTTGATCGACTTCAGCAGCGCCGAGCCGGCGAAACGGCCGATCATGGCGAACAGCATGAAGAAGGTGGTCATCTTGCCGGCCTGCTCGGCGGCGATGTTCAGGACGTGGGCCTGCTCGATGAACAGCAGCAGGTTCAGCGACACGGCCACTTCGGCGCCGACATAGAGGAAGATGCCGATTGCGCCCAGATTGGCCCATTTGGACGACAGGGCGCTCAGCGGATTGACGAACTGGCCGGTCTGCGGCGCGGCCTGCGTGATCTTGTGGCGCACGAAGAAGATGGCCAGGACGAACAGCGCCAGGCCCACGCCGATGGCGAAATAGACGTTCGAGACGAAGCCCAGGGCCTGCTCGCGCATCACCTGGGTGATGACGATGTCCTTCTCGAAGATCTCGCCCTTCAGCAGGAAGTTGGCCCCGAACCACAGGCCGCAGGCCGCGCCCAGCGAATTGAAGGCCTGCGACAGGTTCAGGCGGAACGAGCTGTCCTCGGGCTTGCCCATCGAGGCGATCAGCGGATTGGCGGCGACCTGCAGCAAGGTGATACCCGAGGCCATGACGAACAGCGCCGTCAGCACCAGGGCAAACGTGTGCAGCTTGGCCGCGGCGATGGCGATGAAGCAGCCCACAACGATGCCGCCCAGGCCGACCATGACCGACTTGGCGTAACCGGCCTTGGACAGGAAGGCGGCCGACGGCATCGACATGACGCCGTAGGCGATGAAGAAGGCGAAACCGGTGAGGTTGGCTTCGACGGGGCTGAGCGTGAAGACCGTCTTCATGGTCTTCAGCAGCGGGTCCAGCAGGTTGGTGACCAGGGCCCAGATGAAGAACAGGCACGTCACATAGACGACGGCCAGTTTGAGCCCGCCGCCCCTGGCGGGCACCTTCGCGATCGCGGCGTCGGTCATCGGGCAGCGCCCGTGTATTTGGGGGCGACGCCCTCGGATTTGGATTTCACCGCAATCACTGCACCACTCCCTAAGTGACGATGTTTTCGAGTCCGTCTTGGCGCGGACGCATCATTCACAGGAAGCGTGACAACGTTGTCAAGCATCTACTCGGCTTTACCCGTCTAATACTCCGACTTTTTGCTTTCGTCATCGCCCGACACGGGAACCGAACGCTCTTTTCCCCGCTTGATCAGAAAACGGGAGAGCATGATGTCGGTAGTCGCGATCCTTCTGATTTCCAGCGTCTTCGTAATCGCGGCCATCGTCGGGCTGGCGGACGCGTTCGTGCACTTCGTCTGCTGGTTGGCGAGCAAGCCGGCGGCGCGCGAGGACACGGCCGAGCGGGTCCAGGGCGTAACCGCCTAGATCACGCGGCCTTGCGGTCGATCACGCCGACTTCGCGGAGCGGCGCGCGGACACCGTCATAGGCGGCGTCGATCCCGACCATCCACACGTCGTGCAGGCGTTCACCGGCCAGGATGTTCTCGGCCGTGAGAATACCCGTCATCACCGCGTGGTCCTGCTGACCCGCCCGGTGCAGGCCGTTGCGGCCGACCAGGTGTAGGCCGGGGAAGCCCATCTTCAGGTCCAGGCGGATCATCTTCAGATGCTCGGCGCTGTCCTCGTCGTGGATCGGCGCGGCCTTGCGACGGCGCGAAACGCCGACCGCCTGGGCGTGCGCCGGGAGGCCCATGGCCGCCAGATCGCGACGGGCCTGGGCGACCAGCGCCTCGTCGGACGCGAGCCACACGCCGTCGCCTTCAAAGCAGTAATAGTCCAGGCTGGTCGTCGCGCCGCGGGTCTGCACGCGGGCGGCCTTCACCGCCGGGTCGTGAACGTGGACGTCGCCGTCAGCGCAATCCTCCGGCCCGGCCAGGACCACGGTGACAAGATCGCGATACATCAGCTCGCAGGCGTGGAAGAGGCTGATCGGCGTCGGGCAGATCGACTGCATCAGCTCGCGCAGCGGGGCCGAGGAGACGACATTCTCGGCCGTGTAGATCTCCTTGCGGCCATCGGCGCAGGCGACCGCGACGGTCCAGATGCGCGCCAGCTTGTCATAGTGCAGCCCGTCGACCTTGCGACCCAGGCGCACCTCGCCGCCGAGGGCCACGATCGTCTGGGCGCAGACGTCCCACGGCTTCACGCCGTCGCGAGCGCAGCGCAGGGTCTCGCCATCGATAGCCGGCGGATCGATCCCATCGGCCGGCATCGCGTCGCACGGCAGGCCCCATACCTTCTCGGCATGGGTCTGGAAGAAGCGCGAGAACAGCGCCTCGCCGAAGCGGTTGCGGCCGTGCTGCTGGACGGTGGCCGGCGCGACGATCGGGTTCAGCCGGGCCCAGCCCAGCGAGGCCACGCCCTTGGCGGCCGTCCAGGCGCCCAGCTTGGCCAGGGTCTCGAGCGCCTTCAGCGGATAGGCGTAGAACTTGCGGCCGTCATAGAGGCGCGTGACCGCCGATCGCTCGACGAAGCCGTCGGGCAGGATCTCGTCCCAGAAGGCGGCGACGTCGGGGCTTTTGCTGGCGAAGCTGAAGCCGTCGCTGCTGAGACCGCCGACGCGGACGGGATCCATCTCCAGCACGGTGACGTCGCGCCCGGCCTTGGCCAGGCCGTAAGCGCTCGAAAGGCCCGCGGGGCCGCCGCCGATCACCAGGGTTTCCACGTGCTGGGCCATGCGCCCCTCCGAAGGTCCGTTTCCCGCGCACGATGAGGGCGAGATGGTTAACGTCGATATCCACAGGCGTGGTGAATCACGGTTAATCCCTCAACCGGGACGTTTGGCCGCATCGGCGACACCCCGCGCTCGGGAGGTTGGACATGTCGCGTTGGCTTCGGTCTCCCCTGCTGCTGTGGGCCGTCAGCCTGGTGGTCGTCTGGTGCGCAACGGCGACCGCGCTGCACCAGTCGCCGTGGGCGCAGCAGGCGTCACGCGACCTGCTGCCGTTCGGCGTGATCAAGGGCGCGCACTTCGAACCCGCCCAGGCGTGGCGGCTGGTCGCCTCGCAGTGGCTGCACGTGAAGGCGCCGCACATGCTGCTGAACGCCCTGATCCTGGGCGGCGTCGGCTGGTGCGCCGAACGGCGCTGGGGCCGCGCCCTGCCGGCGCTGATCGCCTTGGTCGGCGGCGTGCTGAGCCAGGGCCTGCTGGTGCTGCTGGAGCCGCAGGCGTTCCTGTCGGGCGCGTCGCAGGCCTATATGGCGCTGTGCGGCTTCGCGCTGGCGGCCGGCGGCGTCAGCCGGCCAGGCCTCGGCTTGGCCTGGGCGGGGGTCGCGGTCGGCATCGGGCTGGACGTCTTCGTCAGCGGCCATGGCGCGCCCAAGGTCGGCCATCTGTTTCCGCTGGTCTTCGGTCTCGGCTGCGGCCTGATCGCCCGCGTCAGCGCCGCGCGTCGTCCAGCCGACACTTCCCACGCATCCTTCTGACGGCCCGCGACGTTGTGGAGGTCGAGGGACCTTCACTGGCGAGGAATTCGCAAACATGGCTCGTCTAGCCGTCATCAGCCTGGTCGTCGGGGCGCTGGCCCTACCCGCCGCGCTCGCGCCCGTCGAGGCCAACGCCGCCTCCTGTTCCAGCCGCAAGGCCACCGGCACCGTGCTGGGCGGCCTGGGCGGCGCCCTGGTCGGCAACGCCATCTCGGATGGCGGCGGCGGCCTGATCGTCGGCGGCGTCGGCGGCGCCCTGATCGGTCGTCAGATCGGCAAGAGCGGCTGCCGCAAGCGCGTCGCCACCACCTACTACAATTCCGGTCCCCGCGCCGTGCGTGCGGCCCAGCCCGCGCCGGTCCAGACGGTCTATTACGACCACCTGGGCAATCCGGTCGCGCGCGGCGAGGTCCGCAACGGGACCTTCCAGACGGTCTCCACCGGCTCGAACGCGGCCTGCCGCACCGAGACACGGTCTTATTACGACGAGCGCGGCCGCCTGACCGAGCGTCCGGTCCAGATCTGCGCCCGATAACAAGCCTTCACGAGGAAATCCCAGACCATGATCCGCACGCCCGTGATCGCCGTCCTCGCGCTGACCGCCCTCGGGCTGGCGGCGTGCGGAGAGCATGACGCCACCATGGCCAACGCCAAGATCTGCACCGACTTCAAGACCGCCACGCCGGGCGCCAGCGCCGCCGCCGATCCGGCCACGCCGGTCGACGAGTGTACGCGCCGCTGGGCCTACAGCCTGGCCAGCTCCAAGGACAGCGCCGAGGTCGTGGCCGAGGCGGTCGTGGCCGCCTGCGCCCCGGCGCTCAGCCGCTGGAACCAGGCCTCGCTGGGCCAGGCGCCGGGCGCGAGCGGCGACCAGGCGCTGAGCCTGCGCACCGGCCAGCCGACCAACCCGCTGGCCGAGCACAGCGCCTTCGCCGAAGGCCGCGCCCTGCTCTACGTGGTCCAGGCGCGCGCCGGCCGCTGCAAGCCGCCGCCCGCCGAGAACGGCGTGCCGACCGGCCTCTAGGCCTTCGCTTCGGTGATCGCGTCGCGCTCCCACGCCAGAAACTCCGGCGTCTGTAGCAGACGCTCGGCGTAAACCTTGGCCTCGCCCGACAGGTCGACGCCATAGGTGCGGAAGCGCGACGCCACCGGCGTGAAGAAGGCGTCGGCGATCGACCAGTCACCCAGCAGGAACGGGCCGCCCGAGCGTTGCAGCAATTGGCTCCAGCGCTCGACGATCTTGCGCACGTCCTTCTGGGTGGCTTCGGAGAGGTCGAGCTTGCTCGGCGCCGCGTCCAGCGCCATCGGGCACTCGCCGCGCAGCGCCTGGAAGCCGGAATGCATCTCAGCGGCCGCCGAACGCCCCACCGCGCGCAGGGCGGGGTCGTCCGGCCACAGCTTCGCGTCCGGATACCTTTCGTGCAGGTACTCGCAGATGGCGAGCGAGTCCCAGACCACCAGGTCGCCGTCCTTCAGGGCCGGGGCCAGCTTGCTGGGCGAGATCTTGCCGATCTCCGCCGTCGTGACCTCGCCCTGGCGCAGCTCGACCAGGACCTCCTCGAACGGAACGCCCACGCGCTTCAGCGCCAGCCAGGGGCGCAGCGACCAGGTGGACCACCGCTTGGTGCCGATCACGATTTCCATGCGCTCGCGTCCTTTTTCCGGTTTCGGGTTTGTCATCGGCCCTAACGTAAGCCTAGGGTGGCCTCAACAATTAGAACAACTGTTCGAGGGAGTGAGACCATGGCGAAAGACGCCGCGACTGCGCCTCCAGTATCAGCCGCGGAGCCCGCCGGCGCCGTTCCATCGCCCCTGATCACGCCCGTCTCGACCGCCTATCGACGATACGCCCTGTGGATCCTGCTGATCATCTACACCCTGAACTTCCTGGACCGGCAGGTGGTCAACATCCTGGCCGAGCCGATCAAGCAGGAGCTGGGCCTGGCCGACTGGCAGCTGGGCATGATGACCGGCCTGGCCTTCGCCATCTTCTACACCGTGCTGGGCATTCCGATCGCCCGCCTGGCCGAACGCAAGAACCGGCCGGTGATCATTGGCGTCTCGGTGGCGGCCTGGAGCTTCTTCACGGTGCTGTGCGGCTTCGCCCAGAACTTCTGGCACCTGATCCTGGCTCGCATCGGCGTCGGCGTCGGCGAGGCCGGCTGCACCCCGCCCGCCCACTCGCTGATCACCGACTACGTGCCCAAAGAAAAGCGGGCCAGCGCCATCGCCTTCTATTCGATCGGCACGCCGCTGGGCTCGCTGCTGGGCATGGCCATGGGCGGGCTGGTGGCCGACGCCTATGGCTGGCGCGTGGCGTTCATGGTCGCCGGCGCGCCGGGCGTGATCTTCGCCCTGATCGCCGCCTTCACCCTGGTCGAACCCCGCAAGCGCCTGATGGCCGATCTGGCTGCCCGCGCTACGCCACAGATCACCTTCGGCGCGGCCCTGGCCGTGCTGATGGCCAAGAAGACCTTCTGGCTTGTGGCCTTCGCCGCGGCGATCAAGGCCTTCATCGGCTACGGCCAGGCGCCGTTCGCCGCCTCGTTCTTCTTCCGCAACCACACCGCCGAGCTGGCCAGCCTGGCGGCGATGTTCGGCCTGAAATCGACGGGCTTCCTGGGCCTGGCCCTGGGCCTGATCGGCGGCACGGCCGGCGTGATCGGGGCCTGGCTGGGCGGGGTGATCGCCGACCGCTACGGCTCCAAGGACATCCGCGCCTATGTCGTGGTCCCGGCCATCGCCTCGCTGCTGGCCATCCCGTTCTATCTGGTGGCGATCAACCTGCCCCAGGCCGTGCCGGCCATGGCGCTGCTGGCCATCCCGATCCTGTTGGGCACCCTGTGGTACGGCCCCGTCTACGCCACCGCCCAGAGCATCGTCGATCCGACCATGCGCGCCACCACCTCGGCGGTGCTCCTGTTCATCATCAACCTGATCGGCCTGGGCCTGGGTCCCGTCGGCGTCGGCCTGATGAGCGACTTCTTCGCCGGCCCGCTCGGCATGGGTTCGGCCGAGGGCGTGCGCTGGGCGCTGATGGTCTCGGCGGGCATGGGCCTGGTGTCGTTCTGGCTGTTCTGGCGGGCTCGCAAGACCATCGCCGGCGACATGGTGGCCTAGTGACCTGAGGGCGCCGGAGGCCTTGTAAAATAGCCTCTGGCGCTTTGGCTTCCGCTGCGTCTACAGTCCCTTCAAGAATTAGAACAAATGTTTGAAGGGAGAGTCAGGATGGCCGACGCGCATGCGTCCGGCGGGCGTTCGCCCGTCTATACGAATGGCTACAAGGCGGCGGTGTTGGGGCTGCTGCTGGCCACCTACACCTTCAACTTCATCGACCGGACGATCATCGCCACCATCGGTCAGGCCATCAAGGTCGACCTGAAGCTGACCGACACCCAGCTAGGCCTGCTGGGCGGTCTTTACTTCGCCCTGCTCTACACCCTGCTGGGCATCCCGATCGCCCGCCTGGCCGAGCGCTTCAATCGGGTGACGATCATCTCGGTGTCGTTGGTCATCTGGTCGGGCTTCACCGCCCTGTGTGGCGCGGCCAGCAGCTTCGCCCAGTTGGCCCTTTTCCGCTTCGGCGTCGGGGTCGGCGAGGCCGGCTGCTCGCCGCCCAGCCACTCGCTGATCAGCGACTATTACGAGCCCAAGAAGCGCGCCTCGGCCCTGTCGATCTATTCGTTCGGCATTCCGCTGGGCACGATGTTCGGCGCTGTGGCCGGCGGCTGGCTGGCGACCGAGTTCAGCTGGCGCGTGGCCTTCGTCATCGTCGGCCTGCCGGGCATCATCCTGGCCCTGATCGTCAAGCTGGTGATCAAGGAGCCGCCGCGCGGCCATTCCGAGATCGTCGAAAAGCCGCTCGAAGCCGAAGACGTTATTGTCGAGCCCAAGCCCGCCTTCTCCCTGGCCAACGAGTTCAAGGAGCTTTGGGCCGTCGCCAAAGTGCTGTTTGGCAAGTGGCCGGTGCTGCACATGGTGCTGGGCGTGACCATCGCCTCGTTCGGCTCGTACGGCTCAGGCGCCTTCGTGCCTTCGTACTTCGTGCGGGCCTTTGGGCTGAACCTGGCGGAGGTCGGGCTGATCGTGGGTCTGATCGGCGGCTTCTCGGCCGGCGTCGGCACCCTGGTCGGCGGTTTCTTGAGCGACTGGGCCGCCAAGCGCAGCGTCAAATGGTACGCCTGGACCCCGGCCATCGGCCTGATCGTCTGCACGCCGATCTACATTCTGGCCTATCTGCAGACCGACTGGAAGGCGACCGCGGCGATCCTGCTGATCCCGGGGATCTTCCACTACGTGTACCTGGCCCCGACCTTCGGCGTCGTGCAGAACTCGGTGGAGCCGCACCGCCGCGCCACCGCCACGGCCATTCTGTTCTTCTTCCTCAATCTGATCGCTCTGGGCGGCGGGCCGGTCTTCACCGGCTGGCTGATCGACCACCTGGCGCAGTATCACTTCAACGTCCCCGACGCCGGTGGCGTGGTCCACAGCCTGCTGGCCTCGTTCGGAACGCCGGGCGCGACGAACTTCGCGGCGGCCTGCCCCGGCGGCGTCGCTCCGGCCGGCTCGTCGGCCGAACTGGCCGCCCAGTGCCGTACGACGCTAGCGCTGTCGAGCCAGCAGGGGATCATCATCTCACTGTGCTTCTACGCCTGGGCCGGCATCCACTACGCCCTGGCCAGCATCGGCATGGTCAAGCACATGAAGGAACGCGCGGGCGCTTAAAGCGCGCAACCCGAAGCCAGGCTGGACCGTTACCAGCGGTCCAGCCTGGAGACGCCATGCCCCGCCTCCCGACGCCCCTCGCCTGCCTGACGCTGATGGTCCCCGCCCGCTCGCCCGCAGTCGCGCAAGACTATGCGTGGCAAGGGTTCGCGGCGGCGGACGCCATGAACACGCTGCACCACAACCTGCTGAACCGTACGAACGAAGCCGCCCAGGAGCGTCGGGACCGGGCCGCGGGCCGGCGGCCCGCCGCGCGTCCGGCCCCGCCGACCTCCGTGCCGGCCAACCAGCTGACTTTCCGCCGCGATCCGGCCGTCACCCGCGTGGTCCATGCTGACCTGGTGAAGCGGGTCTCGGGCAAGGACGCCAACGCCGGCCGTGTGCTGTCGCAAGAACTGGTTCGCCGCGATCCGCTGACCGTGGCCACGCCGATCTTCCGCCGGTTCGGCCTGGATACCAGCAATGTCGTGGACGCGACCGCGATCTACTTCATGGGCATGTGGGGCGCCGCCAACAACGTCCAGAACCAGATGAGCCCGGAACAGGCCCGCGGCGCCCGCGCTCATGTCGCCCGGGCGGTGAACTTCGCCGGCATGGGCCTGAACACCCCCGTCGCTCGCCAGCGCTATGCCGAAGGTCTGCTCTACCAAGTCATCCTGATGGACATGGCCATTGAGCAAGCCCAGCAGCAGAAGAACGCCGCCCAGCAGCGCGTTCTGGCCGACGCCGCTCACCGCCAGATGACCCAGGCAGGCCTGGACATGCGTAAGGTCGACCTCACCGCGGCTGGGTTCGTTCCGCTCTAAGTAATAGACCTCTTCACTTGACTCGCGGGGCCGAGCGGCCGAAACGCCCGCCCATGATCAGCCGCTACGCCCGCCCCGAAGCCGCCGCCATCTGGTCCAGCCAGACCAAGTACAAGATCTGGTTCGAGATCGAGGCCCACGCCGCCGACGCCATGGCCGAGATCGGGACCATCCCGAAACTCGCCGCCGAGACGATCTGGGAAAAGGGCCGCGATGCGGTCTGGGACAGCGATCGCATCGACGAGATCGAGCGCGTCACCAAGCACGACGTCATCGCCTTCCTGACCCACGTGTCGGAAATCGTTGGGCCCGAGGCCCGCTTCCTGCACCAGGGCATGACTAGCAGCGACGTGCTGGACACCTGCTTCGCCGTGCAGCTCAGCAAGGCCACCGACCTGCTGCTGGAAGACGTCGACCTCGTCCTGGCCGCCCTGAAGCGCCGCGCGCTCGAGCACAAGATGACCGTCTGCGTCGGCCGCAGCCACGGCATCCACGCCGAACCGATCACCTTCGGCCTGAAGCTGGCCGGCTACTACGCCGAGTTCCAGCGCGCCAAGGAGCGCCTGGCGATGGCCAAGTTCGAGATCGCCACCTGCGCGATCTCGGGCGCCGTCGGCACCATCGCCAATGTCGACCCGCGCGTCGAACACCACGTGGCCGACAAGATGGGCTTGGCCGTCGAGCCGGTTTCGACCCAGGTGATCCCGCGCGACCGCCATGCGGCCTATTTTGCGGCTCTGGGCGTCGTCGCCTCGTCGGTCGAGCGCCTGGCTACCGAGATCCGCCACCTGCAGCGCACCGAGGTCCTGGAAGCCGAAGAGCCCTTCGAGGTCGGCCAGAAGGGTTCGTCGGCCATGCCGCACAAGCGCAACCCGATCCTGACCGAGAACCTGACCGGCCTGGCCCGTCTGGTCCGCTCGGCCGTGGTGCCGGCGATGGAGAACGTCGCCCTCTGGCACGAGCGCGACATCAGCCACTCGTCGGTCGAGCGCGGCATCGGCCCCGACGCCACCATCCACCTCGACTTCGCCCTGCGCCGCCTGGCGGGCGTCATCGAGCGCTTCAACATCTATCCCGACAACATGGCCAAGAACCTGGACAAGCTGGGGGGCCTGGTGTTCTCGCAGCGCGTCATGCTGGCCCTGACCCAGGAAGGCGTGTCGCGTGAAGACGCCTACGCCGCCGTCCAGGGCAACGCCATGAAGGTCTGGCGCGGCGAAGGCCGCTTCCTCGACCTGCTGAAGGCCGACGAAACCGTATCCAAGGCCCTGTCGGACGCGGCCCTCGAGAGCCTGTTCGACCTCGGCTACCACACCAAGAACGTCGACGTGATCTTCGACCGCGTGTTCGGGGTGCAAGCCTAATTCGCAAGGCAGGCTTCCCCGCGGTCGTCGACGCGGACACTCGCGTCCTGATCCTGGGCAGCCTGCCGGGCGAGGCCTCGCTGGCCGTACAGCAGTACTACGGCAACCCCAGGAACGCCTTCTGGCGGCTGATGGAAGGCGTGCTCGACACGCCCCTGGTTCCGCTGGCCTATGAGGATCGCCTGGCGACCCTTCAGGCCCACCACGTCGGCCTCTGGGACGTCATCGCCGAAGCCGACCGCCCCGGCAGCCTGGATGCGGCGATCCGCGATCCGGCCACCAACGATCTCCTGGCCCTGATAGCTGCGCTGCCCGCCCTGCGCCTCGTCGCCTTCAATGGCGGCGCGGCGGCCAAGCTGGGCGGCCGGCTGATCGGCGACCGCATCCCCACCCTGGCCCTTCCCTCCTCCAGCCCCGCCCACGCGGCGCGGACGTTCGAGCAGAAAGCGCAGGCGTGGAGCGCGTTACGCGAGGCGCTCACCAAAGACGCGTGACGCCATAGCTGTTGAAGATCTTCTCGTTCGAGACGAGCGCCAAATCCTCGATCAAGGCCTGCGCCATCAGCAAACGATCAAATGGATCGCGATGCTCGCCGGGCATGCTGCCGGCGCGCTCTGCATGCGCCAGTTCGATCGCCAGCGGCGCAAAGCCCCGCATAAGAATCTGAGCTTCGAAGCTCTCCGCCAGAGCCTTCACCGAAGGAAGCTTACCGAGCCGAACCTTCGTCGTGATCTCCATGGCCGAGACGGCGCTGACAAAGACGATGTTGCTCTGATCCTCGATCACCGCGCGGACACTGGACCTTAGTTTGTCGGAACCTTCGACAAACCAGATCAGCGCGTGCGTATCGAGCAGCAGCCTCATTTGTCGTCTGGCCCGCCTTCCCACAGCGCGAGCTCTTCTTCGGGGAGCGGGTCGAAGAAGCTGTCGTCCATCGCGACCTGCCCCTTCATCGAACCGAACACCCGACGTGGCCGGGGCTGCTCGGCCGGCTCCGCCACCAGCCGCGCCACTGGCTTGTCGTCGCGGGCGATGACGACCTCGCCGCCGGCTTCGACCTCGGCCAGGAGGCGGGACAGGTTCTTCTCGGCGTAGTCGAGGGTGACGGTGGTCATGGCGTCCTCGCGAGCCTGATCGCTTAGGTCATCATCCCGCCAATCCAGGCAAAAGAAAAGGCCGCCCCCGAGGGAGCGGCCTTGTTCGTTCCGGCCTTGGCGAGAAGCTTACTCGCCGGCCTTGAGCTGCTCGCGGGCCTGGGCCAGCAGTTCGGCCATCTTCATGCGGACTTCGCTGTCCGACACCGAGACGCCCGAGCCCTTCAGGTCTTCGGAGACCTTGCGGAAGACGTCTTCGTCGCCCGGCTGTTCGAAGTCGGACTTGACCACGGCGCGCGCGTACTCGTCGACCGTCGTCAGGCCCATCAGGCCGGCCGCCCATTCGCCCAGCAGGCGGTTACGGCGCGCGGTCGCCTTGAATTCCAGTTCGTTGTCCAGCGCGAACTTGCGCTCGAAAGCCTGTTCGCGGTCGTCGAAGGTGGTCATGAAGGCCCCAAAGTCGCCCAGAACCTGTCACGTCCATCTGGACGCGACAGGTTCTGATTCTAAACAATTAGAGCATGATAGTCGCCGAAACCGGCGTCCACTTTCGGCTATCATGCTCTTCCGGCGGCTGCATATCCTTTGCCGGTCTCCACCGCAATCGGCCCTGAAGCCGCAGGCGTCGTTTAGGCGTCGCCATAGACCAAAAAGACCCACCCGCGTTTGCGCGTGAGCGCCCCTTCAGGTAGGTTCCAGAGGACATTTTCAGTGAGCGGCCTTGAGTCGAACGCCGCGCGCAGCTATCCGCCGCGCGCGCTTTTCGTTTCTCCGGAGAAAGTTTCCGGACCTTGGCCGAGCGCGCGCTTCCAGAAGGGCCTCGACGAGAGCCATGACCACCCGCCGCAAGAAAGTCTACGAAGGCAAGGCCAAGATCCTGTACGAGGGCCCAGAGCCCGGTACGCTGATCCAGTACTTCAAGGACGACGCGACGGCCTTCAACGCGCAGAAGAAGGCGGTCCTGGAAGGCAAGGGCGTCATCAACAACCGGATCAGCGAGTACATCATGACTCGCCTGAACGGGATCGGCGTCCAGAACCACTTCATCCGCCGCCTGAACCTGCGCGAGCAGCTGATCAAGGAAGTCGAGATCGTTCCGCTCGAGGTCGTGGTGCGCAACATCGCCGCCGGCTCGATCGCCACACGCCTGGGCCTGACGGAAGGTCAGCCTCTGCCCCGCTCGATCATCGAGTTCTACTACAAGGACGACAAGCTGGGCGACCCGATGGTCTCCGAGGAGCACATCACCGCGTTCAACTGGGCCGCGACCCAGGAGATCGACGACATGATGGCCATGGCCCTGCGGGTGAATGACTATCTGTCGGGCCTGTTCAGCGGCGTCGGCATCACGCTGGTGGACTTCAAGATCGAGTTCGGCCGCATCTATGAGGGCGACTTCTCGCGGATCATCCTGGCCGACGAGATCAGCCCCGACAGCTGCCGCCTGTGGGACAGCCTGACCAACGAGAAGCTGGACAAGGACCGCTTCCGTCGCGACCTGGGCAATGTCATCGAAAGCTATACCGAGGTGGCCCGCCGCCTGGGGATCATGAAGGAAATGCCGACCGTCATCCAAGGCGGCGTGCACTAAGCCTTCCGTGTCTACACTGCCGCGACGCGCCGCGTCGCGAGGGGAGAGTCTATCCGTGAAAGCCACCGTCCACGTGTTCCTGAAGCCCGGCGTTCTCGACGTTCAGGGCAAGGCTGTCGAAAACGCCCTGCACGGCCTGGGCTGGCCGTCGGTCAAGGACGCGCGTGTCGGCCGCGTGATCGAGTTCGACCTCGACGGCGCGGACGCCGAAGCGGCCAAGGCCGAGGTCAAGTCCATGTGCGAGAAGCTGCTGGCCAACACGGTCATCGAAAGCTACCGCATCGAGGTGGCGTAAGCCCCACCTCACACCCCGAAACTGACCCGCAGTGTGGTCAGGCTGGTCTCGCGGATCGGCTCCAGGTCCATGCCGGGGTCGATCAGCAGCTGGGTCGACAGGCCTAGCAGAAGCGAACCGACCATCAGCGCGGCCGCGTCGGGGTTCAGTCCGGCGCGGATCACGCCCTCCGCCTGCCCGCGCAGCACCAGCGCTTCCAGCCGCACCTCGACCGTCCGGTGCGCCTGCGCGAACGGCCCGCGCAGCGCCGACACCTCGGCCACCGCCCCCGCCATCAGCACGAAATAGGCCCGCATCTCCTGGTCCTGCGAGAGATTGCGCAGGAAGATGTCGACGAAGGCCAGGATCGCTTCCAGCCCGTCCAGATCGTCCAGATGGCGATCGTCCAGCAGCCCTTCGATCCGCGCCTGCAGCCGCGCGATCAGCGCCTCGATCAGCCCCTGCTTTGAGCCGAACCGCTGGGTCGCCAGCCCGCGGCTGTAGCCGGCCCGCGCCCCGATCGCTTCGAAGGTCGCCGCCGCCGTCCCCTGCTCGGCGATCAGCTCCGCCGCCGCCCGCAGCAGCTCGCTCTCGGACAGCTGGCGGCGGTCGGACTGGGTGCGGCGCGCGGGGGCCTTAAGGGCTGAGGTCATCTTGCGTATCTTAGTTATTTGTTGGACAACAATCAAATATCGAAGACGGCCGCCAGAGCCGCCTCGTCAAAGGGAGCCCAGGACATGCCGATTCCGGCGCAGATCGCACGCGACATCGTCGACCCCGCCGCCTATGCCGACGGCGAGCGCGCCGACCGGGCCTTCGCCTGGCTGCGCCGCGAAGCGCCGCTGGACGTGGCCCAGCCCGACGGCTTCGATCCGTTCTGGGTCGTCACCCGCCACGCCGACATCCTGGAGGTCGAGCGCCAGAACGAGCTGTTCCACAACGGCGACCGCTCCACCGTGCTGACCACCATCGAGGCCGACCAGAAGGTGCGCGAGATGATGGGCGGCTCGCCCCATCTGGTCCGCTCGCTGGTGCAGATGGACAACCCCGACCACTTCGCCTACCGCCGCGTGACCCAGCCCTCGCTGATGCCGCAGAACCTGCGGGCGCTGGAGGCCCGCATTCGCGAGATCGCCCGCGGCTTCATCGACCGCATGGCCCAGCACGGCGACCGCTGCGACTTCGCGCGCGACGTGGCGTTCCTTTATCCGCTGCACGTGATCATGGAGGTGCTGGGCGTGCCCGAGGCCGACGAGCCGCGCATGCTGAAACTGACCCAGGAGCTGTTCGGCAACGCCGACCCCGACCTGAACCGCACCGGCAAGTCGATCACCGACGTCAAGGAAGGCGTCGACAGCATCCAGTCGGTGGTCATGGACTTCATGCTGTACTTCAACGCCATCACCGAGGACCGCCGCGCGGCGCCGCGCGAGGACCTGGCCAGCATCATCGCCAACGGCAAGGTCGACGGCCAGCCGATGGGCCACCTGGAAGCGATGAGCTACTACATCATCACCGCCACGGCCGGGCACGACACCACCTCCTCGACCACCGCCGGCGCGCTGTGGGCCCTGGCCGAAAACCCCGAGCAGTTCGCCAAGGTGAAGGCAGATCCGTCGCTGATTCCCGGCCTGATCGAGGAGTCGATCCGCTGGGTCACGCCGGTGAAGCACTTCATGCGCACCGCCACCGCCGACACCGAACTGGCCGGCCAGAAGATCGCCAAGGGCGACTGGCTGTTCCTGTCCTATCCGTCCGGCAACCGCGACGAGGCGGTGTTCGACGACCCGTTCGCCTTCAAGGTCGACCGCACGCCCAACAAGCACGTCGCCTTCGGCTACGGCGCGCATGTGTGCCTGGGCCAGCACCTGGCGCGGATGGAGATGCGGGTGCTGTGGGAGGAGCTTCTGGCGCGCCTGGACAGCGTCGAACTGGACGGCCAGCCCACGCGGATGACCGCCAACTTCGTCTGCGGCCCCAAGTCGGTGCCGATCCGCTTCAAGATGCACTGAGGCGGCGATGAGCGCGCCCTACAAGGTCTGGCAGTGCCGCACCTGCGGCTATCTCTACGACGAGGCCGAGGGCGATCCAGGCGAGGGCCTGGCGCCCGGCACGCGCTGGGAAGACATCCCGGCCGGCTGGATCTGCCCGCTGTGCGGCACGCCGAAATCCGACTTCGACATGGTCGAGCTCTGACGAAAATGTAACCTCGGCCTCCCCTTTCGCCCTGAGCCTTAGCGCACGATGTTCGCTGGCCATGGACGAGAGGGAGAGATCGCCGATGAGCCCGCAGTTTCACCTGGCCCAGGTCAATGTCGGCCGCCTGAAGGCGCCGATCGATCATCCGTCGATCAAGGACTTCGCCGACAACCTGGATCGCATCAACGCCTTGGCCGAATCCTCACCGGGCTTCGTCTGGCGGCTGAAGGGCGACGGCAACAACGCCACGGACCTGGCGATCGGGGCCGACCCGCTGTTCATCCCCAACATGTCGGTGTGGACCGACATCCCCTCGCTGGGCGCCTTTGTCTATCGCAGCGACCATGTCGGCGTCATGCGCCGCCGCAGCGAGTGGTTCGAGCCCATGGACCTCTTCCAGGCCCTGTGGTGGGTCCCGGCCGGCCACGAACCGACCGTCGAGGAGGCGCTGGAAAAGCTGGAACTTCTCCGGACCCACGGCCCCACGCCGGCCGCCTTCACCTTCAAGACCCCCTTCCCGCCGCCGACCGGCGAAACGGTGACCCCCGAGCTCGACGAATGCGCCTGACGGCCAAGCTGTGAACGGCCGGTCCCCGCGCGCGTTGACCTGACGCCGGACCGCCGGCGGGCTGGGATCTCAGACGATGCGTGTAGGCCGCAGGAGCTTTCTGTTCGGCGCGGGCGTAAGCATGGCCGCCGCTCCGGCTCTGGCCCAGGAGGCGGCGGCGCCCGCCCTGCCCGTCTCGCCCGACTGGAACACCGTCCGCGGCCAGTTCCAGACCGCCCCCGACCAGATCAACATGAGCGCCATGCTGATCGCCACCCACCCCAAGCCGGTGCGGGCGGCGATCGACCAGTTCCGCCGCGAGCTGGACTGGCGGCCGGTGACCTTCCTGGAGGACAACAACCGCCGCCTGCAGGGCTACAGCCGCGCCGCCGCCGGCCGCTACATGGGCGTCGAGGGCCGGCATGTGGCCTTGACCGACAGCACCACCATGGGCGCGGCCCTCGTCTATTCCGGCCTGAAACTGGGTTATGGCGACGAGATCCTGACCACCCACCAGGACTACTACGTCACGCACGAGAGCCTGCGCCACGCGGCCCTGCGCAACGGCGCAGCCATCCGCCGGATCTCGCTCTACGACGACATCGGCCAGGTCTCCGAGCCCCAGATGGTCGCCCGGCTGATGGGCGCGATCACGCCGAAGACGCGGGTGCTGGCCCTGACCTGGGTGCATTCCAGCACCGGCCTGAAGATCCCGATCCCGGCGATCTCGGCCGCCCTGGCCCAGGTCAACGCCGCGCGGCCAGAAGCCCAGCAGATCATCCTGGTCGTCGACGGCGTGCACGGCTTCGGCAACCAGGACGCCGACATGGCCAGCCTGGGCTGCGACATCTTCGTGGCCGGCTGCCACAAGTGGCTGTTCGGTCCGCGCGGCACCGGCGTCATCGTCGCCAACGACCGGGGCTGGAAGGCCCTGCGCCCGACTATTCCCAGCTTCGTCGACAGCGGCGCCTGGGGCGCGTGGATCAACAACGCCCCCCTGCCCGAGGACGCCAACGGCGTGCTGATGTCGCCCGGCGGCTTCAAGGCGTTCGAGCACATCTGGGCCATCCCCGCCGCCGTCGACTTCCACGAGAAGATCGGCAAGCGCGCCGTGGCCGACCGCACCGCCCTGCTGGCCTCGCGGCTGAAGGCGGGCCTGGCCTCGATCCCGAACGTGCGGCTGGTGACGCCGCTGGACCCGCGCCTGTCGGCCGGCATCGTCTCGTTCGACATCGCCGGCAAGTCGGCCAGCGGCTCGGTTCACGCCCTGCGCCAGCGCCGGGTGATCGCCTCGGCCGCGCCCTACGCCGTGCAGCACGTGCGCCTGACGCCCAGCCTGATGAACACGCCCGAGGAGGTCGACGCGGCCCTGGCGGAAGTTAGGACGATCGCGAGCGCCTGAAGGCCTGACAACCGCTTCGAACGGTGCTACAGGCCCGCGCCATGAAAGCCGCCGTCGTCGTCTTCCCCGGTTCCAACTGCGATCGTGATTGCAAGGTCGCCATCGAGCGCTCAGCCGGCGCCCGTGTCGAAATGGTCTGGCACCAGGAGACGGCGCTGCCGGACGACCTGGACCTGATCGTCCTGCCCGGCGGCTTCTCGTACGGCGACTATCTGCGCTGCGGCGCCATGGCCGCCCAGAGCCCGGTGATGAAGGAAGTCGTCTCGGCCGCCGAAAAGGGCGTCGCCGTCGTCGGCATCTGCAACGGCTTCCAGGTGCTGACCGAAGTGGGCCTGCTGCCCGGCGCCCTGCTGCGCAACGCCGGCCTCAAATATGTCTGCAAGCCGGTCGGCCTGGACATCGTCAACGGCCAGACCCGCTTCACCGCCGGCTATGGCGAACAGCGCCAGGCGGTCATGACCGTCGGCAACGGCGAGGGCAACTACTTCGCCGACGAAGAGACCCTGGACCGTCTCGAGGGCGAGGGTCAGGTGGTGTTCCGCTACCAGGAAAACCCCAACGGCTCGGCGCGTAACATCGCCGGCATCGTCAATAAGGGCGGCAACGTCCTGGGCCTGATGCCCCACCCCGACCGCGCTTTCGACGCCGACCTCGGCTCGGAAGACGGCGCGGTGCTGTTCCGCAGCATCTTCCAGAGCGCCTGACGCTTTTCCATTGCCGTTCACGGACGGCAGGAACTTCAGCGTTACACTATAGCACTCACCGAAAACGGCTCTTAAGGTGCCCCTCAATTGCAGGAGGGCCCACCATGAGTCTCGTTTCCACGCTGCGCGCCGGTCTGTTGGCCGCTGCGGCCGTTACCGTCTTCGCCGGCGCCGCGCACGCTCAAGTCACCGCGATGACGCCGGACATCGACGGCAAGTACGTCGCGACCAAGGTCAACCAGGACTACGAAAAGCGCGTCGTCATGGTCCCCATGCGCGACGGGATCAAGCTCTATACCGTCGTCGTGATCCCCAAGGGCGGCAAGAACCTGCCGATCCTTCTAACGCGCACGCCCTACAACGCCGCCAAGCGCGCCGCCCGCGCCGACAGCCCTAAGATGCTGGGCCTGCTGCCGCAGGGCGACGAGGTGTTCGTGGCCGATCGCGACTACATCCGCGTCTTCCAGGACATCCGCGGCAAGTACGGCTCGGAGGGCGAGTACGTCATGACCCGGCCGCTGAAGGGGCCGCTGAATTCGTCCGAGGTCGATCATTCGACCGACGCCTACGACACCATCGACTGGCTGGTGAAGAACGTCCCCGAGACCAACGGCAAGGTCGGCATGCTGGGCAGCTCTTACGAGGGCTTCACGGTGGTGATGGCCCTGGTCAATCCGCACCCGGCGCTGAAGGCCGCCGCCCCGATGAGCCCGATGGTCGACGGCTGGATGGGCGACGACTGGTTCCAGCACGGCGCCTTCCGCCAGAACAATTTTGACTACTTCGCCGGCCAGACCTCGGTCCGCGGCGCGGGCGACGGCGTGCAGCGCCAGGGCTATGACGACTACGCCAACTTCCTGCGCGAGGGTTCGGCCGGCGACTACGCCAGGAACCACGGCCTGGACAAGCTGCCTTGGGCGCAGAAGCTGTTCGCCCACACCGCCTATGACAGCTTCTGGAGCGAGCAGGCTCTCGACAAGACCATGGAGAAGACGCCGCTCAAGGTGCCGACCATGTGGATCCAGGGCCTGTGGGACCAGGAGGACATCTGGGGCGCGGTGCACTCGTATCCGGCGCTGGAGTCCAAGGATACCAACAACGACATGAACTACCTGGTGCTGGGCCCGTGGCGGCACAGCCAGGTGAACTACGACGGCTACAACCTGGGTCCGTTCAAGTGGGACGGCGACACCGCCCTGCAGTTCCGCCGCGACGTGCTCAAGCCCTTCTTCGACCAGCACCTGAAGGACGGCGCCAAGGCCGACACCCCGCCGGTGCTGATCTACGACCCCGGCCAGAACAAGTGGAACCGCTACGCGAGCTGGCCCCAAAACAAGGCGACGAAGAATCTCTATCTCGAGCCCAAGGGCGGCCTGTCCTTCACCGCCCCGGCGGCGGCCAAGGGCGCGGGGGCCTATGACGAGTATGTCTCAGACCCGGCCAAGCCCGTGCCCTACATCGCCCGCCCGCTGCAGTTCGCCGATCGAACCCGCTGGCAGCCCTGGCTGGTCAGCGACCAGCGCACCGTCGATGGCCGCACCGACGTCCTGACCTATGTCACCGAGCCCCTGACCGAGCCGCTGAAGATCGCCGGCGTGCCCAAGGTCAACCTGACCGCCTCGACCAGCGGCAGCGACAGCGACTGGGTGGTCAAGCTGATCGACGTCTATCCCGACGAGGTCACCAGCCAACCGGAGCTGGGCGGCTACCAGCTGCCGGTCGGCATGACCATCTTCCGCGGCCGATACCGTGAAAGCTTCAGCGCGCCCAAGGCCCTGACGCCGAACAAGCCGCTGAAGTATCAGTTCATCCTGCCGACCGCGAACTACACCTTCCAGCCGGGCCACCGGATCATGGTCCAGGTGCAGTCCAGCTGGTTCCCGCTCTACGACCGCAACCCGCAGACCTTCGTGCCGAACATCTTCTTCGCCAAGCCGGAGGACTATGTGAAGGCGACCCAGCGCGTGTTCCATGCCGGTGACACGACCAGCTTCATCGAGCTGCCGGTGGTCGACGCCAAATAAAAGAAAGGGCCGGCGTGTCAGCGCCGGCCCTTCCCGCTACGGAGAGTCTTAGAGAGGTCAGCGTTCGCCGCGCCTGACCTGATCATCCTGCTGATTGGCCTGGCCGCCGTAATTGCGGCCCTGCTCTTCGCGGCCCTGCTCGTTCGGCCTGGCCTCGCCCTGCCGTTGCTGCTGGTCCGGCGCTCGGCGTTGCGGATCATTCGGTTGTTGCTGTGGATTGCGGTTGTTGTCAGCCATCGGGCTTCTCCTTGGTTCACAGCGCTCTCATCAAGCACACAGATAGAACGACCTCGGACTCGCGCTGTTCCTACGGCGGAGTCGCCTTAATTCCCGCCAAGCTTCAGATTTTTCAGGATTTTCCGGCAGCGCTTCGCCTGCCGCTAGAGAATTATGGTTAAGCCGCACCGCCTGGGCGAGCCCGCTGGAACACGCGCCACCCATCGACCATTGTTCGCTCAAGGGAACTCACCAGAAGGCGTCGGTGGAGCCTTCACGAGACACATAGAGCTAAGACCAACATGGCCGATCCTGAAGTTCGGTTTCCAGAGACCTATGTCAGCGGCGTGCCCGTCTGGGCCAAGCGCCGCAAGCGCTCGGGCATGAACCCGCTGCTCAATACGCTGATCGTGCTGCTGGCCCTGTTCGGCGCCGTCGTCATCGGCGTCTCGCTGCGGATGGGCTCGGTCGAGAAGGGCGGCGCGGTGATCGACCAGTGGATCGCCCTGGCCGCGGCCAAGTGGAACGAAGCCGCCGGCGCGCCGACTGCCCCACCGGGTCCATAAACACCCTCTCGGCTGTAGCGGAATCTGGACGACCAAGGTAGAAGGCGCGCCCATGAGCACGCCCCAAAAGCCCATGGCCGAATTGGCCGCCGAGTTCGGCCTGAAACCCGCCGAATATGACGTCGTCCTGCAGCGGCTGGGCCGCGAGCCCAACCTCGTGGAGTTGGGCGTCTTCTCGGTCATGTGGTCCGAGCACTGCTCGTACAAGTCCTCGAAGAACCAGCTGAAGAAGTTCCCGATCGACGGGCCGCGGGTGATCTGCGGTCCGGGCGAGAACGCCGGCGTGATCGACATCGGTGACGGTGACGCGATCATCTTCAAGATGGAGAGCCACAACCACCCGTCCTACATCGAGCCCTATCAGGGCGCGGCGACGGGCGTGGGCGGCATCATGCGCGACGTCTTCACGATGGGCGCGCGGCCGATCGCCCTGTTGAACGCCCTGCGCTTCGGCGATCCGGAGCACCCGAAGACCAAGCGCCTGGTGGACGGCGTGGTCGCCGGCATCGCCGGCTACGGCAACTGCGTGGGCGTGCCCACCGTCGCCGGCGAGACCAATTTCCACAAGGGCTACAACGGCAACATCCTGGTCAACGCCATGTGCGTGGGCTTGGCCAAGGCCGACAGCATCTTCTACTCGGCCGCCCCCGGTCCGGGCCTGGCCGTCGTCTATTTCGGCTCCAAGACCGGCCGCGACGGCATCCACGGCGCGACCATGTCCTCGACCGAGTTCACCGAGGACTCGGAAGAGAAGCGCCCTACCGTCCAGGTCGGCGACCCCTTCGCCGAAAAGCTGCTGATCGAGGCCACGCTGGAGCTGATGGCCACCGGCGCGGTCGCCGCCATCCAGGACATGGGCGCGGCGGGCCTGACCTCGTCGTCGGTCGAGATGGCCGGCAAGGGCGGTGTCGGCATCGAGCTGAACATGGACATGGTCCCGCAGCGCGAGACCGGCATGTCGGCCTACGAGATGATGCTGTCGGAAAGCCAGGAGCGCATGCTGGCGGTCCTGAAGCCCGGCCGCGAGCAGGAAGGCCACGCGATCTTCGAGAAGTGGGGCCTGGACGCCGCGATCATCGGCTACACCACCGACACTGGCCGCCTCGTCTTGAAGCATCACGGCGAACTGGTCTGCGACGTGCCGCTGGCGCCGCTGTTCGACGACGCGCCGCTGTATGACCGTCCATGGGTGCAGCCCAAGCTGGACGCGCGCCTCGACCCGGCGACCATCCCCGCCCCGATCGACTGGAACGAAGCGGTCCTGAAGATCGTCGGCTGCCCCGACATGGCCTCCAAGCGCTGGCTGTGGGAGCAGTACGACCGCCACGTGATGGCCGACACCCTGGAAGACAGCGCCACCGGCTGCGACGCCGGCATCGTGCGCATCCACGGCACCGGCAAGGCCATCGCCGTGACCAGCGACTGCACCCCGCGCTACGTCCAGGCTGACCCCTATGAGGGCGGCAAGCAGGCGGTCGCGGAAGCCTGGCGCAACCTGACGGCCGCCGGCGCCCTGCCGATCGCCATCACCGACAACCTCAACTTCGGCAGCCCCGAAAAGCCCGAGACCATGGGCCAGATCGTCCGCGCCACCGACGGCATGGCCGAGGCCTGCCGCGTGCTCGACTTCCCGGTCGTGAGCGGCAATGTCAGCCTCTACAACGAGACCAATGGCGTCGCCATTCCGCCGACCCCGACGGTCGGCGCCGTGGGCCTGCTTGAGGACTACGACTTGCGCGCCGGCTTCGGCAACGTGGCCGAAGGCGACACGCTGGTGCTGATCGGCGAGACGCACGGGGAACTGGGTGCGTCGATCTATCTGCGCGAGATCCTGGGTCGCGAAGACGGCGCCCCGCCGCCGGTCGATCTGGCCCTGGAGCGCAAGAACGGCGACTTCGTGCGCAGCCTGATCAGCTCGGGCCTGGTCGCGGGCATCCACGACCTGTCGGACGGCGGCCTGCTGGTCGCCGCGGCCGATATCGCCCTGGCCAGCAAGGTCGGGATCACCCTGAACGCCACCAGCGCAGCCCACGCTCACCCGTACCTGCTGGGCGAAGACCAGGCCCGCTACCTGATCGCCACGCCGGATCCCGACGCGGTGCTGGAAGCCGCCAAGGCCGCCGGCGTGCACGCCAATCTGGCCGGCGTCGCGGGCGGGAACGCTTTCGCCTCGACCGACCTTTTCAGCGTCGACCTGGACACCCTGCGCACGGCTCACGAGGCCTGGCTGCCGGGCTACATGAACGCCCCCAAGGCCTAGAGGATCACCATGCGCATCGCTGTCCTGGCTACCGCCGCCGCCCTGATCCTCGCCGCCTGCGCGCCCACCGGCGCGCCGGAGGCCGGCAATCCGCCGTCGGCGGCGGCCCAGGCCAGCGCCTGCGCGGCCAAGGGCGGGACGATTCAGCCCGTCGGCCGGGCCCAGATCCCGACCTGCGTCATCCCCTATGCCGACGCCGGCAAGGCCTGCACCGACAAACGCCAGTGCGAAGGCGCCTGCATCGCCGAGGGCAACCTGGAAAGCCAGGGCGCGGTCTCGGGCCAATGCCAGAAGACCAACCGCCAGTTCGGCTGCTTCGCGCGGATCGAGAACGGTAAGGCGACGGCCACGCTCTGCGTGGATTGAGGCGCTAAGCGCCCCCTCCGTCACGTCGCCTATCGGCGCCGCGCCACCTCCCCCGTTTCACGGGTGAGGAAGAAACGAATCATCCTCCCCCGCGTGCGGGGGAGGTGGCCGCGAAGCGGACGGAGGGGGCGCTCTTACCCTAAGCCGCGTGCGTGCGGCCCGACCAGCGCGCCACCGTCTCCAGCAGCTTGGTCGGGTTGATCGGCTTGCCCAGGTGATCGTCCATGCCCGCCGCCAGGCAGGTGGCGATCTGTTCGGGCAGGACGTTGGCGGTCAGGCCTACGATCGGGGTCGAGGCCCCGCGGGCGCCTTCCATGGCGCGGATTTCGCGGGTGGCGGTCAGGCCGTCCATCACCGGCATCTGCACGTCCATCAGCACCAGATCGTAGTGGCCCTGGCGCATGGCCTCCACGCCGGCCACGCCGTCGTTGGCGGTCTCCAGCTCGACGCCGAACGGCTCCAGCATGGTGCGGACCAGCTCGCGGTTGACGGCGTTGTCCTCGACCAGCAGCAGGCGAACGCCGGCCTCTGCGTCCAGCCCCTCGACGGCCGCGGTCTCCTCGACCGGAACCAGCTCGGCCAGCGGACCGCGCACCTCGAACCAGAACGTCGAGCCCTGCCCCGCGACGCTATCGACGCCGATCTTGCCGTCCATGCGCTCGATGATCCGGCGCGAGATGGCCAGGCCCAGGCCCGTGCCGCCGAACCGGCGCGACACCGCCGCGTCGGCCTGCGAGAAGCGGTCGAAGATGTTGTCGCGATGCTCGGCCGCGATGCCGATGCCGGTGTCGATCACCTCGCCGCGCAGCACGGCCGTCTCGCCATCCACGGCCTGGCTCAAGGCCACCGTGATCGAGCCGTGGGCGGTGAACTTCACGGCGTTGGACAGGAAGTTCAACAGCACCTGCGACAGGCGCGGCCCGTCAAGGTTCATCGGCTTCAGGCTCTTGGGCGCCTTCACGCGCACCGCCAGGCCCTTGGCGACGGCGCGCTCCTCCACCAGCGCCGCGCAGGACGAGGCCATGGCCGTCGGGTCGAACGGACCCGGGTCCAGCTCCAGGCCGCCGGCCTCCAGGCGCGAGAAGTCCAGCACGTCATTGACGACGCTGAGCAGGGTGTGGCTGGCGTCCAGGATGTGGCCGACCTGGCGGCCGGCGGTCTTGGTCAGGTCGCGCGAGCGGCGCAGCACCTCGGCAAAGCCGATGATCGCCGTCAGCGGCGTGCGCAGCTCGTGGGTCATGTTGGCCAGGAAATCGGACTTGGCCGCCGAGGCGCCCTCGGCCATCTCCAGCGCCTTGACCAGTTCCAGTTCCAGCTGCTTGCGCTCGGTGACGTCCCGCGAGGCCACCAGCAGGATGTTGGAGCCGTCGCCCAGGCGCGAATAGGTGCTCTCCAGCCAGATCGAGGCGCCGTCCTTGCGGAAGCTTTCATAGGTGGCCACCGCCGGGGGACCGCCCGCCTGCAGCGTTCTGATCAGCGCGCCCACCCGCGCGAAATCCGCCTCGCTGACCATGGCGGTCGGCGGCAGGACCATGAACTCTTCCAGCGTGTAGCCGGTAATGCGCTCGATGCTGGGCGAGCTGTAGATCCGCTCGCCCTTGGGCGACCACAGCGCCACGTGGTCGGTCAGGTTGTCGGCCAACAGTCGATAGAGACGCTTGGTCTCGCTGAGCCGTTCCAGAGCCGCCTCGGCCTCCGCCTGGCGGGCGTCCTTGGCCGCGACGCTGGCCGACAGCTCATCGCGCAAGCGCTCCAGGCTCAGGGTCTGGCCGACGACCCACAGGGCCAGCGGCACGGCCAGGGCCGACGAGATCAGCATCGTCATGTAGGGGGTGAAGTTCGCCGGCGCGTCCAGGACCAGGACGTTGACGATGAAATCCATCGCCACGGCCGCCGCCACGATGAGCACCACGGCTGGCACGGCTCTGGGTAGCCGGTCTCGCAGTCGGGCGGAAATGGTCTCGAACTCCTTGGGTCGGCCGAGTCACGTTGCTCGGCCACGCTTAAGGAGTGATAACCATGCCGCGACGGCTAGGCGACATTTCGTCGCGGCGTGAATTGTAATAAAACTAGAAGTTTAACCCGTGAAGCTTATCGCTTCGCGATGGCGTCCAGATCGCGCTCCAGCGCCACGCTGGCCTGCACCACGGTAGCGACCGAGCGCCTGAAGAAGTCTTGCGGCACGGTGGCGAAGTCGTCGGTCGGCTTGTGATACTCCGGGTGGTCCTCGACGCCGAAATAGACCCACGGCACGCCCTTTTCGCCAAAGGCATAGTGGTCGGACTGGCTGCTCCAGTTGTTCTCCTTGCCGTCGGCGTCGGTGTCGTGACCCAGCTTCAGGCTGACCGGCGCGGTCATGGCGACCTTGACCAGGATCGGCTTCAGGACCGGGAACGGCGACGTCCCGGCGACATAGAGCTCGTTCTTGGCGTTCTTGCTCAGCATGTCGAAATTGACGTTCAGCGCGATGCTTTCCAGTGGAACCGGCGGGGCGGCGGCGAAGGCCTTGGCGCCGCGCAGGCCGCTCTCCTCGGCGTCGACCACCGCGAAGATCACGCCGTGCTTCGGCGGCTTGGCCTTGAACGCCTCGGCCACCGCCAGCAGGCCCGCCACGCCCGAGGCGTTGTCGTCAGCGCCGTTGTAGATCTGGCCGTCGCGGACACCCAGATGATCGTAGTGAGCTGAGACGACCATGGCCTTGCCGCCGGTCTCCGTCCCCTTGATGCGAGCGACCAGGTTGATCCCTTGAACGGCCGTCCCATCGCGCTTGGTGAAGGTGAAGGGCTGCTCGAACTTATCCACCACCGGCGACAGGCCGATCTGGGCGAACCGCGACAGGATATAGGCCCGCGCCTTTTCCGAACCGGGCGTGCCTGGGGCGCGGCCCTGCATGTCGTCGGCCGACAGGATGCGCACGTCATCCAGCGCCCTGTCGCCCGGATCGGCGAAGGCCGGCGCGGCGGCGGTGAGCGACAGGACAGCCGCGGTCAGCAGCAGGGTGCGACGATAAAGACGGGTCATGGCCGCTACATGCCGTGCGCCGCGCGACGAATTCAATTAAATCTGCGACAAGCCGCTCTCGCGGAACGCGTACTCTCTCCAAGAATCGGAGCCTTCCCGTGCCCATGTCCCACGCCGAGCTTGAGGCCCGCCTCACGACGGCCTTCCCCGATTCCGAGATCGTGCTGACCGACCTGGCCGGCGACAACGACCACTGGAAGGCCCGTATCGTCTCGCCCGCCTTCAAGGGCCTGCCGCGCGTGCGCCAGCACCAGCTGGTCAACAAGGCGCTCGCGGATGTGCTGGGCGGCACGCTGCACGCCCTGGCGCTCGAAACCGCCGCGCCGGCGGAATAGGACCCTCCGCGTGCGCTATCGGCCCTTCGGCAAATCGAGCATGGCGGTCTCGGCGCTCACCCTGCGCCTGGCCGACAGCTCGCGCCTGCGGGCCAGCGACTGGCGCGCCCTAGTGTTCACCGCGCTGGAGAACGGCATCAACAGTTTCCAGATCGAGGGCGACTCGCCGGAGCTGCTGAAGGGCGCCGGCGAGGCCTTCGCGTCCGTGGAGCGCCACCTGCTGTTCCTGACCTGGCGAGTGCGCGGCGACGCCGCGGCCCTGGATCAGCAGGCGGTCGACAGCCTGCTGGGCTCGGCCTTCGACGGCCTGGGCCTGGAGTATCTGGACCTCGTCCTGATCAACGATCCGCTGGCCCCGCAGCTGCCGGCGGCCTTCGAGGCCGGCGTGCGCTCGCTGCACCAGAGCCGGGCGCTGCTGGGACTGGGCATCGCCAGCCGCGGCGACATCGATCCGCGCCTGCTGAACAACGGCATGGTCACGGCCGTCTCCGCGCCATTCAACCTGTCGTCAGGCTGGGCCGAGCGCCACCGCATCCGCCACGCCGCCCAGCGCGACTTCGCGGTCATCGGCGAGGACTTCTGGCCTCAGTCCCTGCGCGAAGGCGGCGAGAAGGCTCCGCCCAAGCCATCCCTGTGGCGTCGCCGCACCGACCCGCTGGCCGACGTCGGCGGATATGACTTCCTGCACAACACGACGGGCTGGAACGGCGAGGAGATCTGCCTGGGCTACGCCCTGACCGAGCCATCGCTGGCCACCCTGCGCATCACCGCCGACACCCGCGCCGATGTCGAGCGCTTGGCCGCCGTGGTCGAGCGCGACATGCCCACCAGCGTCTGCGCCCAGATCGAGATGGCCCGCTTCTCGGCCCAGGAACGCGAGAAGGCGGCCAACCGTACTTGATCGGGCCGTAATTGACGGCCGCACTTGACCGGACGTCACACGGCGCCTAGCTGACAGAACTCTCCTAGGACTTTGCCCATGACCGACGTCGCCTCGACCCCCGCCACCGACTTCATCGCCAAGACCATCGCCGAGCATCCGGTCGTGGTGTTCATGAAGGGCGTGCCGGACCAGCCCAAATGCGGCTTCTCGTCGGTCGTCGTGCAGATCCTCGACCACCTGGGCGTCGAGTTCGTCGGCGTCGACGTGCTGCAGGACGACGACCTGCGCCAGGGCATCAAGGCCTTCACCGACTGGCCGACCATCCCGCAGCTGTACGTCAAGGGCGAGTTCCTAGGCGGCAGCGACATCGTCCGCGAGATGTTCCAGTCGGGCGAGCTGAAGACCCTCTTTACCGAGCAGGGCCTCATCGCCGCGTGAAGCTGTTCGAGCCACCGGCCGACGCCTACTCCCTGACTTTCGAACCCAAGGCGTCGGACATCGACGATAACGGCCACGTCAACAACGTGGTCTACCTGGCCTGGGCCCAGGACCTGGCCATCGCTCACTGGGAAGCCTGGGCGAGCGATGAGCAGCGCGCGCCCTGGAGCTGGGTCGCGCGCCGCCACGAGATCGACTACCGCCGCGAACTGCTGCCGAACGAGATCGCCACCGGCTACACCTGGGTCGGCGAACTGAAGGGCCCGCGCTTCGAGCGCTATGTCCGCATCGACGGCCCCGACGGCGAGATGTGCGCCCAGAGCCGCACCGACTGGGTCCTGATCGACATCGCCGCCAAGCGCCCGGCGCGGGTGCTGCCGTGGATGGTGGAGCGGTTCACGCCGAAGGGGTGAGCCACCCCGTCATCCCGCGCTTTATGCGCGGGACCCATCTGTCCGCCGCAAGTGAAGCGCGGATCGAAACTCTCACGTGAAAGCTGAACCATGGGTCCCGCGCATAAAGC